>JAIVJM010000016.1:5155-87611 GCA_020199995.1 Acidobacteriota bacterium | reverse complement strand
CACCGAGGCCGCGCGCTCCATCATCCGCAGCGGCGACACGGAGCTGACCGACGCCATCCGCAAGATCGCGCCGCGGCTCGTCGGCGAATATGCGGCGACGCTCCCGCCGCACACCTCCGAGCCCACGCTCGGCACGCGCACCGACCCCTTCGACGTCAAGACGAGCGCGGGCCAGAACCTCGCGCGCGTGCAGGCGCGCGTCACCGACCGCAACGGGCGCGCGTTGCCGGGCCTCGCGGCGCAAGACTTCTCAGTGGTCGAGGACGGCGTCGGGCGCGCGGTGCGCGAGGTCACGCCCTCGACCGCGCCCTTCGACCTCGTGCTCCTCCTCGATGTTTCGGGGAGCGTCGAAGAGCGGCTCGACTTTATCCGCAAGGCGGCGCTCAACTTCGCGGGGGCCGCCGGGTCGCAGGATCGCATCGCCATCATCAGCTTCCGCGACGACGTGCAGCTCGTCTCGGACTTCACGGCGGATCGCGCGCTCCTCGCCAAACGAATCAAGGACATTCAGGCCGGTGGCGCGACCGCGCTCTACGATGCGGTCGGCTACACGCTCGTCCACACGCTGCGGCCCTTGCGCGGCGGGCGCACGGGCGTCGTCATCCTTTCGGACGGCGACGACAACCGCTCCTTCATCACGTTCCCCTCCATCCTCGAAGCCGTCACCGAGACGGGCGCGGTCGTCTACCCGCTCTACATCCCCTCGGGCCTCATCCCCTCGGGCAGCATCCCCGCCCCCACCACGACGCTCGACCCGATGCGCTCGCGCTACCTCACGCTGACCTCGCGCGCGGGCGACGAGGGCCGCCGACTCGCCGAAGTCTCGGGCGGCACTTACTACCCCATCACGCGCCTCGAACAGTTGCAGAAGGCTTTCGACGACGTGGTCGCCGACCTGCGAACCTCCTACACGATCACCTACGAGTCGGACGCCGCGGCGCGGCGCAACTCGCACGTCCGCGTCCGCGTCGCGCGCCCCGACGCGATGGTGCGCCTGAGCCCCGCCGTCGGCGTGGCGGCGACCCCATCCGCACCCTGAAGCATCAAAGCCAATCCCCCGCGAAAATTTTTAGAGAGAGCACGGGAGAGAAATGTTTTTTCGCCGCCCTGTAAAGCCATCCGCGCGAATCCCGGCGCTGCTGTGCGTGCTCGCGGCGCTTTTGTCCGCATCCTTCTTCAGCGCGGGCAGCGCGCAGAGCGGGCGCGTCCTGCCGCAGACCGCGCCGCCGCCGCAAACGCCGACACCCCCCGCCGGGCCTTCGCCGGTTCCGAGCCCTTCGCCCGCCGCGTCGCCTTCGCCCGCGCCGACGCCCGCGCCGACGCCGGATGAGGACGGGGAGGATATCGAGCGCATAGACACAGACCTCGCGAACGTCCTGCTGACGGCGACGGACAAGCAGCGCCGCTTTGTGACGACCATCGCCGAGGGAGATATCCGTGTCCTCGAAGACGGCGTGCCGCAGCAACTCCTCGCCTTCCAGCGCGAGACCGACCTGCCGCTCTCGCTCGCCGTCCTCATTGACCTCAGCGCCTCGCAGGAGGGCGTGCTGAAGGACGAGCAGGAGGCGGCGCGCGCCTTCATCGCGTCGGTGCTGCGCCTGCGCAAAGACAGCGCCTCGGTCGTCTCCTTCACCGGCATCACGCGCATCGAGCAGCCCCTCACGGACGACCGGGACGCGCTCAACGCGGCCATCGAGCGCGTCAAGGTTCTGTATAACCTCAAGAGCCCCGAATGTAACGACGAAGACGTGGCGGAAGAGGTGAGAATCCGCTGCCTCACGGCGGTCTGGGACAGCATCATCGTGACGAATCGCGAAATCCTCTCGCACACGCCCGAGCGCACGCGCCGCGCCATCATCCTGCTCTCGGACGGCGACGACACGAGCAGCGCGTCGAAGATTTATCAGGCCGTCGAGGACGCCATCAAGCACAACACCGTCGTTTACTCTATCGGCATCCGCGACAACCAAATAGACGTCGGCGAACTTAAGAAGGACTACCTCCGCAAAGTCTCGGAAGAGACGGGCGGTCGCGCCTTCTTCCCGAAGAACAAGGCTGAGCTTGACGCCGCCTTCGCGCAGATCGGGCAGGAGCTGCGCTCGCAGTACCTCCTCTCCTACGCGCCATCCAACAAGACGCCCGACGGTCGCTTCCGCCGCGTCGAAGTCGAGATCACCAACCCCGCACTCCGCAAGCAAAAACTTCGCCTCTTCTACCGTCAGGGCTACTTCGCGCGCGGCGCGGCGACGACGCCCCGCGCGGCAGAAACCCGACCGTGAGAGAGGGCTTCGGATTTTTCTGATATGATGCCGGTGAAATGACGCGTCCCCTCCTCATGTCTTTGTTCGACGAAACTGAGCGCCGACCGCTCACGGTTTCGGAGTTGACCGCGCAGGTGCGCGGCGCGCTTGAGAACCGCTTCGCGTCGGTGTGGGTCGAGGGGGAAATCTCGAACTTCAGGCCGGCGGCTTCAGGGCACTGGTACTTCACCGTGAAGGACGAGACGGCGCAAATCCGCGCCGCCTGCTTTCGCGGCGTCAACAGCCGCATCCGTTTTCGGCCTTCGGACGGGCTGCTGGTGCGCGTGCGCGGGCGGCTCACGGTCTACGAGCGGCGCGGCGAGTACGAGCTGATGGTCGAGGGGCTCGACCCCGTGGGCGCGGGCGCGCTGCGCGTGGCCTTCGAGCAGTTGCGCGAGCGTCTGGCGGCGGAAGGCTTGTTCGACCAGTCGCTCAAGCGCGAGCTGCCGCTTCTGCCGCGCCGCATCGGCGTCGTCACTTCTCCGACGGGCGCGGCCATCCGCGACATCATCCGCACCATCGAGCGGCGCACGCGCACCGTCAATATCCTTCTCGCGCCCGTGCGCGTGCAGGGCGAAGGGGCGGGTGCTGAAATCGCGCGGGCGATTCAGTTGCTCAACGAGCACCACCGGCGCGCACTTGTTGAAGAGCGCGCGGAAGACCGCGTGGACGCGATCATCGTGGGGCGCGGCGGCGGCTCCAGCGAAGACCTCTGGGCCTTCAACGAAGAGGAAGTGGCGCGCGCGATTCGCGCCTCAATGATTCCGGTCATCTCCGCGGTCGGGCACGAGACCGACTTCACCATCGCCGACTTCGCCGCGGACGTGCGCGCCGCGACGCCGACCGCCGCCGCCGAGATCGTCGCCGAGCGCGAGGACGAGATCGCCTCTTACGTCGAGACGCTCACGCACAACATGGTCAACGCCGTGCGCTACCGCGTGCTGGCTGAGCGCGCGCGCGTGCAGGAGGCGGCGATGTCGCGCGGCTTCGACGACGTGCGCGTCCAACTGCGCGGGGCGCGCGAAGAGCTGAGCGGAGTAGCGCGCCGGCTGGAGAAGCGGATAGCGGAATCACACGGGGCGGCGCGCCGGCGCTTCGACGCCGCGGCCTGCCGCCTCTCGCCCGCGCGGATGTCCTCGCGCGTCCTGACCTCGCGCGTGCGCCTCGCCCTGCTGCGCTCGGGCGTGGAGACGGCGGCGCGCGCGCGTCTCGACGAGGCACGCTCGCGTGTGGCCGTGGCCGCCGCTTCGCTCGACGCGCTCTCGCCGCTCGCCGTGCTCGGGCGCGGCTACGCGCTCGCTCTGGACGCGCGCGGCAAACTCCTGCGCGGGGCGAACTCGGTCGGGGTCGGCGAACAATTGCGCGTGCGGCTCGCGGCGGGCGCGCTGCTGTGCCGCGTGGAAGAAGTCGAGGGGGTGGAAGAACAGTGATGTCGTCGTCGCAGACGCCCGCGGGGCGCGGGAAGAAGAGCCGCATCGTCATTGACGTGGCGCAGGCGCAGGCCGAGGCGCGCGCGCGGAAGCACGGGCCGGGGCGCACGAAGCGCATCCTGATGCTCGGCGCGCTCGCCGTCGCGGGTGTGCTGCTCCTCGTGCTCGTCGGCGGCTACGCGTGGTGGCAGAGCTTCAGGAAGAGTCCGGCCTACTCCGTCGCGCTGCTTCTGGACGCGGCGCAGCGAGACGACATTCAGGTGGTCGAATCCTTGATTGACAGCGACCGCGTGGCGCAGGGGTTTGTGCCGCAGGTCATCGAAAAATTGACGGGCGGCGGCGGCGCGGCGGTCTCCGCACAGGTTCCCGCGCTGCCGCGCGGCGTCATCACGGCGGCGCTGCCGCAACTGCTCCCGCGCGTGCGAGAGACGATGCGTGAAGAGATCACGCGCGGACTCAAAGGCTTCGCTGAGAGCGCGGGCGGGGAGCGTCCCTTCATCCTGCTCGCGCTCGCCGTCCCGCGCGTGGCGGAGATTAAAGAGGAGGGGGACGCGGCGAGCGTCGCGTTCAAGGCGGGCGAGCGCCCGGTCGAACTCACGATGCAGCGCGATGGCGAACGCTGGAAGGTCGTCTCGGTCAAGGACGACGAGCTGGCCGCAGGGATCGCCTCGCGGCTCGCTTCGAGCCTGCCCGCGACAGCGCCGACGCCGACGAATCAGACGCGCCGGAGGTCCGGACGTTAAAGAAGCAACGGCGGAAAAATAATCGGTTTGAATTTGTCTTGAGAGTTCCGGACGGACAGTTGAACAAATGGCGAAACGAGAACGAGTAACGACGGAGAGTGTGGCGGCGGAGGCACAAGCGCCGGGCTTCGAGGGGCAGCTCGCCACGCTCGAACGCATCGTGAGGGAGTTGGAGCGTGGCGATCTTCCGCTCGAACGCAGCCTCGAACTGTTCGAGCAGGGCGTGCGACTTTCGCGCGAGTGTCAGGAGCGTCTGAACGAGGCCGAGCGGCGCATCGAAGTCCTGCTGCGCAGCGGCGACGGCGCGACGACGACGACGCTCCAGTTCGGCGCGGACGAGCTCGAAGCGGAAGCAGCCGTGGATGGGGACGAAGATGAGAGTGTCTTCTGATGCGCGCGTGCCGCGGCCCCGCGCTGGGGGCGCGCATGAGTCCGCCGCCGAAGAGTCGCGCGCCTATTTCGAGCGCGCCCGCTCGCTCGTCGAAGCGAAGCTCGGCGAGCTGGTTCCGCCCGAGACGACCGAACCCATCTCCGTCCATGCCGCCATCCGCTGGAGTCTGTTTGCGCCCGCCAAACGCTTCCGCCCCACGCTCCTGCTCGCCGTCGGCGAAACCTTCGGGGCGAGTGCCGAACGACTGCTCTGCGCCGCCTGCGCCTTCGAGCTGATCCACACCTATTCGCTCGTCCACGATGACCTCCCCGCAATGGACGACGACGACCTCAGGCGGGGCCGCCCGACCTGCCACGTCAAGTTCGGCGAGGCCACGGCCATCCTCGCGGGAGACGCCTTGCAAGCCCTCGCGTTTCAATCAATCGCCGAAGACGAGACGCTCGACCCCGGCTTGCGCGTCGCGCTCGTCTCGGAGCTGGCACGCGCTTCGGGGACGCCCGAGGGGATGGTCGCGGGGCAGGCTCACGACCTCGCCGCCGAGTCGCTCACGGACGTTGGCGAGTCCGAACTCGAACTCATCCACCGGCGCAAGACGGGCGCGCTCATCCAGGCCTCGGCGCGCGCGGGCGCTCTCGTCGCGGGCGCTTGCAAGGTTGAGCTCGAAGCCGTCACGCGCTACGCCTTCGACCTCGGGCTGCTCTTCCAGATCACGGACGACCTGCTCGACGTGACCGCCACCGCCGCAGACATCGGCAAGACGCCGGGCAAAGACGCGCGCGCGCGCAAGGCCACCTACCCCGCGCTCTATGGCCTCGACGCGGCGCGCGAGCGTGCGCGAAGCGTCTACGAAGACGCCTGCGCCGCACTCAAAGGCGTCGAAGCAGACACCACCCTCCTGCGCGGCATCGCCGAACTCATCCTCGAACGCCGCGCCTGAGGTTTGCCTTCCTCTGCTCAGTTGAGCTTCGGGAAGAGCATCAGGTGCGGGATGAACTCGTCAACGACGCTCCAGCCGCCCTGCACGTCGCCCGCCTCGAAGCGCAGCTCCGCGCCCTTGCCGACGGCGGCGAACTGCTCGGGCGCGGCGGCGCGCACCTGCCCGATGACCTGCTCGATTGTGAGGCGCGGGAACTCGACGCCCGCGTCGAGCGAGTCGAGGTAGTGGCCGCGCAGAAGCTTGTCGAGCTTGGCGCGGCAGAGCTGAGAGGAGCCGAAGACGTCGCCGCCCGCGAAGCCGCCGCGGACGAAGGCGAAGTAGCCGACCTGCCGGGGCTGGTGCGCGGCCTCCGTCGAGAGCCGCGATTCGTCCTCGCCGCTCACGCTGCTCGCGAACATGTCGTCCATGGACATCGTCGGGCTCGCCGTCGCCATCCGTCCCATCTTCGCGCTGATGTCGCCCCAGACCTCCGACTGGTCGGAGGTGTAGCGGCCCGTGTTGCGCAGGCTCCGCGTGACCGAGCTGTGCTTGAGCGAGCGCAGAGAGCCGTAGGAATGACTGCGGCTGTCCGAGAAGCTGTCGGAAGTGTAGCGCCAGCGCCGCTGTTCGACGCAGGTGACGGGTATCTCCACGGTCGCGCGCGCGGGGACGACGACCGTCGTGTTGACGATGCGGTTCTGCTTGGCCCCGACGAGCTGTTCGCCGTCGAGGATGATGACGTCGCGTTCGGAGCGGTTGACGACGCGCAAAGTAGGGACGCTGCCCTGCTCGGAGACCTCCGTCACTTCGACAAGGTTGCCTTTGAGCGCCTCGTCGAGTTCGAGGTAGGGCATCTCCCGCTCTTCCCGGATGAAGACCGGGGTGACGCTGAGCTGCTTAAACTGCACAGGGTCGCCCGTGTATAAGTTCTCGATGAAACTGTCCAGAATGTTCATGTGGCCTCCTTTCGGCCCGCCCCCGCGCGCGAAAAAACGCGAGGGGACGCTTCGCTTATGAATGTGGGTTGATGAAGATTAGGCGTCGCCGGAGGGGAGACCGCGTCTGCACACCGCCCTCATCGAGCCGTCGTTTGCGAGGTGATTGCGCTGCGCCGGGATTTTAACACGGGCGTTCGGGATGCGTGAGGGTTCCGTGTTAGATTCTACGAAAAGCGCGGGGCGCGAATGTCCGTAAACCCCATGCACTCCGGAGTCGTTCGCCTGAACTCGCCGTCATGAAACTCGAACTGAATTTGCTCGCCGTCTTGAACCTTCTGGGGGCCGCGCAAGGGCTGCTGCTGGCGCTCGCACTTTGGGCGGTGGGGCGCGGGAACAGGATGGCCAACCGAATTCTCGCCGCGCTCACGCTGACGATCTCAATCTTCGTCTGCGGCGCGGTGCTGAGGACGACCGGCTATCTCTTCGTCTACCCGCATCTGAGTTGGATTCACGACCCTTTTCCTTTCCTCGCGGGGCCGCTGCTCTACCTCTACATGCGCTCTCTCACCTCCGGGAGCGGGGGTCTTGCGCGGAGAGACTACCTGCACTTCGTACCGTTCGCCGCCTGCGCGCTCTACCTCGCGCCCTCCTACTTCCTCGACGCCGGGGCGAAGCTCGAACAACTGAACGCCGAATTCTGGCAGCCGACGATGGGACGCTGGTACTACGTGCGCTCGGCGCTCGTCGTGGCGCACTTCCTCGCCTATCTCGCGCCGGTCGTCTGGATGCTCTGGACGTATGCGCGCGGGGCGGCGAGGCCGCGCACGCCGCGCGAGAGGGCCGTGCTCGTGCGCGCGCGCTTTCTCGTCTACGCCTGCCTGACTTTGTGGGCGGCGGCGGTGCTCCGCTATGCGTTCGACCACACGGCGAGGACGAACCTGCTTGTCCCGCTCGGCATCTCGGTGAGCGTCTACGTGCTCGGCTACATGGCGATGCGCGAGCCGGAAGTGTTGGCGGCGGGCGCAGAGGAGACGACGCCGACGACGCCCGCGCCCCCGAAGTACGAGAAGTCCAGCCTCACGCCGGAGCGCGGCGACAGGTATCTGAAAAAGCTGCTCGGCTTCATGGAGGCGGAGCGGCCTTACGCCGACGGCGAGCTGACGCTCCAGAAGCTCGCCGCTCTCCTCTCGATCCCGGCGCAGCACCTCTCGCAGACCGTCAACGGTCGGCTCAACCAGAGCTTCGTCGATTTCGTCAACACCTATCGCGTCGAGGAGGCCAAGCGGAAGCTGCTCGACCCCGCGCTCTCTCACTACTCCGTCCTCGCCATCGCCGAGGAGGTCGGCTTCAACTCGAAGTCCTCCTTCAACGCCGTCTTCAAAAAACACACCAACATGACCCCATCCGAGTTCCGGAATACGGCACAGTACCGCGAGCCGTAGCGAGCGGGTGGGCCGATTGCGGATTGGCGATTGCGGAATGCGGATTGAAATGTCATTTCTCCTCCGCACTCCGCAGTCCGCACTCCGCAATGCCGGCGACCCGCCCGAAAGACCGCGCGGTACTGTGCGCCGTCGTGGCAGGCATAAACGTCCGAAAACGTCTTTCCGCACGTCCCAATTCACCGTTTGGGGCGACTCCCATTGTGCGTTGCCTTCAAATAGGGGCACGCATCGAGGGCGGAGTCTGGCCGCGGGCCGTGGCTCCGAAGTCCTCGGGCTCCAACCATCAATGAGGAGACAGACATGAGAAAAATCCTATTCACCATCTGGATGATTTTAGTCGCCTTTCTGACGGCGAAAGCGCAGGGCGAAGTGGAGACGCCGAAGGCCGAGCTGTTCGGGGGATACTCGTACGCGGGCGAAGCGACGCACGGGTGGAACGTCTCGGTTGCCGGGAACGTGAATCGCTGGCTGGGGCTGGTCGCGGATGTGAGCGGCCAGCGCACTTCGCTCGAAAGAGACGGCGTGAGCGAGCGCATCAGGACGCATTCGTTCCTGTTCGGGCCGAGGTTTTCCGTCCGCCGCAAGGGACGTGTGACGCCCTTCGTCCACGCGCTCTTCGGCGCGGCGCACACCGACTCGCGCGCCACCGAATCCGGCCTCAGCTTTCACTTCACCGACACGAGCTTCGCGTCGGCTCTGGGCGGAGGCCTCGACGTCCGCGTTAGTCCGCGCGTTGCCGTCCGCGCCTTCCAGGCCGAATACGTGCGGACGCAACTCTTCGGCGGGACGCAGAACAAGGGCCGCATCGCTTTCGGCGTCGTCTTCCGCCTCGGCAAGAAGTAGCCGCGGGCGCCGCCGGCCTCACTCTCCCCATCAACTTTTCGGGATGACGTAGAATTAAAATCCGGGAGGTTTGAGACCGCCGGGGCTTTCGGTCTCAGTCGAGCATCACGACTGCGCCGTCCACGACGCGCGCGAGGTACTCGCCGTCGCGCAGGAGCCACGCGATGCGGTGGCCGGAGCGCGCGAGCGCGGCCCACTCGCTGCTCTTCTTCGGGTTCTGTTCGACGAGGACGGCCCCGCCCCCGAGCCCGACGTGCCGGAGGCCGGAGCGCGGGAAACGCCGGACGCCGCGACCGCCGCCGAACAGCTTCTCGAAGGCGACGAGAATCTGGCCGGGCGTGGGCGCTTCGGGGTCGTCGCGCGCTTCCGGATTGTCGCGCGCTTCGTCGCGCGTCAAGCCTCCGGCTCCGGGTTCGTGTTGAGCGTTGCGGGGGCGGTCGCTTGGTGGGCGTCGCTTTGGCCGTCGGTGTGAGCGGCCTGATGGCCGTCGCGTTGCAGGAGGCCGCGCACCAGCTCGATCAGCTCTTTGGCGCGGAAGGGCTTGGAGAGGTAGGCGTCGAAGCCCGCTTCGAGGGCGCGCCGGCGATCCTGTGTGCCGGCGAACGCGGTGACGGCGACGCACGGGACGTGGCGCGTGCGCTCGTCGGCGCGCAGCTCGCGGAGCGTGCCCCACCCGTCGAGCTCGGGCATCGAGATGTCTATGAGCACCAGCGACGGCGTTTCGGCGCGCACCGCGTCGAGCACCTCCAGCCCGTCGCGGGCCTCGCGGATGCGGTACCCCTTGGTCTCCAGCATCAGTCGCAGGAGTTCGCGGTTGTCGTCGTAGTCATCGGCGATGAGAATGTTTACGGACATCTTCGTCGGGTCTTTTCGGACGAGAGGACCAGAGCCCCCGGTCTGACATCGCTCTCCCGCCACCAACATGCCGGGTGCAGGTTCGGCACGGGTTTAGAAGCGGAAGACTGTTGTGCGCCGTTATAGCGCGAGCGGTCGGGCTGAGTCAAACCTGTCCCACTCTTCGGGGACGGGAGGATTAAAGCCGCCCGTCGAGACATTAAATTTACGAGAGAGCCCTTCGACACTATTACGTAGAACCCTCCGCCAGCGGTTTCACGCGCCCGCCCGCGCCCGCTCGTTTCGTCGGGCAAGCCGGGCGCCGCCGCCCACCATCCGTGTGCTCCGTGCGCTCCCGCGCGAAGCGTGCTAAGGGGTTGGAAAACAGTCTCTTGACACCGTTCCGCGTGGGCGTCCATAATCCAAATCGCCGGCGCTCTGGCCGCCGCCGGGCGTCTCGTCGAGCGGCTCGCAAATCTTGACCGGAGAACTAAGATGCCCCCCATCGTGCCGGTCTGCTTCAGCTTCTTCCCTGAAGCGCACACACCACAGTAACGAAGGAGACAGACAAAGGTGTCCAGCGGAGACTTGGAACAGAGCTTGCGCGCAGACGTTGAGAGCTACATCAACGGGCGTCTGGGCGGCTTGCAGGAAGAGGTCACGCGCCTCCAGAGTCAGTTCAACGAAGCCTTCACGCGGCTTTTGGAGCGCATGGACGGCGCGGCGCAGACCGACGCTTCCGTCGCCGTCGCCATCTCGGAACACCTGCGCGGCGCGCGCAACGCCGGGATCGAGGCCGCCGCCTCCGAGTCTTCGCGCGCGCGCGCCTCCTCCGACATCGCGATCATCAAGGCGGCGATTGACGACCTCGAAGGGCAGCACACGCAGGCCGGCATCCTCAACGCGCTCGTCAACCGCGCCGTCAGCTTCGCCCCGCGCATCGCCTTCTTCGTCGTCAAGAACGACCGCGCGACGGGCTGGCGAGCGCGCGGCCTCGAAGGCACGGTCGGCGACGACGCGGTGCGCGAAATCTCGATGCCGCTCTCGTCCGACACCTTGGTGAGCGAGGTCGTGCGGACGCGCTCTTCGTGGAGCGGGAGCCCCGGCGCGCACGGCGAGGATCACGAGCTCTACGGGAAGTTCGGCGACGAGCCGCCGCTGCGCGTCGTCGCCGTCCCGATGGTCGCGCGCGACAAGGCGGTCGCCGTGCTCTACGCCGACAGCGCGGGCCAGGACGCGGGCGCAATCAACCTCGAAGCGCTGGAGACGCTCGTGCGCATCGCGGGAATGTCGGTCGAACTACTCTCCGCGCGCCGCTACGCACCCGCCGCCGCCCCCACCGCCGCCGAGGCTCGCCCCGCCGCCGTACCGTCCCCCACGCCCGAGCTGTCGCCCGAGCCGACGCCCGAGCCGACGCCCGAATCCGCGCTGCCTGAAACGTCCGAAGCGGACGCGCCGGCGACGCCGCACGCCTTCGAGCCTCCGCACGCCTTCGAGCCTCCCGCGCCCGCGCCCGAGACGGCGCGCGACGAGGAAGCGCAGCCACAGGCTTTCGACTCTCAGCGGTCTTTCGACTCTCAGCCGCCGCACGAGACGCAGCCACAGGCTTTCGACTCTCAGCCACAGGCTTTCGACTCTCAGCCGCAGACTTTTGAAGCGCCCCCCTTCGAGGCGCAGCCGTCCGCGCCCTCCGGAGACGGAGAGTCGGCGCACGACGGCGGTTGGGGTGGGGTCGCGGAACACTCCGCCGCTCCGGCGGTCGAGCCGCCGCCCGCGGCGGCGGAGCCCGCGCCCGAGGTCTCGCCGCTCGGCGCGTCGCGTCGCTACGGCGCGATGGACATGGACTTCCCCGTCGAGGTCGGCGAAGAGGACAAGCGCTCTCACAACGAGGCGCGCCGCTTCGCTCGCCTGCTCGTCTCCGAGATCAAGCTCTACAACGAACAGAAGGTGAAGGAGGGCGTGGACGCGGGCGACCTCTACAACCGCCTGCGCGATGACATTGACCGCTCGCGCCAGATGTACGACAAGCGCGTGAAGACCGAAGTCTCCGGGCGCTACGACTACTTCCACCACGAGCTGGTCAACATGCTTGCGGGCGGCGACTCGACGCGCCTCGGCGAAGGCTACCCGGGCGCGAGCGTCTCGGCTTGAAGCATCGTTAGGTTTTCAATCCGTCGCCCTCCCGAGCCTGATAATACTTTTAACGCGTTCTGGGCGACATGGTGATTACACCGATCAGGAAAAAGGTTCGCTCCACCCTTTCTTATTTTCGGGGGCCGTATATCTTTTACGGCCTTTTCTTGACTTTGATGGTGCCGGGAATTTGCGAGGCTCTGGCGCAATATCGAGACGTTCAGTACGTGCGGCTGATCGCCATGGGCGCGGCGAAAGAGGCCAAATCAGCCGACGAACTGTCAGTCGTGGTCGCGTTGCGTGATCACGTCCGTCGGCACGTAAGCCACAAAGACTACAGATCCCGAGGCCGCCCCTTCCTGCGCGAAAGTGCCGCGGGCACTTTACGCTCCGGTAAGGGGCGTTGTGGCGAGGCGACGCGGGCGTTCATCAACATGGCGGATGCGTTAGGAATCCGCGCCCAAAGGTTATACCTGGAAGGGCGAAAGCCGCACGTCGTGGCGGAAGTGAGATTGAAAGACGGCGGCAGAGTCATCGTAGATTCATACGACGAAGCATACATTCCGGAGTTGGAGTCTCTGGATCGGGTAATGCAACGCCCCGAGTTTAGTTATTACTCATCGTTCAATTGGCGGAGGCTGCGGCTGCCGATGCCTGTGTACAAGCTCGACCTGGGCCCGCTCGCCTACTATCTGGAAAACCCACACGCCATAAAGGCGCTGCTATGGTTTTTTCTTTCGGCAAGCTGCCTAAGCATTAGATTCTTCAGCCCGCCCGTTCTCAATTATCTCAGGCGGCGTAAGAGCATGAGGGTGTATCGGAAAAACCCCCACGGCTCACCCACCCCACGCCCGCCAGATTGCCTCTCACAATTTTGAATCGGGGCGCGGGTGAGGCAGGGCTTCGGCCGCCGTCACACACTCTCCCGCGGGCCCGCGTTTTAAAGTTTGTCCGGGTCCGCCCCCACTGAAGTGTCGGCAGCCGAACTGCTTCTTCCGCCTCTGCGGAGCTGTGGGCGGGCGGCTATTTCACTACGCTTTAAGCGAACGGTGCTTGAGCGGCGTCGCATCCAAACGGCGCTTGAAGTCGCCGGGCTCAGGATTTCACCGCATCCCGGCGCGGAACAGTTATAATCCTTCTCCCCCCGACATCACGACCGGGCGTCACTGCGTACGGGCGCGCGACGCCGAGAAGAAGGAAGAGCGTTTTGAAGAATCATTTCAACAGCCACCGCTTCACTTTTGTCGTCACCCTCTGCGCGGCGCTTCTGGGGGCGGCGACGCTGCCGTTCGCCGTCGCGAGCTGCCGCACGCAGACCAGAGACGAGCCCGCCGCCTTCGAGCGCCTGCGACTGCTCACGCGCGGCGGCACGCTGCCCGCCGAAGCCGCGGTCGCGCAACTCGCCTCCGATTACGCGGGCACGCGCACGGGCGCGCTGGCCCTCGTCCTCCAGTCGCGCATCCGCGCCGCGGCCAACAACTTCGCGGGCGCGGCCTCGCTGCTCTCTTCCGGCGACATCAAAAGACAGACGGCGATTGGCGATTACGCGCTCTGGCTGAGGGCCGACGCGTTAGAGAAGACGGGACGCAGGGCCGAGGCGCGCGCCGCGCTCGAAGAACTCGCGCGCGACGACGCGGACTCACTGCGCGCGCGCGAGGCCACGCTGCGCGCCGCGCAACTACTCGCGCAGGACGGACAGTCTGCCGGAATCCCTCTGGCCTTGAAGAAACTCGCCGACACCGACAACGACGAAGCGATCCTGCTGACAGCGAAGGCTTACGAGCAGACGGGCGACCCTCTGCGCGCTCTCGCCGCCTACCGCCGCCTCTATTTTTACGCGACGCCGTCGGACTCCGCCGACGCCGAGGCCGCCGCCGCCTTCGCGCGACTTTCGTCCAGCGTCGCGCCCGCCTCCGCTGAAGAGGCCGCAGCGCGCGCCGAAAGGCTCTTTTTGTCGAAGCGCTACGGCGACGCCGTCTTCGCCTACGAAGACGCCTTCGCTCGCTTCCCCGCGACGGCCACGCCGCGGGCCCGCCTGCGCCGAGGGGTAGCCGCCTACCACGCACGCCGCGCGCCCGAGACGATTGCCTCGCTCACCGCCGTCCCCGCTTCGGCGGGCGACGTGCGCGCCGAGGCGCTCCACTATCTCGCGCAGCACTACGCGCGCGCGCGGCAGTGGGACGCGGCCCGCTCGACGCTCGCAGAGCTGCGCCGCGCCTTTCCCGTAAGCGACTGGACGAAGCGCGCCGTCGTCGCCGCCGGGCAGACGGCGAAGGACGCGAAGAATAATTTCGAGGCGATGAGCTTTTACCGCCTTGCCGTCGAGACTTTTCCGGGCGAATCGGAAGTCGCGGGCGCGCAGTTCGAGATCGCGTGGGCCGCGCACGAGGCCAAGAGGTTCGACGAATCTTCGCGCCTCCTCATCGAGCATCTGGCGAATTACGCCGACCGCAACACCGACAACCGGGGCCGCGCGGGCTACTGGGCCGCGCGCGACACGGAGCGCGCGGGTCGTCTGGCCGAGGCGCGTGCCCTCTACGAGGGTATGCTCGAACGCTACGACGCCAACTGGTACGGCTATCTCTCGCGGCAGCGCCTCGACGCTTTGAAGCAGGCGGGCGCGCGCATCCCCGCGACAAACTTTGCGCCCGACTCTATGGTCGCGCGCGCCGTCGCTAACTTGAAGCCCGTCGCCGAGGCGGAAGAGACCGCCGGGCCGCGCGAGGCCGCGCGAGTCAAGCGCGCCGAAGAACTGGCCGCCGTCGGGATGGACGGCGAGGCACACGCCGAACTCGACCGGGCGCTCGAAGCCGCGCCCGCGAGTCCGAGTCTCAATCTCTCGAAGGCGAAGCTCTACCGCGCGCGCAACGACAACGTGCAGGCCTTCAACGTGCTGCGCCGGAGCTTCCCCGACTACTCGCAGATGGAGGTCGAGGAGATGACGCCCGAAGAGTGGGACGTCTTCTACCCGCTCGCCTACTGGGACATCATCGTGCAGGAAGCGCGCGCCAAAAGTCTCGACCCCTACACCGTCGCCGGGCTCATCCGGCAGGAGTCGGTCTTCAACCCGCGCGCCGCCTCGCACGCCGACGCCTACGGGCTCATGCAACTGCTCGTCCCCACTGCGCGGCTGACGGCGAAACGATACGGCGTCGGCGAAGCCATCAGCGTCGAGTCGCTCTTCCAGCCCCGCCTCAACATCCGGCTCGGCACGTCCTACTTCAAAGATCAGCTCGACAAGTTCGGGCGCATCGAGTACGTCGCCGCCGCCTACAACGCCGGTCCCGGAAGGGCCGCGGCGTGGCGCACCAGCCTGCCGCTCCAGATTGACGAGTGGGCCGAGGCCATCCCCTTCAAAGAGACGCGCGGCTACGTGCAGGGCGTCGTCCGCAACCTGCTGCAATACCGCCGCCTCTACGACGAGCAGGGGCGCTTTCGCCCCGAAGTCGGAGCGCGCGCCGTGCGCCGCCCCATCGAATCGGCGACTCCCGCCGCGTCGCCCGCCAACAACAAAGCGCGGCCCCGACGCGTTTCGAGCAACGAGGAAGAATGAGCAAGACTCCGGGTCAGAGGGGGACGAGAGTTAGCGCGCTGGCGCTCGCGCCGGCGTTGTCGCTCTGCGTGTTGACGCCGTGGGCGACGCCCGCACACGCGCAGAGAAAAGCAAAGGCCGCCGCGGCGGCTGCCGCCCCGAAGAAAGCGACCACCTCTTCGAGTGCGCCCGCCCCGAAGAAGCCCGCCGCCGCCGTCGCGGCCAAGGCCCGCTCGATCAACGTCAAGACACAGCCGGGCGCAATCGTTTGGGTGGACGAAGTGCGGCGCGGAGCGGCGGATGCCGAAGGGGAACTGAGGCTCGCGAACGTCTCGGCGGGGCGTCACGCCCTGCGCGTGCGTGCGCGCGGTTTTCAGGAGCGCATTGTCGCGCTCCTGCCAGCGCGGCGCGGCACGGTCGAAGTCCGCCTCGTGGCGGCGACGGACGAGGCCGAGCTGCTCTTTCAGCAGGCCGAAGAAGCGCGCGAGAAGGCCGGTGGCGCGCAAACCGCCGCCGAGCTTTACCGTCAAGCCTTAAAATTGCGCCCGCGCTTTGCCGCCGCGCGCGTCGGGTTGGCGCGCGCGCTGATGGCGACGGACGACCACGACGGCGCGCTCGCGGAGATCGCCGCGGCGCGGCGCGCGCGCCCCGCCTACGCCGAGGCTTCGGCGGTCGAGGGGCGAGTTCTGCGGGGTTTGGGCGACCCCGAAGCCGCCATCGAGGCCTACCGCCGCGCCATCCGCGAGGCGCGCGGCTTCCAGCCCGAAGCCTACACGGGTTTGGGAATCGTCTTCGAAGACAAAGGCGAGCACCAAGAGGCGGTCGGCGCTTTCCGCAAGGCCGTCGCGCAGCTCTCCGACACCGAGCCCGTGCTCTACGAACTGCTCGGCAGAAATTACGAGAAGCTGGAGAAGTGGAAGGACGCCGCCGCCGCCTACGAGAAGTATCTCGAACTCGCGCCCGAAGGCAGCCACGCCAGCGCCATCCGCTCCATCATCGAACAGCTCCAGCGACAGGCCGCCGAGCAGGAGCAGCCGCCGCCCGAGTGACTTCTCGACGCGCCGCACGGCGTCGTCCCTTGGCCCTCGTTCGACGGCTGACACGGATTCACTCACAGGTCGCCGAGTCGCCACAATCCGAGGCTCTCGCTCGTCGCCGGGTCTTCGAC
Organism: Acidobacteriota bacterium; assembly: GCA_020199995.1. GTDB lineage: Bacteria > Acidobacteriota > Blastocatellia > Pyrinomonadales > Pyrinomonadaceae > JAIVJM01. The sequence goes on along the minus strand of JAIVJM010000016.1, from coordinate 70,938 downwards.
GAGCAGACGCAAGGGCTCGGGAAAATCGAAGGGGGGGCGCTGCAGATTAATGGCCCGCCAATCTCCGGTCGCAATGTTCCGGTTCGGCCCCGCGCTGGTGTGCGTCGTGGCGAGCAGATACGTGGAGCGGCTCTTTTTGAAGTTCGCGACCGTGGCTTGAATGTCCCGGAAGGAGAAATGGTAGAAGCAGTCACGACACAGGATGACGTCAACTCTCGGGAGCGCATCCTTCGTCAGGTCTGAGACGAAAAACGACCTCCCCGGCCTCCCGTACATCTGCCGGTTCCGCGCGATTAAGTCCGGCACGACATCCACGCCGACGTACTCGATACCTTCGAGCCGCGTGTGCCGTATCCAGTTGAAGTCACCGCAAGGAGCGTCGAGCAGCGACTCGGCCCGCAGGTCTTTGAGAAGCGAGGGCAGCGCGTCGCGGACGACGGCGGTGCGCGCCAGCGTCGAGCCCCTGCCTGAGACCGACTCCGGGTCGCCCCACAGATTGTCCCTGTATATTGTGTTCTAGAGGAGTCTCGCCGGGGAGCTTAAAGTAGTCCGAACTTGCTCGCCAGAAAGACGAGGATGAAGGCGAGCGCCAGAAAGGTCGCCAGCCAGGGGTGTGTGCCCATCGGGCATTTGCCGTGTTCGCTCATAACTTTGCTTCGGGAAAGTTTTGACGCGACAACGACTGGTGAAGTTGTCGCCGTCCCGGTCGTCGTCCCGGGAATTATAGATTGCGCGGGGGGCGGCAGGCCAGAGGCGGGGCGGCGACGGGACGGGGCGGGGTCGGCGCGGGGTCGGCGCGGGGACGATTTGCCACGCGCTCGCGGTCTGTGAGAGCATCGCGCTTCGGGCCTTGGGAGACGAATTTTAGCGCGAGGCCGGAAACATCTTATGAGCACACCATCTGCCTCAACTCGACGCCGCGTGTCGCACAAGGCGGGCCGCTTCACCGAGTCCGTCATCCGCGAGATGACGCGCGAGGCGATGCGCTATGGGGCCGTCAACCTCTCGCAGGGGTTTCCGGATTTCCCCGCGCCGGAGGACTTGAAGCTCGCCGCCATGCGGGCCATCGAAGAGGACGTTAACCAGTACGCGATCACGTGGGGCGCAAAGGATTTCCGCGAGGCGATTGCCGAGAAGACGAAGTGGTATCTCGGCATAGACTGTGACCCGGAGACCGAACTGACCGTCACCTGCGGCTCGACCGAGGGGATGATCGCCGCGATGATGGCGACCGTAGACCCCGGCGAAGAGGTCGTCATCTTCGAGCCCTTCTACGAGAACTACGCGCCCGACGTAATCCTCTCCGACGCGCGCCCGCGCTATGTGCCACTTCGCGCGCCCGACTGGGCGTTCGACCCCGATGAGCTGCGCGCCGCCTTCAACGAGCGCACCCGGGCCGTCATCATCTGCAACCCGAACAACCCGACCGGAAAAGTTTTCACGCGCGAGGAACTGGAGTTCGTCGCCGCGCTCTGCCGGGAGTTCGACGCGCTTTGCTTCACCGACGAAATCTACGAGCACATCACCTACCCGCGCGAAGACCGCGCGGTCGAGCACATCTCGATGGCGCAGCTTCCGGGGATGCGCGAGCGCACGGTGGTCGTCAACTCGATGTCGAAGACCTACTCGGTGACGGGCTGGAGGGTCGGCTATGTGATAGCGCCGCCCGACATCACGAACGCCGTCCGCAAGGTTCACGACTTCCTCACCGTCGGGGCCGCCGCCCCCTTGCAGCGCGCCGGGGCCTATGCCCTGCGGCTGCCGCCCGTTTATTACGAGCACCTGCAAAACGATTACCGGCGACGCCGCGACATGCTCCTGCCCGTCCTCGAAGCGGCGGGCTTCAAAGTCTTCCGCCCCGACGGCGCGTACTACGTGATGACCGATATCTCGGCGTTCGGCTTCGCCGACGACGTGGAGTTTACGCGCCATCTCGTCCGCGAAGTCGGCGTCGCCTGCGTCCCCGGCTCAAGCTTCTACAGCCGCCCCGAACTTGGCGCGCGACAGGTGCGCTTCTGCTTCTGCAAAAAAGACGAGACGCTCGAAGCCGCCGCCGAGCGCCTGCAAAAACTCCGTAAAGGATAGTCCGGAGCTTGGAGTCTGAAGTCTGGAGCAGGAAAAAGAGAGTCTCTTCGACTCTGAACTTCTTAACTTCATGCTCCAGACTCGGGACTCCTGACTTCTTAAAAAAGATGTGGGACAGGAAGCGCCAAATCATCTGGCTCGCCGCCGGCCTCGCCTTCGGCAGCTTCTTTCTCTACCCGCTCGCCTTCGACGACGCGGGCCGCTTCGACCGCCAATACTTCATCCAGCTCGAAGCACTCCTCGTCCTCGTCATCTGCGTCATGTTCTACGTCTACTCGCGAAAGCAGTGACCGAAATGAAAAGTACCGTTGGGAGCTGCGCCTACAGCACACCCCGGAACATTCACATCCTCTATAGTAGAGATGTACATCTTTGTATTACCTCGTATAATGAATTTCCCCCGTTTAATGAGAAGTCCGGTTAGAGAACCCCCACTGCGCTTCTCTTGTTTTGCACCAAGGGTCAAATAATCCTGATGGCTATTGACGATGTAATTCCTGAACGCTCTCTTGAGGAGAGAAATACTCTCGAAGAGCTGCGCCGGCGCGAGCATGAGCTGGCCGACTTTATCGAAAATGCCTCAGTCTGCCTGCACTGGGTCGGGGCCGACGGGACGATCCTGTGGGCTAATCAGGCCGAGCTGGACATGCTCGGCTACACACGGGAAGAGTATATCGGGCGCAGCATCACCGAGTTTCACGCCGACAGCGGTGTCATCAACGACATCCTGCGCCGGCTGACGAACAATGAGACGCTCCACGACCACGAGGCGCAACTGAGATGTAAGGACGGATCGGTCCGGCACGTGCTCATCAACTCGAACGTGATGTGGGAGGAGGACAAGTTTGTCCACACGCGCTGCTTCACGCGCGACATCACGGAGCGTAAGCGGGCTGAAGAAGAGCTGCATAATTCCAGAAGTCAGCTTGAGGAGCTGCTTTCACGCGAACAGTCGGCCCGGGCCGAGGCCGAGCGGCAGCGGAACTTAACCCAACTCGTGCTGGAGCACGCCCCGCTCGCCATCGGCATAATGGAGGGCCCGGACCACCGTTTCGTATTAGTTAATCGGCAGACGTGTGAACTTACGGGTCTTTCTGAAGAGCAGTTCCTGGGGCGCTCCCACGCCGAAGTCGTGCCCGAAGCCGACAAAGTAGTGGCTTCCATTCTGGGCCGCGTGTACACGACCGGCCTCAGCGAAACTGATGAGATTGAAGTCGATCTCCCGAATGGACGGCGGCAATTACTAGTCACGTGGACTGCGCTGCCGGGGCGAAACGGCAGGGCAGGGGCAGTGCTCTACCTGTCGCTCGATATCACCGAGCGCAAACGTGCTGAAGAAGCGTTGCGGGAGAGCGAGGGGCAGCTCCGCACGCTCGCCGACGCCGTGCCGCAGCTGGTGTGGATGGCCGATGCCGAGGGTTACATCTTCTGGTATAACCAGAGGTGGTACGACTACACGGGGACGACGCCCGAGCAGATGGAAGGGTGGGGCTGGCAGTCCGTCCACGACGCGGAGATGCTGCCGCGAGTGGTCGAGAGATGGAAAGCATCAATCGAGACCGGCGAGCCGTTCGAGATGGAGTTCCCGCTCAAGGGTGCTGACGGCGTGTTCCGCTGGTTCCTGACGCGCGTCAATCCGCTCCGCGGTTCTCAGGGCCAAATTGTGCGCTGGTTCGGCACGAACACGGACGTTGACGAGCAGCGCCGCACGGCTGAAGAGCTGCGGGAAGCGAACCGCCTGAAGGACGAGTTCCTCGCCACCGTCTCGCACGAATTGCGGACGCCGCTCACGGCCATCCTCGGCTGGGCGCACCTGCTGCGCTCCGGACAAATCGATGGAACAAGTACGACCAGCGCGCTTGAGACCATCGAACGTAACGCGCGCGCGCAGTCGCAGCTCATTGACGACCTGCTCGACGTGTCGAGGATCATTACAGGCAAGTTGCGCCTCGATGTCAGGCAGGTTGAGCCCGGCTCGTTCATCGAATCGGCCATCGAGGCACTGCGACCGGCAGCCGAAGCTAAAAACGTGCGGATTCAGAAGGTGATGGACACGGGCGTGATTTCCGTCGCGGGCGACCCGGCGCGTCTTCAACAGGTCGTCTGGAATTTACTGTCGAACGCCATCAAGTTCACCCCCAAAGACGGGAGGGTGCAAATCAGGCTCGAGCGCATCAACTCGCACATCGAGATCACGGTCAGCGACACGGGGGCCGGGATCAAACCGGAGTTTCTGCCGCACGTCTTCGAGCGATTCCGTCAGGCCGACCAGAAGACGACTCGCCAGCACGGCGGGCTCGGACTGGGGCTGGCAATCGTCCGCCATCTGGTAGAGCTGCACGGCGGCACGGTCGAGGCTGACAGTCAGGGCGAAGGACAGGGGGCAACTTTCGTCGTGAAGCTCCCCGTAGTTCCGGTCTATCAAAAGGATAAACTTGCGGAGCGCGTCCACCCGGCGGCCAGAGACCCGCTCCTCTCATACACCTGTCCCGAAAGATTAGACGGGCTGAAGGTGCTCGTGGTTGACGATGAGGCTGATACGAGGGAGTTACTCAGGGTCGGGATCGGCCAATGCGGTGCGGAAGTCTTGACTACCAGCTCCGCTCAAGAGGCGCTCGAAGCTATCGAAGCGGAGCGGCCCGATCTCTTAATCAGCGACATCGGGATGCCGGTCGAGGACGGTTACGCGTTGATCAGGAAAGTAAGGGCGCTGCCTGCCGCCCGCGGAGGGAAAATACCGGCCATCGCCCTGACGGCGTATGCGAGAACCGAAGACCGCCTGCGGGCGCTGAGGGCGGGCTTTCAGATGCATATCTCTAAGCCGGTCGAGCTGGCCGAGCTGGTGACCGTCATGGCGAGCCTCATTCAACGAGAGCGATCAGGTTGAGTGAAGGACGGCAGATAGTTGAATCTCTGAACGAAACATGATATCTGCGCTGTCCCGATCCAACCCGGCGCTTCACGGAGTAGAAAAATGTCGGCTGAAAATCTCGACGCACTGGCGGCGCTGATTAGACGAGAGCGCGATACCTTACTCGCCGAATGGCGGCGCGAGGTGCAACAGCTTTCTGTGGCGCATAACCTCGACGTGCCGACTCTTAACGATCACATCCCCGATTTGCTCGAGGAATTAGCCTGTGAGCTTGAACTGTGTTCCGACGAGTCGATGATCGAAGGACTAAAAGAAAATCCTATTACTCATGGGCTGGATCGGCTCCGCCTCGGATTCGATGTCGAGGAGGTGGTGGCGGAATACAACGCCCTGCGCGGCGTCATTCAGGACCTTATCGAAAGGCATGACTTGAGACTTCGTGGGGTGGTCAACCGAACCATCAACCGCGTTATTGACGTCTCAATCGGTCTGGCGGTGAAGACGTATGCCGCGCAAAAGGCTCTCGAGATACAGCAACGGCGTGAGGAGCATTTAACCTTCGTCGCCCACGATCTGAGGTCTCCACTTTCAGCTATCGCGATGGCGGCCAAGCTTCTCGAAGCGACAGTCCCTGACGTAGTGAAGGACGAGCGGGCTAGCATGTTACTGGAAACCATGCATCGTAATGTCAGCCGCTTAAATTCATTGGTCGTCAAAGTAGTGCGGGAAGAAGCGAATCTGAAGGCGCAGGTGAACGAAAAGGTGGAGCGGCAGGAAGTAAAACTGAGGGCGCTGGTTGAAGTGCTCGTCAGCGACCTCAGTCCACTGGCCGCAGCTTCGAACCTGTGTTTGACCAACGAAGTGCCCGAAGAGTTGACAGCGTTCGCCGATGCCAACATGTTGACCCTTATCTTTCAGAACTTGATCTCTAACGCCATTGACTACACCCCGAACGGAGAAGTTATTGTCGGTGCGAAGATAATCAAAGAATCCGCTTTCATCGAATGCTGGGTGAGCGACAACGGCGCAGGGATTCCAGCAGACCGGCTGGAAAAAGTGTTCGATAAATTAGAAACCGACCCGGACAAAAAAAGCGGGATGGGACTCGGCCTCGCCATCGTCAAGCAGTTCGCTGAAGCCCACGGCGGAGAGGTTGCGGTCGAAAGTGAACTCGGTCAAGGCTCGACGTTTCGATTCACTATTCCTGACAAAGCAGGAGTAGAGTAAGAGCACCAATAAAGCCCATGTCTGAGAGCAGTTACAATGAGGCGTCAGAGGCGCACCCGATGAGTACGGCTTCACCACAAAATCAAGAACTGGCCCGGCGCTTACTCGTGTTTGAGGCGGCGCGCGCCAACTCGTCAGATGCACGCGTAGGTGTCGCGGCGCTGGTCATTGGAGAGTTACGTTTGTACCTCATCAGGCTCGCGGGAGTTGACGGCTTTCGCTCTCTTTTATCCCGCGCTCTGACACTGGCGAAGGCGGAAGTTCCCTCGCTGAATATGGTGCAGGTACGCGCGGACGGCTCTGTGGAGGGATTCGATGGAATCGAGGGGAGCGAGGGGGAGGGGGCGGCGGCGGCGGGAGAGGCCGGAGCGGTTCTTGTGGCCTACCTGCTGGAACTGCTGACGACCTTCATCGGCGAAGCTTTGACTCTGCGCCTGGTGCTTGACACATGGCCGGAGGCGTCCACGGACGGAGCGCATTTGAGAGGTGAGGAAAAACCATGAGCGTGCAAGACAAGGTGGAGATTCGGACACTGCCGACCGGCGTGCCGGGTCTGGATGAGATTCTGGGCGGCGGCTTGCCGGAGTTTTCTTTTAACATCATCGCGGGCGCGCCCGGTGGCGGGAAGACGACGTTGGCTCATCAAATCATGTTCGCCAATGCCAAGCCGGAGCGCCCCGCGCTGTATTTCACCGTGCTGGGCGAACCGGCCATCAAGATGCTGCGGTATCAGCAGCAGTTTCAATTTTTCGACCAGACCAAGTTGAACACCTCGGTCCGCTTCATCAACCTCAGTCAGGTCGTGCTCGATCAAGACCTGAACGCGGTGCTGGAGGAGATTGTCAAAGAGGTCGAGGCGGTCAGTCCCGGCATCGTCGTGGTGGACTCTTTTCGCACCGTGGTGCGGAAGGCACAGTCCGGCGGAAGTGACGTGGAACTTCAGGGTTTCATCCAGCGGCTAGCCGTTAATCTGACGAGCTGGCAGGCGACCACGTTTCTCATCGGAGAATACGACGAGGGCGAGATTCGTGATAACCCCGTCTTCACCGTCGCCGACGGATTCTTCTGGCTCTCGCAGCAGATAGAGCGGAACTCCATCGTGCGGAAGTTGCAGATCAGGAAGTCGCGCGGGCAAGCCTCGGTGCCGGGGCTGCACACCTTCCGCATCACCGATGCGGGGCTGCAAACCTTCCCGCGCACCCTCGGTCTCAACGACAGTGAAGAGAAACCCAAGGGGCATCGTCGACTTTCGAGCGGTATCCCCGAACTGGACGAGATGATGGGCGGGGGCATTCCCGAAGGGGACAGCTTGCTGGTGGCGGGTTCATCGGGGACGGGGAAGTCGCTGCTGGGTACCAAGTTCATCGTCGAGGGCATCCGTCAGGGGGAGCCGGGGATCGTGGCGATGTTCGAGGAGCGGCCCAAGGAGTACGCGGACCGTGCCGCCAGCTTTGGCCTTGACCTGGACACGCCGCAGAAGGAGGGCACACTCAAACTCCTCTACATCCGCCCCCTCGACCTGTCCGTGGATGAGACGGTGCGTGAAATCATAGATGCGGTGGAGGCGTTGGGCGCTAAGCGGCTGGTGATAGATTCGCTGGCCGGGTTCGAGATGGCGCTGGCTCCCGGCTTCCGCACCGACTTCCGGGAATCGCTGTACCGGATGATCGGCGCACTCACGAGGACGGGCGTGACGATCCTCAGCACCGTTGAAGTTCAGGAGACTTTTACCGAGTTCACCCTCAGCTCATACGCGATCTCGTTCCTGAGTGACGACATCCTCCGCCTGCGGTACGTCTCCATCAACGGCCAACTCCGCAAGATGATGGTCATCATCAAGATGCGTCGCAGCGCACACAGCGTAGACATGCGCGAATTCGAAATCACTTCCGAGGGTCTTGTCATCGGCGAGCGATTGGAGGGCTATCGCGGTCTGACCACCGGAGTTCCCGGCCCATGGAATGGTGAACCGGGAGAAATCCATGAGTCAATGGACGAACCGGAAAGTAATGAGTAGGAGTGCGATATGCGTGAGAAACCATGGTCAGTCACGGGGGCGCAGGCTTTCGACATTGTGCGTCTGTGCCGATACTTTTCCGAACTTTCACCGCAGCCGATGGTTGCCGTCGAGGGAACAACGCACATCGCGCGCCACCTCAATGCCGCGTTCGCGCGCCTTGTCGGGAGGGAGCGAGAGGAACTGATCGGACGCCCCTTCGCCGAGGCCGTGCCGGAAGGGGATGAAAATGGATGTCTCCCGCTTTTAGACCGTGTGTATCGCACGGGAACGCCGGAGATTTTAGTCGAGCAGGAGCACAGCCATACAACGCCACCCGTTTACTGGTCTTATTCGGTGTGGGCCATCCTCGGGTCGGACGAACACCCGGTGGGGGTCATCATTCAGGTGACCGATGTGACGGAGATAGCGTCCTTCCGAAGACAAGCGGTGGAGATGAACGAACAGCTCCTGCTCTCCGCAACCCGGCAACATGAGCTCACGGAAACCGCGGAGAGAGCGAACCATCTCAAAGATGAATTTCTCGCCACGCTCTCGCACGAACTCCGCACCCCACTGACTGCGATTGTCGGGTGGGCGGAGATGTTAAGAGACCCTAGGCTCGACCCCGTAACTTCCTTACGCGCCGCCGAAGTCATCCGGCGTAATGCGCAGATGCAAGTGCAGATGGTTGACGATCTGCTCGATGTCGCGCGCATCATCACCGGCAAGCTGCGCATGAGCGTGCAACCCGTTGACCTCGGAGCCATCATCATCGCGGCGGTTGACGGCCTGCGCCCGGCGGCGGAGGCCAAAGAGATACGTTTGCAGTTGCAACTTGATTCTCCGGCGGGGCAAGTCTCCGGCGACCCTGACCGGCTGCAACAGGTAGCGTGGAATCTCATCTCGAATGCCATCAAGTTTACGCCTAAGGCCGGGCGCGTGCTGATTCGACTGGAGCGCGTCGAATCACATGTCGAAATGACAGTCAGCGATACAGGTCTTGGCATCGCGCCGGAGTTCCTGCCGCACGTCTTCGACCGCTTCCGGCAAGCCGATGCGACGACCACGCGAGCATTCGGCGGGTTAGGCTTAGGTTTAGCGATTGTCCGTCAACTGGTCGAATTGCATGGCGGGATGGTGCGGGTTGACAGCAAGGGTGAAGGTCTTGGCTCGACCTTCACTGTCAGTCTGCCGTTGATGGCGGTGCGCAGTGCGACAAGCGACACCGGGAGCGCGCCGGAGAGGCCGGAGTTTAAGCCGCCGGAGTTCGAGTGCCCGCCGGAGCTTGATGGTCTCCGTGTGCTTGTCGTTGACGACGAAGCGGACACGTGTGAGTTGCTGCAATTCATACTCGAAGGCTGCGGGGCGCGGGTGAAAACGGCAAGTTCGGCAGCCGCCGCGCTGGAAGCGGTAGCGGAAGAAGCGTTCGACGTGCTTATCAGCGACATCGGGATGCCGGATGAAGATGGCTACTCCCTGATTGCTAAAGTGCGCGCTCTTGGGAAGGAGCGCGGGGGTAAGATTCCGGCGGCGGCGGCACTGACAGCTTACGCGGGCGAAGAAGCTCGCATCCGGGTGCTTCAATCAGGCTTCCAGATACATGTGCCGAAGCCGATTAGCCCGAGCGAGTTGGTCGCCGTCGTCGCCAACCTCGCCGGGCGCACCGGGTAAGGTCTGTTATGGGCCGTCCTGGAATTCAACAAAATATCTCAAGTGTCGAACTCTGAAGCACACGGACATCTCGACCGCCGAACCCGCCTCGGACGTAGCGCGGGGATAAAAATTATCGTCCCTGTGCTTTTCATCCTCGGCACGTTGCTGCTGACAGTTTTAGCCGACCGTCTGGTCGGCTCATTTATCGAGAAGCCGGTCGAAGCCGCCGGATTGATCTTCCCGCCCGGTTCGACGCTCACTTACCAAACGCCGGAGTTCTCTTTCACGGCGCACATCAACCGTCTCGGGTTCCGCGACCGCGAATTCACACTCACCAAAGAGGCCGGGACGAGGGTCCTGGTAATCGGCGACTCTTTCACCTACGGGTGGGGCGTGAGCGCCGAGCAGTCATGGCCGAAGGTGCTCGAAGCGAGTCTGCGCGAGCGCGGATACGACATCGAGGTCGCCAATCTGGGGCAGCCGGGCGCTTCTCCAGTCGCGGACGCGCAAACCGCGGTCAGGGCAATCCCTTTACTGAAACCTGATATCGTGATCGTGGGCATCACGCAGGGCGACGACCTCGCGCAGTTGAAGAGAGAAGAGGGATCGTTAACATCGCCCGCGAGGACTGGGGGCCATGAGGCCGCGAAAAGTTTCGTGCGGGATGACGCATCCCCTTTGGCGGGCGCTGTCATGAGCCGGCTCTACCCGAACCTTCTCTTTCTGCTGCGGAAGCGCGCTCTCAGCCGCCAGCTCGTAAACACCGAATGGAAGAGTCAGGCGGAGAGCATATTGCAGGCTCTAACGACGGAAGAAAGAACGCGCTTTGACCGGCTCGACCGTGAAGTCAGAGAGCGTTTCCAGCGTGGCGAACTCAACCCGAGCCTGTTGCAGGGCACGTTGAAGCGCCCGGACTACTTCATAGAGATGTTGGAGACGAGCCGTCCGGCGGTGCGGGCGATGATTTCGGCGATGAGTCAGGCGCTCATGAACATCAAGGAGGTCGCGGCTGGAAACCGGGCCGAAGTGGTAGTGGTCTCGATACCCTACAAGGTTTACGCCAGCCGTCGAGACCTTGAAAGCAGTCGCCGCCTCGGCCTCTCCTTAGTCCCGGAAATGGTTACATCGAACGCGGCGAGTGAGGCCATCGGCGCGGCCGGCGCGAGTTCGGGGGTGCGCGTTTTCGACGTCACCGAAGCCTTCCGCGTGCGGGCTGACGAAGCTTCAATGTTTTTCGAGCTGGACGGACATCTCAACCCGAAGGGGCACGAAGTGTTCGCGCACCTCTTGATGCCGGCACTGGAGAGCTATCTGTCTGAGGCGGGAAAAGTCAGTCCTCAGCGATAAGGGAAACGCAGTCAAAAAGTTCCGCTCCGTGCTCGGCGCCATCCCGGTTTATAACCTTCCGCGCCCCTCCCACCGTGTAGCTCGCGCGACGCGACAAACTGCAACGGCTCAGTTACAGGCTCTTTTATCTACGACTCGTACGCGCCGCACATCCCTTCTGTGTTTTGGAAGGCGGCAGCTTCAGGCGGCAGCTTTCACTGCCCCGGATGCGCCAGCTTGTGGCGCACGTTGACGCCTTCGTTCGGGAGGACGAGGAGGCGTCGTGTGCCGAAGAAGGGGACTGAGGCGGGCGTGTATGAGAGCACGTAGCGGTGACGGCGCAGTTCGTCGCAGACTGACTTGGCGGCCTCGCGCGGCTCATTGACGGAGAGGACGCGCCCGCCCGTGCCTTCGACGAGTTTCTGGATGACCTGCGCGGGCTTGAGCCGGTCGCGCCTGAGAGCCCCGCCCGTGCGGTCGGGGATTTGCAGCGCGTAGACGGTGATGTCCTGCGCCTGAAGCGTGCGGAGGATGTCGTCGAAGTGGGACTTGCTCCCGCGGTCGAGGCCGTCGGCGACGAGCACGACGGCGCGCTTGCGCGTGCGCGCCGAGAAGGGCACGAGCGCGTCGTTCAAGACAGCGGCGAGCGCGTCGAAGAGATGCGGCTCGCCACGCTTGCGGAAGGTCGGCAGCGCCTGCTCAATCTTCTTCGCGTCGTCCGTCCAGTCCGAGATGATCTCGGCGTTCTGGTCGTAGCCGATGACCATCACCTGATCGCCCTCATAGATTTCGTAGGCGAACTCGCGCGTCGCCTGTTGCAGCTTCTCGACGTCGGCCCGCAGTCCGAGCGAGTTGTCCACGAGGAGCACGATGTGTGCGGGGCTGGGGTCGGGCGTGAAGCTCTGGATGGCCTGTTCCATCCCGGCGTCGTAGAGCGCAACGTCTTTGGCGGTGACGGGGGTGTCGGAGCCGTCGGCGCGCGAGGCGTAGAGATTGAGCGAGACGAAGCGCTCGCGCATCGTGCTCGCGGCGTCGGGCCGCCGCCCGGCCTGCCCGGCGGCGAGCCCGGCGAGGAGGCCGCAGGCGAAGAGACAACTTAAGAGTTTATGTGGCGCGCGCATGTTGCTCGCTTCCGGTAGTGGGTTAGTCCTTGCCGCTCGGCGCGGCCTTGGCGGAACTCTTCGAGGTCTTCTTAGCCTCCGCCTTGCTCTCGACTTTGCTCTCCGACTTTTCTCCGCCGTCGGTCTTCCGGGCCTCGGTCGTCTTCGCTTCGGCGGCGTCGGTTTTCGCCTCCGCGCTCTCCTTCGAGTCCTGCTTCTTCCCGGCGTAATCCGTCACGTACCAGCCCGAGCCCTTCAGTTGGAAGCTCGTCTGCGACCATTCCTTCGAGAGCTTGCCGCCGCATTTCGGGTGGCGCGCGAGCGGCTTGTCCGTAATCTTCCGCATGACTTCGAGGTGCGCCCCGCATTTCTGACAGCTGTACTCGTAAATGGGCATAATCTCTTCGTCGGCCTCTTTCGCTTCGAGTGTGATTCTCTCGAACGAAATTATACGGGCAAATCCGCGATGTGCAAAAGGGCTGAAAACTACGATGCGGACTAAAGCGTTCGCGTCCGCTACGTCAAAATGAACCGTAAATTTTTTTACGGCAAGCAGACGATTTTTGTCTCCCTTCGGTACGCGGGGGCACTCGCGAGGCTGCAAAAAGGTCGTTCATGATGCGCGATAGGGGGGACAAATTTTACCCTGTCAACAGTTAGGGTTGGTTGATTTAAATACGTACATTTAAAGCACTTAAATGCACAGTTTCCGTGCGCTAAAAGCAACTGGTTGAGCCTTTCGCCCATCTTACTCTCGGTTTCGATAGGCTGCTCTTTGAGTAGTGCAAGGCAGATCGTTTCCACCATGCGTAGCCCCCAAACCCTTGCATCAGTGTTGATGCAATCGTCGCCGGCCCGGCGTCTGAGCAACAGGCCGACAGCTCACATGGAGAACGACCGAGAATGCATTTGACCCGACGTACATCCCCTTTTCGCTCTTTCAAGAACATTACTTTTGCGCTCGTCGCAATCTTTTTCCTGACCAATCTGGCCGACAGTCCCTTTACGCGCGTGCTCGCGCCCGTGGCAGCGAAGACCAACGCCGAAGCGAATGTCATCCCGGCGGACGTGCCCACGTCCGGCGACCCTGAACTTGACCGCATTATCTTCGACATCGGCTCGCGCGCAGGCGTTGACCCGCGCCTCCTCCACGCCGTCATCTGGCAGGAGTCGAAGTACAAGCCGAGCGCGCTCTCGCACGCTGGCGCGCAGGGGATGATGCAGCTCATGCCCGCGACCGCCAAACGCTTCAACTGCGAGGACAGGTTGAACCCCGAGGCGAACATCGAGGCGGGCACGAAGTATCTGCGCTGGCTCCTCAAGCGCTTCGACGGCGACGTCGTGCTGGCGCTGGCCGGTTACAACGCCGGCGAAGGCTCCGTGGACAAGTTCGAGGGCGTGCCTCCCTACAACGAGACGCAGAACTACGTCCGCATCATCACGGGCCGCTACGGCAAGACCCAGCACCCCGTGCTCACCCCCGAAGAGGCGCGCACCTACTTCCGCCTCTTCCCCTCGTCGGCGGACGAAGTGGCGCAGGTCAGATAAGAGAGGGTTGAGGCTTGAGGCCGGAGACTTGTTAAAGAACAAGTCTCCGGCCTCAAGCTGTTTTGAGCCTCAAGTCTCAAGGCCTCAAGCCTCTCCTTCTTTGCCTTCCTCCGACCCAGTTGTTATGATTTGCGCCCGACGAAAAAACCTCGCGGCCCGAAGCATCAATTCCCCGGCGGCGCTCTCCTCAAGTTAAAATGCGACGGGGCCACTGAGCACGCCGGACTTTTTTGTGAAGGAGAATTCTTCGCCTTTGTCTGGACAGCGTCCGATGCCGAGCACTTCCGCGCAGACGCTCTCGCCCGAGCGCAAGATGCAGATGCACGAGGCCCGCGAGGCGATCATCAACCGCCTCGCCCCGAACATCCATTCCGAAATCGACCTCGACAAGTTCCTGCGCGCCATCGTCGCCGAGCTGGGGCGGATGATGGACGTTGATCGCTGCGACGTGATCCAGCTCGTGCGCACGGGCGAGCTGCGCATCAGCCACGAGTGGCGGGCCGCCGCGGACGTGCCTTCGAGCCTCGGCACCTCCTTCCCCGTGGACATCACGCAGCTCGGCGAGCGATTCAATCTCGCGCAGCCCATCCGCCTCGACGACACCTCGGTCGCCAACCTCGACCCGCGCGTCGGACTGCTCCCCGCGAGCCTCGGCACGCGCTCGCTCCTCATCGTGCCGGTCGTCCTCGACGGCAGCGTGCTCGGGCTTGTCGGGCTCCACACGACGCGCGCGCCGCGGCGCTGGGAGGACGAGGAGGTCTCGTTCCTGCAATCCATCGCGCGGCAGATCGCCGTCGGCTACCAGTACGCGCGCCTCTACACGGACAAGCAGCGCGAGGCCGACCGCACGCGCGCACTCCTTGAGATCGCCAACCTGCTCAACGCGCGCTCGGACTTTGGCGAGCTGACCTCGCACGTTCTGGAGCGAGCCAACACGCTCGTCGGCGCGGACTACTGCGCGCTCGGCGTCATCGAGCCTTCGGGCAAGTCCATCAGCCTCGCCGCCTTCAAGGCCGCGCCGCACGCGACCACGGCGAGGGTGCGCGAGCTCATCGAGTCGCACGGGAAATCAATAGACATCTCGGCCTTCCCCGCGGTGGTCGAGCTGATGGCGAAGCCGCGGACGCTGCGCGTGATGGATTCGGAGCTGCCCGAGCAGGTGCGCTTCGCCTTCAACGCGACTCTGGGCGGGCGCGCGGCGCTCGTCGCGCCGGTGCGCATCGGCGAGCAGGCCTTCGGGCTTTTGGGCTTCGTCTGGAGTCAGGCGCGCGAAGGCTTCGAGGAGCACGAAGTCGCCCTCGTCGAAGGCATCGCCGTTCAGTTGGGCACGGCGCTCGAACGCGACCAGCTCTCGGCGGAGGTGATGCGGCTGAGGAGCGTGCTGCACGAGCGCCACGCCGAAGACCGCATCATCGGGCAGGCCCCGGCCATCCGCCGCGCCATCGAGCTCGCCCTCAACGTCGCCGACACGGCGACCTCAGTGCTCATCGAGGGCGAATCGGGGACGGGCAAGGAACTCTTGGCCAACCTCATTCACTACAACTCGCGACGGAGCGACAAGCCCTACGTCAAGCTCAACTGCGGCGCGATCCCCGAGACGCTTTTGGAGTCGGAGCTCTTCGGTCACGAGCGCGGCGCGTTCACCGACGCGCGCTCGCGCCGCCGCGGGCGTTTCGAGGAGGCCGATGGCGGCACGCTCTTTCTCGACGAAATCGGCGAGATGAGCCTCTCGGCTCAGGTGAGCCTGCTGCGCGTCTTACAGGACGGCGAGCTGACGCGCGTCGGTGGAAGCGAGGTCCTGAAGACGGACGTGCGCGTCATCGCCGCCTCGAACGTCGACCTCGAACGCGCCGCCGAGCAGGGGACGTTCCGGCGCGACCTCTTCTACCGCCTCTCGGTCTTCCCCATCTCTTTGCCCCCTTTGCGCGAGCGGCCCGGCGACATCCACACGCTCGTTATCCACTTCCTCGAACACTATAAGCAGAAGACCGGACGCTTCATCCCCGGCATCTCGCGGCGCGCGCTCGAAGCGCTCATCAACTACGACTGGCCGGGCAACGTGCGCGAGCTTGAGAACGCCGTCGAGCGCGCCGTCATCATCGCCTCGGGCCGGCAGATCGAGCCCGAAGACCTGCCCGAATCCATCAGCCGCGTCCTGCGCGAAGAGCGCGCGCGAGACCGCAGCGAGCGCGAACGCGCGGCGCTCGAAGGGCGCGAGGTCAAGTTGGAGCTGAGCGTCCCGGCGACCATTGACGAGATCGAACGCCGCGCCATCGAAGCCACTCTCGACTACACGGGCGGCGACAAGACGCGCGCCGCGCGCGCCCTCGGCATCGGTCGCAAGACGCTCTACCGCAAGCTCCAGCAGTACAACGGCGAGGCGGAAGAGTGAAGGCAAAAGGAAAAAGGAAAAAGGTAAAAGTAGAAGAAAGAACCTGACGAGTGAAGCGAGAGCCCGGCGCGCGTCGCCTTGGCTCTCTTACTTTTTCCTTTTTCCTTTTTCCTTTTGCCCTTCTTTATTGCGCCGCTTCGCGCGCATTTGTTATAGTTCGGGGTGGGTCGAAAGAGTTAAAAATTTCGACGGAAATCATTGGAGCGCACGGGCTTCAACGTGTGAGGGTAAAGCGTATGTCGAACAAGATGCAGCGCGCGCGGCGGGGCGATTCGGACGCGGGGACGCGGCTCGCGTACTTCGTGATGGGCGGCACCGTGGGCGCGGTCGTGGCGCTTCTGTTCGCGCCGAAGTCAGGGCGCGAGCTGCGCGAGGACATCGCCGACGTGACGCGCAAGGGGAGAGAATCTCTCCGCCGCCATCGAAGCCGGCAAACAGGCGTACCGCGAAGAGAAACTCCGCTCCGGCGGCGCTCCGATGATCGAGCCCGCGCCGACTTATCCCGAAAGAGAGTAGTCGGTTTTCAATTTTCAGTTTTCAGTTCTGCCATCTCAGCTTTGAGATGGCCAATCCATGAACCGAAAACCGAAGTCTGAAAACTGAAAACTGGAAACTGAAAATTGTTATGGCGCTACAAATGAGCACGAACGATCCGGCGTTCTGGGTGATGGTGGTGGTCGCCGTCTCTTTCGTCGTGATCGCCGTGGCGGCGGTCGTCATGGCCGTCGTCGTGGGCCGCGTCGTGCGGGCGGTGACAAACGTCGAGCGGAGAATCGAGCCGCTCTTTGAGCGCGTGGGCGGGCTCGCCGAGCAGGTGCGCCAGATCGCCGCGCAAGGGCGCGATGTCGCCGAGCAGGTGACGATCATGTCCGGCCACCTTGCGACCGCCTCGATGCACTTCTCCGAGTCAGCCTCGATCATCAGGGACGAAGTGCGCGAGCTCAAGCAGATCGTCGGCTTCTCGGCGGAGACGGCCCGCGACAAGGTCGAGATGATCAGCCGCTCGATAGACGAGACGCACACGCAACTGATGGTCACGACCAACTTCATCACGTCACGCATCGTCAGCCCGGCGCGGGAGATCGCGGCGATTATGGCGGGGGTGCGGCGCGGTCTGGAAGTGCTCGTGGCCCCCACTCCAAAACAGATTGACCAGACCTACGCGGAGGATGAGTTGTTCATCGGCTGAAGAACCGACATCCTTAAGAGGAGCGCAAAAGCGCCCGTGCCAACACTTCCGCGAGAGAGAAGTGGCGCGGGCGCTTTAGTTTTAGCGGGGGCGGTGGGCTCCCCCGGCCCGACTTTTGATTTGCAGAAGCTGTGCGTTAGTATGAATTTTCATCGAAGGAAGCGAACCATTTACCATGGCGACAGAAACACCGCTTGAGCTGAAAAAAACGGTCAACCTGCCGAAGACCGCCTTCGCGCAGAAGGCGAATCTGGGGCAGGCCGAGCCCGCGCGTCTGAAGAAGTGGTCGGCGATGAACCTCTACGCGCTGATCCGGAGAGCGCGCGCGGGGCGCGAGCGGTTCATCCTGCATGACGGGCCGCCCTACGCCAACTCCGACATTCACCTCGGCACGGCGCTCAACAAGATTCTCAAAGACCTCGTCGTCAAGTCGCGGACGATGTTGGGCTACGACTCGCCCTACGTCCCGGGCTACGACTGCCACGGCCTCCCCATCGAGCAGTACGTCGAGCGCGCTCTCGACAAAAAGGGGAAGAAGCGGACGGAGATTCCGCAGGTCAGCTTCCGGCGCGCGTGCCGCGAGCACGCCGCCGAGGCCTTGAAGCGGCAGACGCGCGACTTCCAGCGCCTCGGCGTGACGGGGTTGTGGGAGAACCCTTACCTCACGATGTCGAACGCCTACGAGGCCGAGACGGCCCGCCTCTTCGGTCGCTTCGTCGAGCGCGGCTACATCTACAAGGGCGCGCGCCCCGTCTACTGGTGCATCCACGACCAGACGGCGCTCGCCGAGGCCGAGGTCGAATACGCCGAGCACACGAGCCCCTCGGTCTACGTCAAGTTCCCGCTCTCCGAGGAGACGTTGGACGGCAAGGCCTTCAAGCGCGACATTCTGGGTGACGACGACGACCCGCGCCGCGTCTTCTTCCTCATCTGGACGACGACGCCGTGGACGCTTCCCGCCAACCTCGGCATCGCCGTCAACCCGAACTTCGAGTACGCGGCCATCGAGAACGGCGACGAGGTCTACATCGTCGCCAGCGAGTTGATCGGGGTCATCGCCGCCAAGTGCGACTTCAGCAGGATGGAGTCCGGCGAGTCCGACCCGGCGGAAGGCCCCGACGGCCCCGTGATGTCGGCGTCATGGTCAACCGTCGAGTGGTCGCCGAAGGTGTTTGCGCGCTTCCCCGGCTCGCGGCTCGACCGGCTCGAAGCGCGCCACGCGTGGCTCGACCGTCCGTCGCTCGTCATGCTCGGCGACCACGTCACGCTCGGTGGCGAGGCCGACGCCGAGACTGAGCTGGACGTGCGTGAGGCGCGCGACCGACGGGCGACGGGCAAGGCCGGGACGGGGCTCGTCCACACCGCGCCGGGCCACGGCCACGACGACTTCGTGCTCGGCAAAGCCTACGGCCTCGAAATCTATTGCCCCGTGGACAACGCCGGGCGCTTCACGCCCGAGGTCGAGCACTTCGCGGGCCGGGGCGTCTTCGAGGCGAACCCAGAGATAGTCGAGTTCATGCGCGAGCGCGGCGTGCTCGTCCACAGCGAGGAGTACGCGCACCGCTACCCGCACTGCTGGCGCTGCAAGAACCCGGTTATCTTCCGCGCCACGCCGCAGTGGTTCATCTCGCTCGACACGGCGGGCGCGACTGACGAGGCGGGCGAGGTCGAGCGCGACGAGGACGGGCGCGACCTGACGAACTACACGGACAACGACGAGGCCGCCCCCGTCAGCTTACGCGAGGGCGCGCTCGGCGAGGTGGAGCGCGTCGAATGGGTTCCGTCGTGGGGTCAGGATCGGATGCGCAACATGCTCAAGGGCCGCCCCGACTGGTGCGTCTCGCGGCAGAGGGTCTGGGGCGTGCCGATTCCGGTCTTCTACTGCGCGGGCGCGGGGTGCGACGAGACAATCGCGCGGCCCGAGGTCATCAGACACGTCGCCGAGATCTTCGAGCGCGAGTCTTCGGACGCGTGGTACGCGCGCGTGGCGACGGAGCTGCTGCCGGAAGGCTTCAAGTGCCCGACCTGCGGCGGCACTGAGTTCACGAAGGAGACGGACATCCTCGACGTGTGGTTCGACAGCGGCTCGTCTTCGGTCGCCGTGCTCGAAAAATACGACTCCTTGCGCTGGCCCGCGGATGTCTATCTCGAAGGCGGCGACCAGTTCCGCGGCTGGTTCAACTCGTCTTTGATGGTGGGGCTCGCCGTCCACGGGCGCGCGCCCTACAACACGGTCATCACGAACGGCTGGGTCGTGGACGGGCAGGGGCGCGCGATGCACAAGTCGGCGGGCAACTCGGTCTCGCCGAACGAGGTGGTTGACGAGTCGGGCGCGGAGATCGTCCGGCTGTGGTCAGTGTCGTCGAACTACCACGAAGAGATGCGCTGCTCGAAGGAAATCCTCCAGCGCGCCTCGGACGCCTACCGCAAGGTGCGCAACACGGCGCGCTTCGCGCTCGGCAACCTCGAAGGCTTCGACCCCACGCTCGACCGCGTTCCGCTCGCGGAGATGCAGGAAGTTGACCGCTGGGCGCTGGCCGAGCTCGACTCGGTCATCGAGCGCGTGACCGAAGGCTACAAAGCTTTCGAGTTCCACGCGGCCTACCAGACGCTCTACCAGTTCTGCACCGTGACGCTCTCGGCGCGCTACTTCGACATCATCAAGGACAGGCTCTACACCTCCGCGCCGCGCTCGGAGGCGCGGCGCTCGGCGCAGACGGCGCTCTTCGAGATAGCGGACGCGCTGGCGCGACTGTTCGCGCCCATCCTCGTCTTCACGGCGGACGAAATCTGGGAGAACCTGCCCGCGTCCAAACACGTCGAGGAGGGGGCGGCGCTCCCCTCTGTCCACCTCGCTGAGTTTCCGCTGCGGATGCCGCGGCGCGACACCGCGCTGCTCGAACGCTGGTCGCGCGTCTTCGAGGTGCGTGAGCTGGTGATGCGCGCGCTCGAAGAGGCGCGCGTCTCGAAGCTCATCGGCAGCAGCCTCGAAGCGCACGTCCAGCTTCAGGCCGACCGGAAGACTTTCGAGCTGCTCGCAGCGCAGCGCGGGCAGCTCGCTTACATCTTCATCGTCTCGCAAGTCTCGCTCGCGCTTGCGGACGACACCGACCCGGCGACAATCGCCGGGGGCGCGGCGGCGGTGCGCGTCGCCGTCAAGCGCGCCGACGGAGAGAAGTGCGAGCGCTGCTGGAACTACTCGACGCGCGTCGGCGAGTTCACGCGCTACCCGACCGTCTGCGAGCGCTGCATCGAGGCGCTGGCCGAGATCGAGGCCGAAGGGAGCGAGGCTTGAGCGCCCGCGGTCGAAACTTGGGCTGGCGCGCGGCGTACCTCTTCGCCTCGGCCTGCGTCTTCCTCCTCGATCAAGCGACGAAGGCGTGGGCAGTGCGGCGACTGCGCTTCGGTGAGACGTTGCGGGCCGTCGAAGGCTTCCTCCATTTCGGCTACGCGGAGAATCCCGGCATCGCCTTCGGGCAGTTTCAGGAGGGCGGCGAGTTCGGGCGCTGGCTGCTCATCTCGCTCGCAGGGCTGGCCGCCATCGGCGTCGCGCTCTATATCTTCCGCACAACGCGCACCGACGATCGGACGCTCGGCGCGTGCGCGCTGCTGCTTGCGGGCATTGCCGGGAACCTGACCGACCGCGTCCGCCTCGGCCACGTCATTGACTTCATCGAAGTCCATCTCGGCTCTTTCCAGTGGCCGACCTTTAACGTCGCCGACGCCGCCATCTGTACGGGCGCGGCGCTGCTCGCGCTCGACATCATCCTCGAAGGCAGGAAAGAAGGCGGCGGGCAGAAAGCAGTGATGACTAGCGAAAATCCGTGAATCGTAAATCGTGAATCGTAAACAGAAAGAACTTCTGTTACCGATTCACGATTTACGATTGACGATTCACGGCTTGAGATATGCTCCCAGAAATTTTCCGCATCGGCTCTTTCCCCGTCAACACCTACGGCGTGCTGCTGGCGCTGGCCTTCCTCGCGGCGCTGTTCGCGGCGGCGCGACTCGGCGAGCGCGACGGGCTCAAGCGCGAGCGCGTCTTCGACCTCGGGCTGTGGATGCTGGTGGCGGCGCTCGTGGGCTCGAAGCTTTTGCTGCTGGTGGTCGAGCCGGAATACAGGCACGAGCCTCTGCGCCTGCTCTCGCTCGACTTCCTGCGCTCGGGCGGCGTCTTCTACGGCGGCTTCCTCGGTGGATTGGCGGCGGCGGTCTTCCTGATGCGCCGTTACGGGATGCCTTTCTGGAAGACGACGGACGCATTCGCGCCGGCGTTGGCGCTGGGGCAGTCAATCGGTCGTGTGGGGTGCTTCGCCGCCGGGTGCTGCTGGGGCAAGGAGTGCGCGTTGCCGTGGGGCGTCGAGTTCACCGAGCGCGGGCATGAGGTGACGGGCGTGCCCACGGGCGTGCACCTCCACCCGACGCAGCTTTACGAGTCGGGCGCGGCGCTCCTCATCTTTCTCTTCCTCGTTTGGCTGCACCGCCGGAAGCGCTTCGACGGGCAGGTGCTTCTCTCCTACGCCGTGCTCTACGGCGCGGCGCGCTTCACCATCGAATTCTTCCGCGACGACCCGCGCGGCGACATCCTTGGGCTGACGAGTTTGACCGGGCTCTCGACCTCGCAGCTCATCAGCCTCCTCGTCGGGCTCGGCGGGCTCGTCCTCCTCGTGCTGCGCCGGCGTCGCGCTTCCATTGAGCCGACGGGACGCGTCGGAGACACGGAAGCGCACGCTTCAGAAACGGCATGAGCATGAGCGACAAAGACGACTTGGGGATAGAAGCCCCGGACGGCGGGGCGTCGGACGAGCTTGGGGATGAGCCCGTGGCCGAGCCCGGAGCCGAGCCACTGACGTTTCTGGTTTCCGGGGAGGAGACGGGCGAGAGGTTGGACGCCTTCCTCGCCGCGCGCATCGAGGGCACGAGCCGGACGACGATCAAGCGTTACGTCGAGGACGGCGACGTGCTCGTCGGCGGCGTCGCGGCGAAGCCTTCTTACAAGCTCCGCGCGGGCGAACAGATCGAGGTCGAAATCCCGGCCCCCCCGCCCGTAGACCTCACGCCGGAAAATATTCCGCTCGACATCATCCACGAGGACGAAGAGCTCGTCGTCGTCAACAAGCCCGCCGGGATGGTCACGCACCCGGCGGCGGGGGTGCGCGCCGGGACGCTCGCCAACGCGCTCGCCTTCCACTTCCAGCACCTCTCGCGCCACGCGGGCGCGTTCCGGCCCGGCATCGTCCACCGTCTCGACCGCGACACCTCTGGCCTCATCGTCGTCGCCAAAAACGCGCAGGCGCACGAATTCCTCTCCGAACAGTTTCGCGCGCGCACGATCTTCAAGTCCTACGTCGCGCTCGCGCACGGGAGCGCCGAGCGGGATTCGGGCCGCATCGAGCAGGCAATCGGTCGCGACCCCCGCCACCGCACGCGCATGGCTGTCCGCCGCGAAGGCGGTCGCGAGGCGCTCTCGCTCTGGCGCGTGCGCCGGCGGTTCGAGCGGTTCACACTCCTCGACGTGGAGATCAAGACGGGCCGCACGCACCAGATACGCGTCCACCTCGCGCATATCAAGCACCCCGTCGTCGGCGACGCGACCTACGGCGGCGGGCGCGACCGCAACCTCCCCGATAACACCCTGCGCGACCGCATCGCCGCCCTCGGCAGACACTTCCTCCACGCCGAGCGCCTCTCCTTCAAGCACCCGCTGAGCGGCGAGACCCTGAGCTTCAACGCGCCGCTCCCCGTCGAGCTACAGGAATTTCTCGACTCTTTAGAAATCTGACGGCAGAAGCAATTGTTCGTAACCCGCCCACTTCGACTATCACTTTGGAAAATTATAAAGCCCCTTCCGCGTTCAAGAGGGCTGTTCGATGCGCCGGATAAGGTTCGAGAAGCGCGCGTCTTTGCGGAGGCGGTCGAAGCGCGGGTCGGACTTGAGGAGAATCATGCCGGGATGTCGGTCTTTGAATGACTCGTCGAGCGCCGCGAAGGCGCGCTCGCTGTCGCCCAGTCCGGCGTAGACGACGGCGACGAAGTAGGGCGAGACATAGCCGCGCGCGCGACGCTCGCGCAGTTGCGTGAGCACCGCTTCGGCCTCGGCGCGGCGGCCCGCGACGGCGTAGGCGTAGCCGAGCGCCGAGAGCGTCTCGGGGTCTTCGCCCATGTGCTCGACGGCGCGCTGGAACTCTGTGATCGCATCGTGGGTGCGGCCCGGCTGCTGGAGATATGCGTAGCCGAGGTAGAGGTGCGCGACGCCGAACTGGTCGTCCACTTCGAGCGTCTTTTTGAGCTGCTCGATTGCCGCGTCGTACTGGCGCGCGTAGTAGAGGTAGAGGCCCGCGTTGGCGCTGATGATGGAGGAGAGCGGGTCGAGTTCCTGCGCGTGGCGGATTTCGGCCAACGCCTCGCCGGAGCGCCCGACCTGCACGAGGTAGGAGGCGTACCACTGGTGCGCGGTCGCGTAGTTCGGGTTCAGTTCGATTGAGCGGCGGAAGTCTCGTTCGGCCTCTTCCCACTTCCAGTCGAAGGCCATGCGGACGAAGGCCAGAGACGTGTGCGCCTCGGCCAGCCCTTCGTCAAGCTCGATGGCGCGCAGCGCCGCGGCCCTCGCCTTCGGCATCGCCTCGCGCGGAGGCACGATGCTGTAATCGCTCATGAGGGCGTAAGTGTCGGCGAGCCCCGCGTAGGCGAGCGCGTAGTTCGGGTCGCGGTCGATGGCGCGGTTGAAGAAGGTGACGGCCTTGCGGAAGCCCTCCGCATTGCGCTTGTTCCAGAAGTAGCGCCCGCGCAGGTAATCCTGATACGCCTCGTTGTCGCGCGTGTAGCGCTTCGGGTCGCTTGCGCCGCCTTGCAGGCGCGAG
This sequence comes from Acidobacteriota bacterium, assembly GCA_020199995.1. Taxonomy (GTDB): domain Bacteria; phylum Acidobacteriota; class Blastocatellia; order Pyrinomonadales; family Pyrinomonadaceae; genus JAIVJM01. Next base: position 46,687 of record JAIVJM010000016.1, on the reverse strand, counting down.
CGCAGGCGCGCCGCAATCTCTCGCGCGATCTCCTCCTGCATCGTGAGCACGTCCGAGAGCTTGCGGCTGTACCTCTCGCCCCAGAGGTGCGTGTTGTCGCGCGCATCAATCAGCTCGACGCTCACCGTCAAGTCTTCGCCGCGCTGCGTGACCTCTCCGGCGAGCACCGCGCCGACGCCCAGCTCGCGCCCCACCGCCGCCGGCTCGACGCCGCGCCCCTTGTAGCGGAAGACCGAGTGACGTACAGGACGTAAGCGCCGAGGGCGATGACGCAGGCCAAGGCCGCCGCGACGAGCGCCTTCACAGAGCCTCGCCGGGACGAGACCCCCGCCGTGCCCTCACCAAAGGCGTCGGCGCGCGCGCGTGTCCGCGCGGGCCGCGACGCGTTCGCCGTCGCGTTCGCCCCCGGTGTGTCGTCGGCGGTCAAGCGCTCCTCGCGCGCGGGCTCGGTGTCGCGCGTCTCTCCCCCGCCGCGGGTCTCGTGCAGACGCCCGGCCCCCCCGGCTTCGAGACGCTGCCTCAGCCGGCGCAGGTCTTCCGACATCTCGTCGGCGGTCTGGTAACGCTCGTCCCGGTCTTTCCTGAGCGCCCGCGCGACGATGCGTTCGAGTTCGAGCGGAGCCCCGGGCGCGCGCGCCGAGACGGGTTGCGGTTCATCTTCGAGGATCGAGACGATGACGTGGCTGGGCGTCGCGCCGTCGAATGGCGGGCGGCCCGCGAGCATCTCGTAGAGCACGCAGCCCAGACTCCAGATGTCTGTGCGCGCGTCGAGCGGGAACCCTTGCGCCTGCTCCGGAGACATGTACCATGGCGTGCCCATCACCGCGCCGGGGTTGGTGTGCGCGGCGGCCATCTCAATCGTCTCGGCCTCCTGATCGGCGGACGCGCGCCCGCCGCGCGACTTCTCGACGAGCTTGGCGAGGCCGAAGTCGAGGACTTTGACGTAGCCGTCGGGCCTCAGCATGACGTTCTCGGGCTTGATGTCGCGGTGGATGATGCCTTTTGCGTGCGCGGCGGCGAGCGCCGAGGCGACCTGCGCAGCCACGTCTAACGCTTCGGGGATGTTGAAGGCTTCGCGCTTTGCGCGGCGGCGCAGCGTCTCGCCGTCCACATACTCGGCGGCGATGTAGTGGCGCTCGCCGTCGCGCCCGATCTCGTAGATGGTCAGGATGTTCGGATGGTTCAGGGCCGAGGCGGCGCGCGCCTCCTGCTCGAAGCGTCGCAGGCGGCGCGGGTCGCGCGTGTACTCGGCGAGGAGGAGTTTGAGCGCGAGTGGTCGCCCGAGATTCGTGTCTTCGGCGAGAAAGACCTCGCCCATGCCGCCCCGGTCGAGCTTTCTGAGGATGCGGTAATGCGAGATTGTATCGGGGGTCAACTGATTTCCAGCCTCGATCAAGTGTCGGACGGGGACGGCCACCGCCCGGAGAAACGTCTCTGGTGACCTTCAAGAAGGAGCGGCCCGGCGCGGTCGGCGGCCCCGACCGCTTTAAGGGTGTGGTTACGTCTTCGGACGGCGCGGCATTATATCACCGCGGAAAAAAGACGACGAACGTGATACGCGGCGGCGGCGGGAGGCGCCGGGCGCGAGGAGCCGCGCGGTGGCCGCCGCCGGGGCCGAGTCGGGTGGCCGCGCGTCGCGGTTGGTTGCTATACTGTCGCGCGAGCTTGCAAGCAACGACTCTTCACGCCGCGCGCATCGAAAGACATGCCCGAAGAGCGGTCGGATGAATCCGAAAAATTACACCCGCGTTCCCCGCAAAATGATGATGAAGACCGTCAAAGTTATGAGTTCGTTCGTGTTTCTGGCCGGCGTGCTGCTGGCCGCCGCCACGGCGCAGACGCCCGCGCCGCGCTCGCCCCCCGCGCCCGCGCAGGAGGAGCGCGAGAGCACCACCTCGCGCGTCGTCCGCGTGCCCGTCACGGTGCTCGACAAGAAGGGCAAGCCGGTGACGGGGCTCACCAAAAACGACTTCTCCGTCTTCGAGGACAAGAAGCCCGTGCAGTTCGACTTTCTCGGCGAGATTAAAGAACTCCAGAAGCTCCCGATCTACATTGGCGTGCTGATGGACACGTCGGGCTCGACCGCCGGCAAGCTCAAGTTCGAGAAGGAGGCGGCGCTCAACTTCATCTATACCGTGACGCGCTCGCGCAAAGACCGCGTCGCCTTCCTCACCTTTGACGACGAGATCATCCTCCGTCAGGACTTCACGACGAACCTCGACCTCCTTGACCGCGCCGTCAACGGGGTCAAGAAACCGGGCAACCGGACCGCGCTCTACGATGCCGTCTGGCAGTTCTGCGACGAGAAGATGCGCAACGCCAACAGCCCGCGCCGCGCGCTGGTCGTCATCACGGACGGCGATGACACCTACAGCCGCGCGCGGCTCTCGGACGCCATCCAGATGGCGCAGAAGACAGATACCATCATCTTCGCCATCTCGACGAAGGGCGGCTTTGCGACGAGCGCCGTGCCCGGCGTCGAGGCCGGCACCGTCAAGGACGGCGGCGACAAGGATATTCAGAAGCTCTCCGAAGAGACCGGCGGGCGCTCCTTCTACACCGGCGACATGCTCGCGCTCGAACGCGCCTTCCAGAAGATCGGCGAGGAGCTGCGCTCGCAGTACCTCATCACCTACAGGCCGGAAGGCCCCTTCGATGGCAGGGAGCGCCGCATCGAAGTCAAGCTCGCGAGCGCCGACGGCCTCAAGGTCAACGCCAAGCGCGCCTACACGCCGGACAGGGAGATACCAAAGCCGTAAATCGTAAATCGTCATCAGAAAGAACGGGTTTTTCTATCTTCACGATTGACGATTCACGATTGACGATTCACGATTTTTAGAGGTTTGAACTTGATGTCTTATCGCTACACAGTCGGGCGCGCTCTGGCGCTGTTGCTCACCGTCTCGGTTCTCGCCGGGGCGTGGGGCGGCGGGCTCGCGCCGACGCGCGCGCAGGAGCAGATCAACAGCCCGCGCCGCGCAGACGAAACGGCGCAGCCGCAGCAGACTCCCGCGCCCGCGTCGGCGCAGCCGCAACAGACGCCCGCGCCGAAGGCGACGCCATCGAAGCAGGACGATGCGGAAGCGATTGACGACGACGTCTTGAGGGTCGAAACCGACCTCACGAACGTCCTCTTCACGGCGGTGGATAAGAACAAGCGCTTCATCACTTCGCTCAAGCGCGAAGACGTTCGCATCTTCGAGGACGGCACTCAGCAGGAGGTCTTCGCCTTCCAGCGCGAAACCGACCGCGCGCTCTCGCTCGCCATCCTGATCGACACCAGCGCCTCGCAGGAGCGGACGCTGCCCGAAGAGAAGAGCGCCGCGCGCGGCTTCATCGACACTGTCATCCGCCCGAGCAAGGACGAGGTCGCCGTCCTCTCGTTCACGGGCGAGACGACGCTCGAACTGGGCCTCACGGGGAGCATCCAGCGCGTGCGCCGCGCCATCGAGGGCGTCGAGTTCACGCCGCCCTCGGGCTACATCGGCGGCGGGATAGTCGTCCCCGGCACGCCGCCCATCTCAGGCGACAACCAGTCGCGCGCCGGCTCCACGGCCATCTGGGATTCGGTCTGGGTGACGACCAGAGAAGTTCTCTCCGAGACCTCCGACAAGACGCGCCGCGCCATCATCCTGCTCACGGACGGCGTGGACACGAGCAGCCGCCTCAAGCTGGCCGAAGCCGTTGACTCGGCCTTGAAGACCGACACCATCATCTACGCCATCGGCATCGGCGACAGCTTCAGCTTCGACGGCGTGGACGAAGGCTCCGTGCGCAAGATCGCGGAGCGCACGGGCGGTCGCGCCTACTTCCCGCGCGACGAATCAGACCTGCGCTCGGCCTTCGCGCAGATTCAGGACGAGCTGCGCTCGCAGTACCTCGTCGCCTACTCATCCTCGAACAAGGCGAAGGACGGCAGTTTCCGCCAGCTCAAGATTGAGGTCGTCAACCCCGAGCTACGCAAGCAGAACCTGCGGCTCACCTACCGTCAGGGCTATTTCGCGCAGACCACGACGACGACGGCCAAGCCGAAGAAAAGACAGTAAGCAGTAAGCAGTGAGCAGTTAGGATGTCAAGATTTGAGGTTTCAAATTTGAAATCTCAAATCTCGAATTGTCTTTACTGCTCACAGCTTACTGCTCACAGCTCACTGTCTTTTTGCATGACACCGCCGGCACGGTTTTGTTATACTTTGACCTGCCTGATGGCCCGCTTCCTCATCCTCCGGGCCGACGTAAAGGAAGTAAACCGACAGCGCCGTACTTTCGCAGAGGAACCTTTTCGCCCCTCCTCTCGGAGACCTTTTCGCGCGCCGTCCGAAGCGACCACCGAGCACGCCGACGAAAGCTCTGTACAACTTGAATTTCCTCCACCGAACGAGACAGCCATGCCCCTGACTGAATTCTACACGCCCGAGCGCGCCGAGACCGGCGAGCGCCTGAGCGCCTCCGTCCGTCAGCTCGAAGCGCTGACGGCACTCGCCGCCGCGCCGCGCGACGGGCGCGGACTTGAAGACCTCTTCGCCGGGCTCGCTGATTCCATCACGAGCGTCACCGACTACCGCTCCTGCATCGTCGTCCTTTTTACTGACGAACCGCCGCATCACCCGCACATCATCTCTTACTCCTCCAATGTCCCGCGCGAGTATGTCGTTGAGATGTCCGCCAGCTCTTTCCCGCGCGAGGAGGTCGCCGCCCTCATCCGGGGCGGCGTGCGCATCGAGGTCGGCGTACTGGGGTTCGCGGCCTACTACCCGCCGGGCCGCTACCACCACCTCGACCGCGTCTTCCCCGACCGCTTCAAGGCCGATGTCGAGCGGCCCGCGCCGCGCGAAGAGAGCGCCGCGCCATGGCACGTAGGCGACGAGCTGTTCGTCCCGCTCGTGACGAACGAAGGACAGTTCGTCGGCTTCATCTCGCTCGACGACCCGTGCACGGGATGCGCGCCCGACCGCCAGAGCGTGCTGCCCGTAGTCGCCTTCGCGCGACAGACGGCGCAGCTCATCGCGCGCCGGCGCGACGCCGAACAGCTCTCCGAACAGGCGAGCCGCGAGGCGCTCATTAACCGCATCACGCGCGCCGTCCGCCAGTCGCTCGACACGGGCGAGGTCTTCCGCACGGCGGTCAACGAGATTGGCACGCACCTCGGCGTGGACAGGTGCATGCTCTTCGTCATGGACGCCGAGGCGGGCGTCGTGCGGAACGCCGCCGAGTACACGGCGCCGGGCATCAATCCCGCCGGGCGGGAGTACAAGATGCCGCTCGTCGCGGGGCTCGTCGAGAGCATCCGGCGGCACGGCGTCGTCGCCTTCGAGGACGTCTCGACAGACCCGGCGATCCGTCCCGTCTACGACCACATCCTGCGCCACCTCGGGACGCGCTCGATCATGTACGCGGGCATCCGCGTCGGCGACGAGATGCGCGCCGCCTTCGCGCTCTCGACCGTGCGCGAGACGCGCCGCTGGCGCGACTCCGACGTGGCGCTCGCGCGCGCCGTCGCCGACCAGACCGGCATCGCCATCCGTCAGGCCGAGCTCTACCAGCGCGCCGAGGCGACCTCGACGCGCGAGGCGCTCATCAACCGCCTGAGCCACGCCATCCGCGCCTCGCTCAACCTGCCCGAGGTCTCGCGCACGGCGACGCACGAGCTGGGACGGGCGCTGCGCGCCTCGCGCGTCTACATCCGCCCCTACAACCCGGCGGTCGGGGGCGCGGTCGTCGAGTACGAGTACCTCGCGCCGGGGAGCCCGAGCATGTACGGCTCCGTCGTCTCTTACGAGAATCCGGTCGGCCAGTACCTCATCAACACGCCGCGCACGATTGTCGCCCACGACGCGGCCAGCTACGACGCGGGCACGCCCGAGTTCAACGCGAAGCTCCGCGAGTTCTCGGCGAGCAACGGCGCGCTCTCGAAAATTCTCTGCCCGCTCGTCGTGCAGGGTCGCTTCCGCGGCGCGATCTGTATCCACCAGACCGACCGCGTGCGCCACTGGGCGAAGGACGAAGTCGCTCTGGTCGAGGAGGTCGCCGCGCAGCTCGCCACCGGCATCGCGCAGGCCGAGCTCTTCGAGATGGTCGAGCGCGCGAAGCGCACCTGGGAAGTGACCTTCGACGCCATGTCCGACGGCATCTTCATCTTCGGCAACGACCGGCTGCTGCTGAGGGTCAACCGCGCGGGCGCGGAGATGGAGTCGGTCGCGCGCCCGAGCGGCTCGGCGTTCCGCTCCTCGTGACCGCCGAGCCGATCCGCGACACATCGGGACAGATCGGCACGGTCTGCACCGTGCGCGACCTCACGGAGCTGCGGCAGGTCGAGGCCGTGGCGCGCGAGCGGCAGTCGCTCTTGGAGAACGTTTTGGAGAGCGCGCGCGAGATCATCTGCGCCGTCGACCCGGAAGGCCGGATCATGTGGAGCAACTCGGCGGCGAGCGCGTTGAACGGCTATGAGAAGGGCGAGATGATTGGCCGCGTCTTCCTCGAACTAATCGAAGAGGGCGACCGCGAGATGGCCTCCGAACGCTTCCGGCGCGTGCTCGCGGGCGAGCCGCAGACGCTGGAGCTGCGCATCATCACGCGCGGCTCCAGCGTGCGGCACGTCCTCATGGACACGACGCCCCTCGTCATCGAAGGGCGCACCACCGGCGTGCTCACCATCACGCGCGACATCACGGAGCAGAAGCAGGAGCGCGAGCGGGCGGCACAGGCCGACAAGCTGCGCGCTCTGGGCCAGCTCGCCTCGGGCGTGGCGCACGACTTCAACAACGCGCTCGCCGCCATCCTCGGGCGCGCGCAGCTCCTGCGGCGCGCGACGCGCGACGCGGAGATCGCGCGCAACCTCGACATCATCCAGACCGCCGCCGAGGACGCCGCCGCCACCGTCCGCCGCATCCGCTCTTTCGCGCACCAGTCGCCGGGCGAGGAGTTCGCGCCGCTCGAAGTCGGGGCGCTTTTGCGCGACGCCAACGAGATCACGCGCACACGCTGGGAGAACGACGCCCGCGCGCGCGGCCTCAGCTACGACGTGCGGCTCGACGGGGCGTGCGGCCTGCACACGCGCGGCAACGCCTCGGAGCTGCGCGAAGTCTTCGTCAACCTCATCGTCAACGCGATTGACGCGATGCCCGAAGGGGGCCGCCTCTCGATCAAGTGCCGCGTGCGCGGCGGGCGCGTGCAGATTCTTTTCAAGGACACTGGCGCGGGGATGACCGAGGAGGTGCGGGCGCGCATCTTCGAGCCCTTCTACACGACGAAGGGGATGCACGGGACGGGGCTCGGCCTCTTCGTCAGCTACGGCATCGCCTCGAAGGCGCGAGCTTCGATCTCGTCTTCACAGACCTCTCGATGCCGGGGATGGACGGCCTCGAAGTGGCGCGCGAAGTCCGAAGGCGTCGCCCGGGCCTGCCCGTCGTCATCATTACCGGCTATGGCAAGGACGCCGTCCGCTCGCACGGCGCGGGCGACGCCGCGGACGCCGTCATCGGCAAGCCCTTCAACTTTGGACAGGTAGAAGAAGTTCTGGCGAGATTCAAAAAGCAGTAGGCCGCCGGCAGCAGGCAGTTTCAGAGCCCCTCCCGGGGCTCGATTCTGTGGACTGAAAACGCGCGCTCTTACTTTTCGCCGCGCCCCATCTCGACTTCGGTTTCGAGCGAGACTGAGAGTTTGCGGACGCCGGGCTGGTCAATCGGCTCGATGAGGCGGAGCGCTTCGTCGAGGATGCGGCGCTGGTGCTCGGGCCATTCGGGCTTGCCGGCGACGCAGCCGAACTCGCCCGCATAGAAGACCGCGCGCGGCGGGCGCACGCGCTCCGAGGCTTCGCGGTCAACGGCGAGCATCATGGTCGGGATGCCGGCGGCCTCGACGGCGCGCCCGACGAGGCCGAGCGTCTGATGGCACAGGCGCGAGGCCGGGACGAGGAGCGCCGCCTGCACCTCGTAGCGCACGACGCGCTCGACCAGCTCGGGGAGCGTCGTTCCCGCGAAGCGGCCCGCGCTCGGGATGAAGCCGCAGAGGCTCCACCAGACCGGATTGAGCTGGCCGATGATGCCGTTGCCCTCGAACTCCTTGAGCCGCCCGACGGGAACCTGTGAGTTCATGTCCGTGAGCACCGCCGCCGGGTCGTAGCCGCGCGCCGACCACTTCAAGTCCGCGGCCCCGACCTCGATGGGAATCTCGCGGAAAGAAGTGTCGCCGCCCGCAACGCCGGTGTCGAAGGCTTGCGTCCCGTCAATGTAAGCGCCCGCCGAGGTGATGAGCGCGAGGTTGAGCATCGGGAGCGCGCGGCGCGCTGGCGTGAAGGGCGCGTGGCGATTCTCGACCCACGGGTAACGCGCGCCGACGGTGTCGTCGCGCATCTCGTTGGTCAGCTTCCAGCGCGCGTAGCGGTCGCGCCAGTCGTCGAGGTTATCAATAATCTCCACGCCGAAATCTTCTCCTTGTGACCGTGGCCGCTTGTGTGTGTCTGTTTGCGCGCGCCGATTCTAAATCACAAACGCCCGCCGACGCCAACACCTCGCGGCTGTCGCCGGCCTCCGGTCAGTCGTACTCCATCAACTCGGGCAGAAGTTGAATACGAGGCGCGGCGAAAGGGGGCGGCACGACCTCGCGCGGGTCGCGCGCTTCGATGAGCCACGTGAGAGCGCGTTCGAGCCGCGCGAGATAGTCTTCGAGGTCGAGCGACATGAAGCGTGCCGCACCGAGGCGCGCGAACTTCTCCGTCGCCAGCTGGTGCATGCGCCGCGCCGCGCCGGGCCGCCCGATTTCGAGGTGGTGGAAGATGACCGCCGCCTGAATCATTCCTTGCAGGAAGAGCTTCTCGCGTGCTCCGGCGTCGTCGCGCCACCGTTCCTCCCAGGCGTCGTGCGCCGCGTGGAACTCGCCCTCGTTGTAGAGGTCGATCCCGGCCAGATACTCTTCCGGATAGAAGGCGGCGTGCGCCTCCGTGTATGCGGGACGACCTTCGGCGTCGGGCTCAAGCATAACGACAAATGATGAACGCGGAATGTTGAATGATGAATGAAAGAGAGACAGCTTGCTTCTGATTCATCATTCAACGCATAGGCGTTCATTATTTCCCCTTCCGCTGATTCAATATCGCGGGACGCGCCGGTCAACTTCGCACGACCAGCGGTCAATGCCGCCCGCGAGGTTGTAGAGTTGACGGAAGCCCTGACGCGCGAAGAAGGCGCAGGTCTGCGCGCTGCGGATGCCGTGGTGGCACATGAAGACGATCTCCTGTCCGGCGTCGAGCGTCGAGGCCCACTCGTCGAAGCGGCTGAGCGGCAGGAGCCGCGCGCCCTCGATGCGCGCCAGCTCGAACTCCTCCGGCTCGCGCACGTCAATCAACAGCAACGCATCGCCGCGCCTGCGCCGCTCGTCGAGCTGCTCCGGGGTGATTGTCTGGAAACTCATCTGTCTTAGCGTCCCGCGAAAAAGTATCAGCGCCACGCGCCGAACGCAAACGGTAAAAGCCGTGAATCGTAAATCGTCAATCGTGACAAGAAAGAACTGATTCCTTCTATTCGCGATTGACGATTTACGATTCACGGCTTTTAAGTGTGAGGCGCGAGGCGATGATTTTGGCGGCGGTCGCGCCCGCGCCGCAGGCCCCGCTGACGGTCGGCGCGAGCGGGTTCGAGATGTCTCCGGCGGCGAAGACGTTCTCGACGCTCGTCTCCTGCTCGCCCGAGACGACGAGGTAGCCGCGTTCGTCGGTGTGCGCCTGACCGGCGAACAGCTCGGCGTTCGGCTCGACGCCGACGCGGACGAGGACTCCGCGCACGGCCATGCGGAACGGCTTGAGCGCGCCGCGCCGGAGGATTTCGACCGCCTCGACCCGCTCGCCCCCGAAAATTCCTTCGAGCGTCGCTTCGTTGAAGACGGTGATGCGGTGGTCGCCCTGAATCTTCTCGGCAAACTCGCGGCGCGCGCCCAGAGTCTTGCCGCGGTGCACGAGCGTCACCGTCGCCGCGACCTGCGCGGCGAACAGGTCGCGCAGCTCCGTCCCGTTCGCGGCCTCGACGCCCGGATAATTCCCTATCGGGTTGTGGACATTGAGGAGCTGCCCGCCGACCTCCGCCCCCTGTTCGAGCACGAGCGTGTCCAGTCCCAGCTCGTCGCACCACAGCGCGGCGGACAACCCCGCCGCGCCTGCTCCGATGATAATCACGTCATGCATAAGATAAGAGTCTGAAGTCCGGAGTCTGGAGCCGGAAGTTAAGAGTTCGCCGTCGAAGAGCGTGCCTTTTGAGGGAACGGCTTTTCCGGCTCCAGACTCCTGACTTCAGACTCCTGACTCTTTAATGTCGTGCGATCAGTTCCGCCGAGCGCCGCGTGTGCTCGCCCGCGTCGTCGTCGTGCCCAGCAGTCTCTCGGTAGTGGAGGATTTCAAGTTCGCTAAACGCCTCGCGCAGCTCGCCGGTGCGGAGGAGGAAGTCATCGCGCATGGGTTTCGCCAGCGGGCTCTCGTCAACCATGTGAATCGCGGCGACGAGGAGGCCGCCGGGCCGGAGTCCCGCGCGCATCCGCGGGAAGAGGTCGCGCTGGAGAAAGTAGAAGTCGCAGACGAGATCGTAAGCCGCTTCTTCGATGATGAACTCGCCGCGTTCGAGGTCGGCGACGCGCGCGTCAACGCTGAGGTCTCGCTCGCGTGCGCGCGCGAGCGTCAGTTCGATGCCGGCGCGCGAGGCGTCAACCGCCGTGACCTGAAACCCCAGCCCCGCGAGAAAGAGCGCGTGGCGGCCCGCGCCGCACGCGAGGTCGAGCGCGCGGCGGCCCCCGAAACTTTCACCTCCGACTTGAGCCGCGAACTCCTCGACCGCGCGCACGAGCAGGCGGCTCGGCTCGTCGGTCGCGTGCTCGCCGCGCCGGTAACGCTCGTCCCAGTCGGCCATGCTTTACACCCGGACGGGCTGCGAGGCCCGCGCGCCGCCGTGCTCGGCGAGCAGAAAAGAGCGCACCTCTGAGGCCACCTCTTCCGGCGCGAGTCGCGAGGCCGAGAGGATGCCGCCCGCGTCAGTGAATTTGACCGCCGAGGTCAGCTCGCTCCCGTCAGTCTTCCAGAACGCCTTTGCTCCTTGCTCCAGTTCGTTGAGCCGCTCGACCAGCGCCGCGAAGTCTCGCCGCTCGACGTGCGGGCGCACAATCGTTTCCGCCCACGAGTAGTACGGATAATCCACGCGGTAGCTCCAGCCTTCAGCGCCGGGGATGGCGATGAGATAGACCTCGCCGCGCGCGTGGTGCGAGATGGCGGTGTAGGGCGCGGCGTGGCGCGTCGGCTTGAAGCCGGAAGCGCCGTAGAGGTCGGGCGCGAGCGTAATCAGGGAGAGGCCCGACGCCGCGTCCTCTTCGACGCGCGAGGCTCCGCGCGCGAAGCTCTCCAGCGCCGCCTCAATCGCCGCCCAGCCCTCGCGCCATAAAGGCTCGTAGTCGTCCGTGCGCGTGAGCACGTTTTCGACTTCGGGGAGGACGAGCGCGTAGGCGCGAGCTTCGTCCACTTGCCCGCCCCCTTTGAGCCGGTGCGCGAGCGGCGAGATCACGCCGCCGTCGGCGAGGGGGCTGTCGCTCCCCTGAATGACGAGGCTCGCGCGGACTCCGCGCGCCCCCGTGTGCTCGGAGAAGTCTCCGGCCTCGGCGGCGGCGACCAATTCATCGCGCAGTTCGAGCGCGCCCGCGCCCTTGAGAACAGTCCACACCGAGAGCACGCCGTCCGTGTCGAAGTGGTTGTTGGTGACGAGTTCGATGCCCTCGGTGAGCGCGTCGCGGCGGGGCGAGGCGACGAGGTTCAGAGCAATCTCGGTCGAGGTATCGGCGCGGACTTCCGAAGGGGTGCGGTTGCCGCGCCAGTGCGAAAAGTGGACGGCACTCTCCACCGTCCCGTCCACCGACAGCTTCGGCACGCCCGCCAGTCCCTCGTGGTAATACTCGAAACGCATGGGGAAACCTCCGAAACGCAGAAGTCCGCAACGATGAACTATGAACTGAAAGCAAAGCCCTCGTGCCGTTCAGTTCATCGCTCATCGTTGCGGACTTCTGACTTTCACTTGTTGACTCCTTCGATTTCGACGTGCGGGCTGAGTCGTGTGACGACGAGCCCCTCGCGCACGTCGAAGCGGCAGGAGAGCGCGGTCTTGTCCTGCGCCTCCGACTCGCCCGGCTCGTGATACCAGAACTGGCAGTTGGTGCACTCGCCGTTCCAGCAGAAGTCGCCGAAGGAGATGGTGTTCAGCGAGAGATACTGGAAGCAGCGCAGCAGACGGTTCTTCTCGGGCACCTCGACGCTCTGGCCGAGCACCTCGATGGAGATTAATTTTTCGTACGGGTCAAGCAGGTCGCTCTCGAACACGCGGCAAACTCTCCGGCACGGGGGCTGTTAGAACGTGGGGAGAGCGAGAGTATAACGAAAACCCCAGCGGGTGACGAGAGCCGGGCGCGCAGGCAATTCACAGGATGGAAGAAGAAATGATGAATGCGGAATGATGAGTGATGAATAAAGGACAAGCTCCTTCTTATTCACCACTCGTCATTCCGCATTCATCATTTCTTCTTCATCTTCTCTTTCGGCTCGATTCAGTCCGCGTACTCGTCCGACCCCTGCACCCAGACGAACGACTGGATGTCTATCATGTCGCGCGGCTTGAGGTCGCGCTGGTCGCGCCGCACGGTCTCGGCGAACTCCAGCAGGTTCGAGTAGGTCTCCCAGTCGGGCCGCGACTGGTACCGGAAGTCGAAGCCGTAGGCGCGCGCCGCCGCCCGCGTGACGTTCGGCTTGAGGAAGAAGTGCTCTTCAGGTCTGGCGATGAAGCCGAAGACGGTGACGAGTGGCCACGTCAGCACGCGCGTCTGGCGGCGCGGCAGCGCGGCGACCACCTCGACCCAGCGCTCGAACCTGCGCTCGGTGTCGCCGGGGCCGTGGAGAAAGTCGTAGAGCCCCTCGGCGAAGGCGCGCGCGCCCTCGGGCTCCTTGACCGCGTCGCGCAGCGCCATCTTCTCGAAGGAGAAGATCATGCTGTAGCGCGCGCTCTGCTCGACGCGCACCGCGCGGGCCGTGACCTCGGCGAACTCGCCGCGTCTGAGCAGCCTCCGAAACTCGTCGCGCCCGAGCGCCTCTTCCCACCGCTCGTGCGTCTCCCACTTGTAGCCGCGTTCCCATTCGACGTACTTCTCGTCGCGGAAGCCGCCGGGGAAGTAGCGAAGGAATTTTTTGCGGCAACGCTCGGCGGCTGCCGAAGGCCGGCGGGATTTGCTGGTAGACATTCCGCTCCCTCCTCCTGGTTCGATGGTCTTATGATGTGAGCGCTTCCTTCCGACGGGGGTTTAAATGAATGACGGCGCTCGCGTGCCTCGCATCATACGCGAAATAAGCGCGACGTGCGGAGGTCTTCCTGAGCAGCCGGCTTGGCCGGGGGCGTCCGCGTTCGTTCGGGAGGGTGGCCGGCGAGGGCCGCAATTGCTTCTCAACTCGCGCGGGCGTGCGTTACACTGGTGCATAAAATGGAAAGGGAGAAAAAGAGCGATGGGACTGGTGATTTACGTCAAGCCGGGGTGTCCGTACTGCCAGCAGGCGCGCGACTATTACAAGTCGGAGGGCGTGGAGTGGACCGAGTACGACGCGCAGACCGACCGCGCGCGGCGCAAGGAGATGCTGGCCTTCTCGGACGGCGATCCGACCGTGCCGTGCATGGTGCGGGACGGCGAGTACGTCGGGTCGGGCTGGGGCACGCCGCCGCGTGGTTGAACGGTGCACGACTAGAGACTGGCCGTGCGCCAGTCAAAAACATCTCAGGTTTCGGATTTGCGATTGTGGATTTGCGGGGGCGGGTCTAGAATCTGCGCATCGTCTCTCGTGGGAAAATGATAATCCGAAATCTAAAATCCGAAATCCGCAATCCGTAATCCCTTCATGGTTGGCAGGACGCTCCTCAACTACCGCATCACGGAAAAGCTCGGCGCGGGCGGGCAGGGCACGGTCTACAGGGCGACTGACGAGCGACTCGGTCGCACGGTCGTCATCAAGGTGCTCTCGCCCGAGCTGACGGCGCGCGAAGTCAACCTCAAGCGCTTCGAGCGCGAGGCTCAGCTCGCCTCCTCCTTAGACCACCCGAACATCTGCACCATCTACGGCCTGCACGAAGCTGACGGCCTTCACTTCATCGCCATGCAGTACATCGAGGGGCGCAACGTCCGCGATGTCGTCGCGGGCCACCCGCTCGCACTCAACAGCGCGCTCTCAATTGCTTATCAGGTGGCCGACGCCCTCACCGCCGCGCACTCGAAGGGCGTCATCCATCGCGACATCAAGGCGGGCAACGTGATGGTCACGGACGCGGGGCTGGCGAAGGTGCTGGACTTCGGCCTCGCCAAGCTCTTGGACGAGAGCCAGCACGACGAGCGGAAGGGCTCGGACATTCACCTCACGGAGCTGGGCGTCCCTTACGGGACGGCGACCTACGCCGCGCCCGAGCAGGCGACGGGCCAGAAGGTTGATCACCGCGCGGATATCTTCTCGACGGGAGTGCTGCTCTACGAGATGCTCGCGGGGACATGGCCTTTCCGCGGGCAGACGAGCGTTGAGGTACGCTACGCCGTCCTCCATGACACGCCGCAGCCCATCAGCGAGGCGCGCGACGACAACCCGCCGCCGCGCCTGCAAGAGATCATTGACCGCGCGCTGGCGAAGAACCCCGAAGCGCGTTATCAGAGAATGTCGGAGCTGCGCGACGACCTGCGCGCCGCGATGCGCGAGGCCGCGTCGGCCTCAGGCGGTGGAGCCGGCGTCGAGACAACGGGTCTGCCCGGCGAGATCGTCCCGCTCTCGACCCCCAGACACCAGCGGGGCGGTGGGGGCGTCGGGCGCAACTTCCGGCGCTGGTGGCGCAGCCTGAAGGGGGCCGAGACGCAGCCGACCTCCATCCCGCCGGGGATGATTCGCTCGACCGCCGCGTCGCCCGCATCAGCTTCCGCCTCGACGCCGCGCGCGCCGGGCGGCGGCTCCGCCGCCGCGTCGCCGCACGTCAGCCAGTTCGAGACGCAGAAGTCCATCGCCATCCTGCCCTTCCGGAATCTAAGCAACGACGCGGAGGCGGGCTTCTACGAGTTCTCGCTCGCCGACGCGGTGATTACGGAGCTGGCGCGCGTGCGCTCGCTCGTCGTGCGCTCCTCCTCAGTCATCGCGAAATATCAGGGGATACAGGTTGACCCCGTCGAGGCGGGGCGTGAGCTGGGCGTGAGCGCGGTGCTCTCGGCGAGCTTCCTGCGCGCCGGAGACCACCTCAGAGTCAACGCGCAGCTCATCGAGGTCGAGACGGGCGACATCCTCTGGAGCGACCGCATTGATGCGTCCGCCGAAGACATCATCGCGCTTCAGGACACCATCGCGCAGCGCATCGCGCGCGGCTTAAATGTTGACGTGCGGGCCGCCACCGAAGCGGACGCGCCCGCCCCCGCCACGCAGAGCGCGCCCGCCTACGAGGAGTACCTGCGCGGGCGCGACCACTTCGCGCGCTTCCTCTTCCACACGCTCGACCCCTCGGACTGCGACCGCGCCGTCGAGCACTTCCAGCGTGCCATCCAGCTCGACTCGACTTTCGCCTTGGCCTACAGCGGCCTCGGCGCGTGCTTCGCCAACCGCGTGCTCAAAGGGCTCGGCGGGGTAGAGGACTACGAGCTGGCGGAGAACGCCTTCAACCGCGCGCTCGAACTCGATCCCGACCTCGTCGAAGCACGCATGCTGATGGTCTTCATTTATCTTTCGCGCGGCGAGAAGCATAAGGCGCGCGCCGAAGTCGCGCGGCTCGTGCGGAAAGCCCCGAACGAAGCGGCGGTCTACTTCGTGAAGGGCGCGCTCCACCGGCTCGACGGCGAGTACGACCGGGCGCTTCGCGCCTTCGACAAGCTGGGCCGTCTGGACCCTGCGGCGCGCGTCGTGGCGAGCTACAACCGCGCGCGCGTGATGATGTACCAGCACCGCTTCACGGACGCGCTCTTAGAACTCGATCAGGGCGCGAGGGTCGAGCCCGACCACCCGCTGATTAAAACCTTCCGCGCCGTCATCACGGGCCGCAACGGCGACCGCGAGGAGGCCGCGCGCCTCCTCCGCGAAGTGCTCGATGAGCACCCGGCGATGGACGGCATCCGCCCCCTGCTCGCCCAGCAGCTCATCAAGCAGGGCGACGAAGTGGGCGCGCTCTCTCAGCTCACCGAGCGCGTCCGCGAGACCGCCGCCGCCGACCACGACATCGCCTACTGGCTCGCCACGACCTACGCCATGCTCGGCGACCGCGACGAGGCGCTCGAATGGCTCGGGCGCTCGATTGACCTCGGCAACGAGAACCGGACGTGGTTCGAGTCCGACCCGAACTGGGAACACTTGCGCGAAGACCCCGGCTTCCGCGCGCTGATGCAACGCCTCGAAGAGGAGAAGCTGAGGGGGCTGCAGGCCGCAGGCGCGGCGCAGGATCAGAGCTCGATTGACCGCACGGAGGCGGGCTCGTCGCCGCGCTCGACGGCGAGCGCCGACGCCTACGAAGAATACCTGCGCGGGCGCGACGCGGGTGGGCGCTTCATCTACCACACGCTCGCGCGCGAGGACTCGGACGAGGCCATCAAGCATTTCGAGCGCGCCGTCGAACTCGACCCGAATTTTGCTCTCGCGCACTGCGCGCTGGGCGGCGCTTATGCCAACCGCGTCATCAAGGGCTTCGGCGGGGCGGGCGACTACGAGCGCGCCGAAGCCTCATTCGAGCGCGCGCTCGCGCTCGACCCGAAGCTTCTGGAGGCGCGGCTCCACACGGTCTTCATCCACCTCGCGCGCGGCGAGAAGGGGCAGGCGCGCGAATGGGTCGCGCGCCTGCGCCGCGAAGCGCCGAACGACGTCGGCGTGCAGTTCGTCTCGGCCACGCTCGCCCGCCTCGACGGGCGCTACGAAGAGGCGCTCGAAGCCTTCGCCCGGATGGTCAAGATCAATCCCGCCGAGCGCGTCGTCGTGAGCTATAACCGCGCGCGGATTTTCATGTACCAGCGGCGCTACGACGACGCGCTCGCCGAGCTCGACCTCGGCGCGGCGGCAGAGCCCGCGCACCCTCTGGTCAAGACCTTCCGCGCCGTCGTGCTGGCGCGTCGTGGCGAGCCGGAGGCGGCCATCCGTATCATGCGCGAAGTTGTGGAGCGCCACCCGCGCATGGATGCCGTCCGACCGCTGCTGGCGCAGTTCCTGATCAAGGGGGGCGACGAGGGGGCGGCCCGCGCCGAGCTGGGGAAGAGCGCGCGCGAGGCGGCTGACGCCGACCACGACGTCGCCTACTGGCTGGCGACGGCGCACGCCATGCTCGGCGAGCGCGACACGGCCTTCGAGTGGCTGGGACGTGCCATCACACTGGGGAACGAAAACCGTCCCTGGTTCGAGTCAGACCCGAACTGGGAACCTTTGCGCGAAGACCCGCGCTTCGGCGAGCTGATGCGACGCCTCGGGCCTTGAAGTGGGCCGGGGCGTTTGGCCGGACGGGAGGACTGCCGAGTATGAGCACCTTCGTCATCGGCGACGTGCACGGGCGGCGTGCGCAACTAAGTCAACTGATCGAAATGCTGCCGCGCGACGGCGCGCGGGACATGCTCGTTCTGCTCGGTGACCTCATTGACCGCGGCGAGGACGTGCCCGGCACGGTCGCCGATGTGATGGCGCTCAAGGCGGGGGGCTCGAACGTCGTCGTCCTGCGCGGCAACCACGAGCAGATGCTTCTGGA
Source organism: Acidobacteriota bacterium (assembly GCA_020199995.1). Lineage (GTDB taxonomy): Bacteria > Acidobacteriota > Blastocatellia > Pyrinomonadales > Pyrinomonadaceae > JAIVJM01. Next base: position 28,953 of record JAIVJM010000016.1, on the reverse strand, counting down.
CTTCCTCGACGAAGGGGCCGTCCTCTGGCTCCACCCGGCGGTCGGGAGCGACACGACCTTCGGCGGCTACACTGGGGGCGAGCTGACCGAAGAGCTGCGCTCGTGGTGGGAGGAGGCGCGGCGCTGCGTCCGCGACGCGGTGCCCGTCGAGCACCTCGACTTCTTCCGCGGCCTCCCGCTCTATCACGAGGACGCCTACGCCTTCTATGTCCACGCCGGCCTCGACGGCAGCAAACATCCGAGCGAGACTGACGAGCGACACCTCCTCTGGTCGCGCAACCCGGATTTTTTCAAGCACTACCGCGGCAAGCCCTGCATCTTTGGTCACACGCCGACGCCGCTCCTGCCCCTGCTCGGTCGCCTCGGACGACACGGCATCTACGTCTCGCACGACGCCATCGGCATTGACACCGGCTACGGCCCCGCCTCGGCGCTCAGCTGCCTCCAACTCCCCGAGTTCAACCTCTACCAGACCTTCGCCGACGGGCGCACCGCCACGTACCACATCACGACGTTCGTCCCCGAACACTTCCGCTCTTTCCGCAAGACAGCCGCCGGCAAAGGCGTGAAGCCCGCTGACGAGAGCACCTCAAGTCGCTAAAGAATCAGCACCCCGGCGGGCTTCCGCCGTTTTTTCATCCCGCGACTTCGGTATAAGATACCTGCGCTCTATCTCAGATACATTCAGCCGAAGGGGAATCAAACGATGCTCAAAGAGGGAGACGCCGCGCCCGAGTTCGCGACGCGCGACGCAGAAGGTCAAGACGTGAAACTGTCCGACTTTCGCGGCCAGAAAGTGGTGCTCTATTTTTATCCGAAGGACGACACGCCGGGCTGCACCAAAGAGGCTTGCTCTTTCCGCGACGCCTCTTCCGATTACGAAGAGAAGGGCATCAAGGTGCTCGGCGTCTCGCTCGACGACGGGGCCTCGCATCAGGCGTTTGCCTCGAAGTACAGTCTGCCTTTCACGCTTCTCTCCGATACGGATCATTCCGTCTCGGACGCCTACGGCGTCTACGGCGAGCAGCGTTGGGGCGACAAGACTTACATGGGCGTGGCGCGCAAGACCTTCCTCATCGACGAGGAAGGGAGGATTAAGAAAGTCTTCGACAAGGTCAACGTCGAGCAGCACGCCGACGAGGTAATGCAAGCCTTCCAATAAAAACAGTACCGCGAGCGGTAGCGAGCGGGTTGAGCTTATCCACACCCGAACCCACTCGCTACCGCTCGCGGTACTGTGTTCGTCCTCTCACCCAGTCCGCTTCAGCTTGCCTGTGCGCTTGGCCCAGCGCTCGACGATGCCGACGAGCAGCTCGTGCGTGACCGCCGAGAGCGGGACGCCCACCCCTTGCGCGGGGTCTGAGGCGCTCGCGCCGATGCCGATCAGCTTGCGGCTCGCCGAGAGCGCATAGGTCGCGGGCGAGATGTAGGCGAGCGGCTGGAGCCATGCGGGCAAAACCTCGATGGGGTAGTAGACGCCGGAGACGAGCAGCAGGACTCCCTGAAAGATGTTCGTCGCCTCCGCGCCGCGCTCCGGGCTCATGACGGGCAGCGCCGCCGCCATCAGTCCGAGGCCGATGAAGGCGAGGCTACTGACCAGCAGCACGACGAAGAGCCCCGTGAGGTTCGCTTGCGAGAGGTCGAAGTCCACGAAGAGCGTCACGCCCGCCGTGATGACGATTGTGCGCACGATGCTGTAGAGCGTGACGTAGATGCTCACGCCCGCCAGATGCGTGAGCCGCGAGACGGGGGCCATGAACGTATATTCGAGCGTCCCCTCCCAACGCTCGTAAGTGATCGAGTTGGCGATCTCGCTGAAGAGCACTGAGAGGAAGTTCCACAAGAGCGCGCCGAGGATGAGCATGAGCGTCAAACGGCGGTCTCCGAGCGCCACGCCGATGAGCGCGATGGTCGCCGTGTTCACCATCGCGTAGAAGGTGAAGACGACGATCCAGGACATGTACCTCCGCGACAGGTTGATGTCGCGGAAGACGAACGCCCACGTCTGCCTGAGTGTATGTTCCATTATTATACTTTCACCTCCTCCTCTTCAGCCGCTCCCTCCTTGTGGCCGTTGCCCTCCGCCGGCACCACCACGTCGCCGCCCTTCGCCGGCGTGATGCCGTCCGGGTTCACTGCGGCGACCTTACTGCCCTCCTCCAGCGACTCGCCCGAGAGCGCGATGAACGCGTCGTCGAGAGTGGCGGCGTTCGACCTGCGCTTGAGTTCGTCCGCCGTCCCCTCGGCGATGAGCGCGCCCTTCGCGATGAAGCCGATGCGCGAGCAGAGACGCTCGGTCTCGGCCATGTCGTGCGAGGTCAGGAGGATGGTCGTGCCGTGCTCCGCGCGCAAATCTTCGAGGAAGGTCTGCACGTCGCGGCGGCTCTTGGGGTCTAAACCGGTCGTCGGCTCGTCCAGAAGAAGAAGCGGCGGGTTGATTAAAAGAGCGCGCGTGATGGCGACCTTCTGCTGCATCCCGCGGCTCATCTCTTCGAGCGGGTCGGTGAACTTCTCCTGTTCGAGCCCCAGCGCTTCGAGAATCTCCATCGCGCGCCGCTCGGCGCTGCGCCCGTCCATGCCGTAGAGGTAGGCCGAGTAGAGGAGATTTTCGCGCGCCGAGAGTTTTTTGTAGAAGGCCGCGTCGACGCTCACACGCCCGATCTTGGCGCGCACCAGATGCTCCTCGCCGGGGATGCGGTGGCCGAGCAGACGCACCTCGCCGCCGTCGGGCACGAGGAGCGTTGAGAGCACGCGGATGAGCGTGGATTTGCCCGAGCCGTTCGGCCCCAAAAGCCCGTAGGTCTCGCCCATCTCCACCTCGAAGGAAATGTCTTTGAGCGCGTGGACTACCGCCGGGCGGGCGCGGAAGAGCTTGCGGCGTTTATGGAAGAATTTCTGTAGATTGCGGACTTCGATACCATGAATAGACATTAACCCACACACCTTTCCGACCATTTGCTGGTCGGATAACCGCTTTCCAATGTTTGGAAATGAGAGACGAAACGGAGAGGCCGTTTGCGGTCGAGTTAGGCGAGTCTGAAGAGTTTCATGCTTATCATGGTTACCACCTTCGCTTCCGGCGATTGCGGCAAGCATAAGACGGAGCGGCGTTTTTGGCAAGGAAAATTCCGGGTCGGGCAGGGTCTATTCATTCTCAAGGATAAAGATGAGCCACAGAGACACCGCAGGCACAGAGAGAAAGACAGGACGAAGAAAGGTAAAGAGGGATGTGTTAATAGAGAGTTGAATCATTCAACCCTTCCTTAACACATCCCTCTTTCTTTCCTTGATTGTCTCTGTGCCCTCTGTGCCTGCGGTGGCTCATTCCTGACAATGAAAAGACCTTGCGAGTCGCGGCTCCGGCAGGTCAAGCCGGGTTTACGGGACAAGCAAAATTTCTTCCGCGCCCTCCGGCGGGAGCGGCACGGTGATGCGGCCCGTGGCGGTGTCGAAAGTCGTGTTCGAGACGGCGCGTCCGCCGGCACGCACTTCGCGCGGGGCGGCGGCGACGCCGAGGAATTCGACCGCCGCGACGGGGCGCGAGACGTTGTACGCGCCCGCCCGCGCGAGGCGCAGGGTGTTGCCTTCGACGGTCGCGGTCAGAGTTCGCGAAGCGCCGCGCTGGTAGTCGTAGCCGTCGCCCGCGTCCTCGTAGACGCGGCTGACATTGTTCGCGCCCGAGACCACTGTCAGCGTCAGGGGTGCGCGCGCCATCTCGCCCGTGTGCTGGACGACGGGCTGCACGGGGATCGTCGCGCCCGCGCGAGCGAAGAGCGGCAGGCGATTCAAGGGCGCGTCAATCTCAAAGTCCTTGCCGCCTTCGTAACGCTTGCCCGTCCACCAGTCCACCCATATGTCGCCGCGCGGGAAGTAGACGCGCCGCTTCGTCGCGCCTTCGGTCAGGACGGGCGCGACGAGCAGGTCGCGGCCCACGAGGTACTGATCTTCGACGAGATAGGTGCGGTCGTCCGCAGGGTACTCGAACCAGAGCGGGCGCATGACGGGCGCGCCGGTTTCGGTGTGCTCGTAAAAGAGCGTGTAGAGGTACGGGAGCAGACGGTATCGCAGCTCGACTGAGGCGCGGTTGACGGCCACGAACTCGGGGTCGAAGGAGTAAGGCTCGTGGGGCTTCGACCCGGACTCGGAGTGCGAGCGGAGGAAGGGCGTGAGCGCGGCGGCCTGCAACCAGCGCGCGTAGAGTTCGGGCGAGGGGTCGCCGGAGAAGCCGCCCACGTCCGCGCCGACGAGCGCCACGCCCGAGACGCCGAGGTTCGTGAGCATCGGTATCGAAAGCCGCAGGTGATCCCACGAGGCGACGTTGTCGCCCGTCCAGACGGCAGAGAATCGCTGGACACCCGCGTAGCCCGCGCGCGTCAAAACGAAGGGGCGCTCGTCGGGGCGAAGTTTTTTCAATCCTTCAAAAGTCGAGCGCGCCATCTGCATCCCGTAGACGTTGTGGTAGCGCGCGTGCGTGCCCGGTTCGCCGTCGCCCGCGTGGCGCGCCGTGAGCGGGAAGGTCTTGTTCGGATGGTGATAAGTGTCGGGCTTCGGCGTCCGGTCGGAGAGGAAGACGCCGGGCTCGTTCATGTCGTTCCAGAATCCGGCGATGCCCTCGTCGAGATGCTTGCGGTAGAGCGAGCCGAACCACTCGCGCGCCGCTGCGGAGGTGAAATCGGGGAAGGCGCAGACGCCCGGCCAGACGCTCTCGTGCAGCTCTTCGCCGCTCGCCGTCTTGGTAAAAAAGCCCCCGGCGCGTCCTTCATTGTAGACGGCATAGTTCTCGTCAACCTTCACGCCGGGGTCAATGATGACGACGGTGCGGACGCCCTCGGCGCGAAAATCAGAGATCATCTTCGAGGGGTCGGGGAAGCGCGTCTTGTCCCAAGTGAAGACGCGGAAGCCGTCCATGTAGTCAATGTCGAGGTAGATGACGTCGAGCGGCGTGCGCGTCTCGCGGAATTTGCGGACGACCTCGCGGACGCGCGCCTCCGGGTAGTAAGACCAGCGCGACTGCTGATTGCCGAGCGCCCACGCGGGCGGGAGCGGCGTGCGCCCCGTCAAGTCCGTGTAGTCGCCGAGCACACGCTTGGGCGACCGCCCACGGCCCCCCGTAAAGACGTAGTAGTTCAGCTCGCCGCCCGCCGCGCCGAACGTGTAGCTCTCGGGCCGCGTCTTCCCCATGTCGAAGTAGGTGCGCGTCGTGTTGTCGAGAAAGAGTCCGTAGGCGAGCCCGGCATCACGTTCCTTGCGGAGTGCGATGAAGAAGCCGATTGATTGATAGATGGGGTCGAGGCCGCGCGGGTAGCCGTAGGTGTCCGTGTTCCACATCACCATGTGCTGCGTGTGGCGCGACACCGGCATCGCCTTCTCGCCAAAGCCGTAGTAGGTCTCCCACTCGACGCGCCGCTTCGACGCCTCGACCGCGCCCGTCTCGGGGTCGAAAGAAATGGGGCGCGCGGGGTCGTCTTCGACGACGACGCGACCGTCGGCGTCGAGCACCTTGATGAGAAAAGGGCGGCGGTTGATGACGACGCTCGCGCCGCCGAAGGCGTTGATGCCGATGGAATCCTTGAAGGTTTCGCGCACCGTGGCGCGCACGGTCTGGCGGTCTTTCGACTCGACGGCGTAAGAAAAGTCGCGCTCGAACGTGCCGCGCGGCGAGAAGCGCACGCGCACGGTTTCGAGGTCATGAAAAGTGACCGAGACGCGCGCGCCGCTCGTCAGCGTGAGCACCACGCCGTCCGTCTGCCGCTCGACGGTCTTGACGTCGCCGCCCGCCCGCCACGCGGCCCGCGCCTCGGAGTGAGCGATGAAGAGAGAGAAAAAAACAGCGATGTTGACGAGAATTAAGACGTGTCGAGGGCGGAGACGATGATTCATGATGTGACCTTGCGCTCGGCGTGTGTCTATTTCTGTCCGGGCCGGCGGGCCTCGCAGTATTGCTGCACCTGCGCGAAGAGCTGGCCGCACTGCTTCTCAGGCGAGAGGCCGTGCTTCTGGCATTGCTGCTGCTGCCACTGCGCGCTCCTGATGAATTCGAACTGGCGGGGCACATCGTCGCAGAAGCCGGGCGAGGGGCTGCTCGCGTCGAGACACGTCCGCAGGAAGATATTGGTGCGGACTATCTCGCCGAACCCCCCGGCGCGCGTGTGGCGCGCGAGCGCTTCGTCGAGGCAGCCTTGCGCGTCCGTATGCCTGCCGTACTCCTGCCCTTCCGCGCCGGTCTTCCGCGTGTTCTCGACGAACCCGCGCCCGTGCTGCCGCCACAGATAGACGCCCGCACCCGCGGCGGCCAGCGTGAGCAGCACGAGGAGCGCGCATGCGATGAGAAGGACTTTCACCCACGTCGGCATCAGTAACTCCGGAAGTGATGAATGATGAATGATGAACGAAAGACGATTTGAATTTAATTCATCATTCATCATTCATCATTCATCATTCATCGTTTGTCTTCTCTCTCGTAGACGACGCGACCGTCGAAGATGGTGATGGCCACCTCGGTCTGCAAAATCTCTTCCGGCCTGACGGTGAGGAGGTCTTTCGTGTGGACGACGAGGTCGGCGAGCATCCCCACGGCGACCTGCCCCTTCTCCGTCTCCTCGAACGAGGCGTAGGCGCTCTCGGCGGTGTAGCAGCGGATGGCTCCCTCAATCGTCAGACGCTCCTGCGGCCACCAGCCGCCTGCGGGCTCGCCTTCAGTGCTCTGGCGCGTGACGGCGGCGTAGAGGCCGAGATAGGGGTTGACGGGCTCGACCGGCCAGTCAGTGCCGAACGGGACGTGGACGCCGTAGGACTGCATCGTGTGCCACGAGTAAGCGCCGAGCACGCGGTACTCGCCCAGACGTTCCTGCGCCCAACGCTTGTCCGAGATGGCGTGCGCGGGCTGCATCGAGGCGATGACGCCGAGATCGCGGAAGCGCGCGAAGTCGCTGGGCGCGACGACCTGCGAGTGCTCGACGCGGTGGCGCAAGAGAGAGCCCTCAAACATTGTGTCGAATCTTTTCCCCTGAGAATTGCGCGTCAGTTTTTCAGAGAGACGCCTTTCGATTGCCGCATCAAATCCGTCGAGAGCCATCCGGTTCGCGCGGTCGCCGATGGCGTGAAGCGCAATCTGAAATCCCGCACTCGCGCGCTCGACAATCATGCGCGTCAGCTCTTCGGGCGGGCGTCGAGGAATGCCGCTGTTGGCGGAGTCGTCCGAGAAGGGCGCGAGCATGGCGGCGGTGCGCGAGCCGAGCGTGCCGTCAACGTAGCCCTTGAGTGCGCTCAGACGCAGCCGCAACGGGTCATCTTTAAAATTGGCGAACTCCACGCGCTGCTGCTTCAGCTTCTCGACCGAATCCTCAAAGTTCTGCCACTCCGCGACGCGCACCGTGAGGCGTCCCTGCTTCAAAAGCTCGCGGTATATCTTCGTCGTCTCGTAGCCTGAGTTGTCCTGAACCGAAGTGATGCCGTAGCGCCGCGCCTCGGCCAGAGCGCGCTCTATCCCGGCCAGAGTCTCGCCCGCATCCGGCGGCGGCACGGCCCGACCGACCAGCCCGGCGGCGGTCTCTTTGAGAATCCCCGTCGGCTCGCCGCGCGCGTCGCGCAGGATTTCGCCGCCCGCGGGCGCTTCTGTCTCGCGCGTGACCTTCGCCTGTTGCAGCGCGAGGCTGTTGACCCAACTGACGTGCCCGTCCACGCGCTGCAAAAAGACCGGGTTGCGCGGCGCGACAGCGTCCAGATCGGCGCGCGTCGGCCACGCGCCGCCCCACAGCGTGTGATCCCAGCCGCGCCCGAGTATCCACGTCCCCGGCCTCGCCCCGGCGATGCGCTCGGCCACGCGCCGCCGTGCCTCTTCCACAGTCTTCGCGCCGTTCAGATTCACGCGCAGGAGCGAGAGGCCGCCGCCCGCGAAATGGATGTGCGCGTCGTTGAAGCCGGGCGTGACGAGCCTGCCCCGAAGATCAATGACGCGCGCCGGCATGTAGCGCGCGCGCAGCCCGCGCGATGTGCCGACGGCGACTATCCGCCCGCCTCTAATCGCGACCGCCTCGGCGTTGGTGCCGCGCGCGTCGGCGGTGAAGACCTTGCCATTGAAGAGCAGGAGATCAATTGTCTGCCGCCGCGCCTGCGCCGCGTGCGAGAGCACGGGGGCGAGGCAGAGCGCGCAGGCGAGAGCGAAGGAGAGAGACCGCCGGAAAAAGTACGTCATTGAACTTTCGCGCTTCGTGTCTGGGAGTTGGAAAATCGGCCCGGCTTTTATATCACCAATCAGCCCGCGCGGGACAGCATTGGAGAGTGAGCAGTAAGCAGTGATCAGTAAGGAGTAAGCAGTAAGGAGTCAGGCATGGTCAGCCGTCTTAACTGTTTACTTCAGGCGGGTGCGAATTTGTACTTCGTCGGAACCGCCGAAGGCGAGCCGCATGGAGATGACGCACTCGCCGGGCAAAGACTCAATCGTGGGCTGCCAGGGTACTTTGAAAGTTTTCCTCTCGGCAGGCCCCCAGACTGTTTCCACGGCGGGCTCACTGTGGCGGAACACAATCCCTGAAGCGGAGTGTGTGACGAAGACGTTGAATAACTCTTCGCCTTCGAGTTTGAGGTCTCGTCTGGCGTCCACTTCCTGATAGCTGTCGTTCTCCAACACGATGAGAATCGGCACTATGTCGAGTATCTCATCCTTCGACGAATCCGCGCCGCCGTCCGTCCTTTTGATTGCGATTTCGGGGGCGACCGACACATAGAGGCGCATGGGGGCGAAGCGTCGGCTGACCAGCCCTGGCTGTTGCAGCAAATTCGGCAAAGGGGTCTCGCGGACGGCGGCCACCCTCGACGATTGTATGTCCTGTTCTCTGCCCGCAAGCGGGCGAGCTAAAGGCTGCTGGGTGCGATGCCGGAAGTAATAGAAGGCCGCGCCGCCAGCCAGCACGACGAGTGCAATTAAAGCGGCGAGCACACTTCGCCTCATGGCGTCCCCTTACTGTTGAAGAGCCACTTCAGCGGTTCGGGTACGACGCTCAGCTCGTCGGCGAGGTTCAATTGAAAGCGGTTCACCACGTCCTTCATGGCCGCGTGAAGTTCTTCCGGCCTCTCCAAGTCATTGAACACGTTGGGCACGCGCAGGATAACCTTCTGCGTGTCCGCACCCAACTCGACGATGTGATTCATCACCCTCTTGGCGCGGCGGACGTTTCTGATGTCAATGTCGGGCAGCGCCGCCTCAACCCCCTCCGGGATGTCCACATTGACGTACCTGTCCGCGGCGCTTCCCGTAGCCAACTCCTTCGTCTGCGAGGCCAGCTCTTTGACTTCAAGCATGCTGATCATGTTCTTGTAGGAGTATTGCCAGAAAGCCTGTTCGAGGCAGTGAAGCGGCAGCCTCTCCCTCTGGCGCTGGTAGGCGGCGACGGCATCACTCAGCTTCCCCTTTGCCTGATTCAGAGCATTGGCGGAACTCTCCCGGTCGGAGTGGAGGGTGTCGGCCTGCTGGCGTAAGGCCCCGACGGCGCTCGAAGTCGCGGCGGCCAGCCGTTCCTGCTGGACAACTTGCTGGTAGACCTCGTTAAGCGCCACGGTCGCAGCATTGATCAGCGGCATCGTACTGCTGATCTCGGCCATCTTCTGCCGCACATCGTGTTCGCCGACGGGGCCGCGACGGGCCGCAAGCGGAGCCAGCGGGAAACTGGGTCTGACGCTCAAGGGCGCGGCGGAGGCGGGCGCTAACGCCCGTATGGCTTCAGGCGCGACCATATTCGGTTGGATGGCGACGACTCCGGCGCGCGGCTCGTCCCAGCGGCGGTAGCCCGGCGGCGGCGGCTCCGGCAGCTTGCGGTAACTGCTGGGCGGCAGTATGACGCCGCGACGCTGAGCCTCGCTGAGCCTCTGGAACACTTCGGCCTTCTTCGCCTTCGTCTCCTCTTCGATCCGTCTCAAAGTGGACGTGACCTGTTCGAGCAGCGCCCCCTGCGCCGTGAGCTTGCCTTCGACTTCCCGCGCTTCGCTGCTGGAGCGTGCGATGTCGCTTTCAATCTCGGCTATCTCGCGGGCGAGTTCCGCGCTGAAGTCGCTGTCGCGGCGCAACTGTTCCTGTAACTCCTGATGGCGCGACCTCAGCGCGGCTGCCTTCGATCTCAGGCTCCGAAGCTTGCCGCCAGCGTAGTCGGACAGGGCTGAGAGCGACCAGTACAGCTCCGAGATGTTGGACGGCTCGACGAGGCCGGGGGCGTCCGGGAACAAATCGCTCCTGAACCATCCTCGCAGGCTGCGATAGCCGCCGACGAGGTCGGGCAGAGGGTCGGGCGGGCTCGGAGGGATGTACATACTTTCGGTGTCTCTGTCGTTGCGCTCGCTGCTGCTGCTTCTGGAAGACGACTTGCGCTCCATCCGATCCAGCTTCAAATTAGTCCCTGTGCCGCGTCCGTCCCAGTCAACGCTCTGGCCGAAGGCAGGGGCCAGTGTCAAGGCGGGCAGGAGGACGATGACGAGAAATCTTCTCATGGGTGCCTTTCTTGCGAGGAGGCTGTGAAAGGGTGCGAGGCGTTAAAGGGACGCGAGGTGTTCGTGAATCAACGCGGCACTGCCCGGTGCTAATTGGGTTGTGTGCCGTCGTCGGCGCGTCTCAGGTAATTTGAGCGCCGCGTCTGGGGAGCCTTGCGAGGAAGACCGTCCGACTCTTTTGTGGACCAAACGATAGATCGAGCGGGGGAAGGAGTCAATGTCCGCACGGTCGTTGAAGGCCCTGTCCGATGGTTTCAGAGTCACAAAGGGCAGTCAATCAACTCGGGCATGACTGGGTTTACTGCTTACTGCTCACTGCTTACTGTTTTACGTCGTCACGAAATGGCGGCGCGTGCTAGCATCAGGCAGATTTTAAATCGAGACATTTTGTGAGGGAGACTATGCGCGTTCTGGTCACGGGCGGGGCCGGCTACATCGGCAGCGTCGTCACGGAAGAGCTGTTGCAGGACGGCCACGAGGTCGTAGTCTACGACGATCTCTCCAAAGGCCATCGCGGGGCGGTCGCGCGGGGCGCGGGCCTAGTCGAGGCAGACCTTTTGGACGGTGTGCGCCTGCGACGCGCTTTTGAGGAGCAGCGGACGGAGGCCGTCATTCACATGGCCGCGGCCTCGCTCGTCGGCGAGTCGGTCGAGAACCCGTCGAAGTATTATCGCAACAACGTGCTCGCCGGGCTCTCCCTGCTCGACGCGATGAACGAGACGGGAGTGCGCCGCCTTGTCTTCTCCTCGACCGCCGCCGCCTACGGCGAGCCTGAGAAGCAGCCCGTCGAAGAATCCGACCCCACCGTCCCGACCAACCCCTACGGCCAGACGAAGCTCGCCTTCGAGCACGCGCTCCAGTGGTACGAGAAAGCCTACGGTATCCGCTCCGCCTCGCTCCGCTACTTCAACGCGGCGGGCGCGACCCCCGCGTGCGGCGAGGTGCACGAACCCGAAACGCACCTTATCCCCATCGTCCTGCAAGCGGCGGCGGGCCGCCGCGCCCACGTCGAAGTCTACGGCGACGACTACCCGACGCGCGACGGCTCATGCGTCCGCGACTACATCCACGTCGTAGACCTCGCGCGCGCGCACATCCTCGCCCTCTTTGTCCTCGAAGAGCGCAGCGCCGTCTACAATCTCGGCTGCGGCGGCGAAGGCTACACCGTCAAAGAAGTCATCGAAGTGGCCCGCGCCGTGACGGGCCGGGACATCACTGCGCGCACGGCCCCGCGCCGCCCCGGCGATCCCGCCGTCCTTGTCGCCAGCTCAGAAAAAATCCGCCGCGAACTCGGCTGGTCTCCACAGTTTCAAGACCTCCGCGCCATCGTCGAATCGGCTTGGGAGTGGATGCAGTCGCATCCTCAAGGCTACGGGGATTGACGGCCCGCGCTGATTCGTTTCTCGAAAGTATTTCAACCTACCGCTCGTAATCAACATCCTCGATGAAGCGGCGCCGAGCCGCGACCTTCTTCCGCGCGGTCGAGACGAGGACGCGTTCGCCGTCTTTCTTGAGCACGCGGTGCTTCTTCGTAACGCGGACGCCGGTCAGATAGTTGGTGCTCACGATTTCGCTGTTGCCGAGGGCGCGGTCGTAGGTTTCGATGTCCTCACCGATGAGCCGGAAGCGCTTGAGGCGCGGGTCATGCCGGAAGCGCTGCGTGAGGTCGGTGGCGTCGCGCGCGCCGCTCAGTTGCGAGACGTTGAGCACGCCGTTCTTGATTTCGAGCGAGATGTTGCCGCCCTCGGGGTCGCCGAGCATCCCGGCGCAGGTCGAGCAGGCGAGGAGTTTGGCCGTGACCGCCGCGCGCGCGAACCCGCCGCCCGCTTTCCCGAAGAGCACGACGAGCGCGCGGTAGCGTTCGTTCCACACGCCTCCGGTCTCGACGGGCAGGTCTTCGACGAGGCGGAGCGCCGCGTCCGCCACGCCGTCGCCGTTCAAGTCGCCTTTCACCTCCTCCTCAATCTTCCAACCGCGCGGCACGAAGTCTGCCGGAGCGCGCCCTTCGGCGGGCACGAGCCTTGAGTCGAGGAAGCGGCGCTCGTCCGTCTGCCGCGTCGAGAGCGCGGGCGTGCCGGCGGCGAGGGCGTGGAGCAGGAGCAGCAGGGTAATGAGCAATCGCATGGCTGTGTGTCGTCCTTTGCCGTGTCGTCCTTGTAAGGTGGATAAATATGATCGCGGCGTCGGCTCAAGACTCGTGCGAGAGCGGTGCGCTCAGGAGGTCTCGCCTTCCGCCGTCAAAAGCTGGTTCAGCTCAAACGCGGTCGGGAGCGCGGTGCGCGCGCCGAGGGCGCGGCACTTGAGCGCGGCGACGGCGCAGCCCAGCGCGAGACAGGCTTCGATCTCTTCGCCCTGAAGCAGGCCATAGAGGAAGCCCGCGTGGAAGGCATCGCCCGCGCCCGTCGTGTCGCGGCAGCCGCCGGGAACGGGGAAGGCGGGCGCTTCGATGAAGACTCCTTCGTGATAAATCAGAGCGCCGCGCCCGCCCAGAGTCGCGCCGACGACCGCGCCGGGACGAAGCCGCGACTTCGTCTCGACGAGCGCCGCCCGGAGGTCGTCCGTGCCGTTCAGCCGGCGCGGGAACTCTTTCGAGGAGACCAGCACGTCAACGAGCGGGAGGAGTTCGTCGAGCCCCGCGTAGATGTTGTCAATGTCGAGCGAGACAATCGTTCCCGCCGCGCGCGCCTCACGCGCCAGACGCGCGCACGCCGGGGGGTCGTGCGCGTCCATGTGGAGCACGCGGCCACGGGCGGCGAAATCTTCGGGCGCTTCCGCCGCGCGGTAGGCGAGCCTTTCGTCTCTGTCCCAGATGATGGTGCGCTCGCCCGTGCGCGCCTCGATGATGATGAAGGCGAGCTGCGTCCGCGCGCCGTGGACGACTTCGGCGCGCTGCACTTCAACGCCTTCGGACGCGAGCGTCTCCAGCCCGAACCGGCCCTCTTCGTCCGAGCCGAAGCGTCCCGCGTAGGCCGTCCGCAGCCCGAGGCGTTGGAGGCCGACCATCGCCGAGGCGGTCTGACCCCCGGCGCTCTGCGCGTGCTCGACGAGGCGGGTCTTTGTGTCGAACTCCGGATAGGCGGGGACGACGACAAGGTGATCCACGGCGTTGAGTCCGAAGCCGACGGCGTCGAACTCTCTCTCGACGGGAATGATGAAGGGAAATCGCACTGTGGTCTTGAACAGTCCGGACAAGTCAAAGTTTCGGCGGCGACGAAAAATCACACGCCGCAAGAGCCGGGACATTCTAACCCGAAGCGCGACTCTCGCGCCCCGGCGCGGGCCGGAAAACTGTTTGCGGCCCGGCTGGCCTCTCCGGTAACATCTGCGCCTCCGCCGCAACTCGTCTGCGCCGCGGCGCTCGCGGTCGCGGCGCAGTCACAGCAGAAGCCTTCGCGCTGCCTGCCGCCCGCCGTGACCGCGCCAGCGCGCGGCCAGAACATCTTCACGCCGCGGCAGGAGATGGATTTGGGCGACGCCATCGCCGAGCACGTCCAGCGCAACTACCGCGTCGTCGAAGACGAAGAGATGACGGGCTATCTGCGTCGCGTCGGCGCGTCGCTCGTCCGCCAGCTCCCCGACTCAGAGATGCGCTACCAGTTCTTCCTCGTTGACTTGCCGGAAGCCAATGCCTTCGCGCTGCCGGGCGGTCGCATCTACGTCACGCGCAAGCTCGTCGCGCTCGCTCGCACCGAAGACGAGCTGGCCGGCGTGCTCGCGCACGAGCTGGGCCACATCGCCTCGCGGCAGACGGCCACCGACATGACGCGCATCCTCCGCGAAGTGCTCGGCGTCACAGAGGTCACAGACCGCCGCGACATCTTGGAGAAGTACAACCGTCTCATCGAGAACGAGGCGCGCAAGCCCGGCGCCTTCCGGCGCGGCGACAAGCACGGCGAGCGCGAGCAGTACGAGGCCGATCAGGTCGGCATCTACGCGATGGCGAGCGCCAGCTACGACCCGCAGGCCTTCGCCGCCTTCTGGGACCGCCTCGCCGAGACCGGCGGCAAGACCGGCGGCTGGTTCTCAGACCTCTTCGGCACGACGAAGCCGGAGGCTCGGCGGCTGCGCGAAATTCTCAAGAACCTGTCGGGGCTACCCGCCGAGTGCATCGCCCCGCGCGCCTCGACCGCGACGGGCGAGTTCGAGCGTTGGCAGGCAGCGGTCGTCAACTACACGGGCGTCGGGCGCACCGAGGCGCTGCACGACGTGGCCTCACGGAAGCAGTTGGAGCCCCCCTTGCGCGGCGACGTGACGCGCCTGCGCTTCAGCCCCGACGGCAGGTACGTGCTCGCGCTGGACGACACGGGCGTCAACGTGCTGACGCGCGAGCCGTTCGCGCCGCTCTTCCGCATCGAGGCGCCCGAGGCGCTCTCGGCGCAGTTCACGCCCGACTCGCAGTCTATCGTGCTGCACAACGCGGCGTTGCGCGTCGAGACGTGGAACGTCAATGAGGCGAAGCTCAAGGGCGCGCGCGAGATGTACGTCAAAGACGGCTGCATGCAGAGCGCGCTCGCGCCCGACGGCGGGACGCTCGCCTGTCTCGAAGGCAACTACGCGCTCTCGCTCTACGACGTGGCCTCGGGCGCGCAAGTTTTCCAGAAGAAGAATTTCTTCAAGCCCCCCTTCTCAGACCTCATCAGCATGCTCTTCATGAAGATCCTCAGGGACGTGCTGGAGGGCGGGGCCGACATTGACGTGCTCGACGCGCCCGAATGGGTGGGCATGAAATTTTCGCCCGACGGGCGCTACTTCGCGAGCGGGCAGCGGAGCGTCTCTTTCACCCTCATAAACACGACCAGCGAAGAAGTCTCGGCGGTGATCTTCGACCTCTCGACGAAAACGAGCGTCCCCGCGCGCGGGGTGCTCAAGAAAATCCTCTCACGCAATTTCTCCTTCCTCGGCCCCGACCGCATCATCGGCCACAACCCTGGTGACTTCCGCGAGTCGGCCATCGTGAGCTTCCCCAAAGGCGACATGCTGGAGCAGCTCCCGCTCGTCGGCTCGATTGAAGGGGTGACGCACGGTAACTACCTGCTCATCCGGCCTGTGCAGGGATACGCGGTGGGGGTTATGGATTTGGCGGCGAAAAAAATCATGATGGCGAACAAGCAGCCCGCGCTCGACGGCTACGGCGACCTCTTCGTCTCCGAGCGCGTCAACGGCGAGCTGGCGCTCTACCGCGTCGGGCAGAAAGAGATGGTCTCGAAGGTCTCGCTGCCGCGCAACCCTCTGGGTCGTTTGCGCGCCGCCGCCGTCTCGCCCGACCTCAGGTGGCTCGCTATTTCGGAGCGCACGCGCGGCGCGATCTGGGATTTGACCAAAGGCGAGCGCGTCCTCCACGTCCGCGGTTTCCGCGGCGCTTACGTGGGCGACGACGGGATTACTTACGCCGACTTTCCGAAGTACGAGGAGACCGAGCGCGTCATCGCGCGCCTCGACCCCTCGAAGCGCGAAGTCAAAGAGCACATGAAGATGGGCGACGCGAGCGCGACGCAGCACGGCCCCTCGAAGCGCGAAGTCAAAGAGTACATGATGATGGGCAACGCGAGCGCGACGCAGCACGGCCCTTATCTCGTCGCGCGCAAGGCCAACGGCAAGGACGGGAGCCGGCTGTCGAACATCACGCTCGACGTGCGCGACGCGCGCAGCGGCGCCTCGCTCTGGACGAAGACTTTCCCGAAGGAAGCGCCCGGCGTGTGGGTGGACGAGAACCACGGCTCGGTGGTTTTGTCCTGGCCGGTCAAGGCCGAGGCGGTCAAGGCCGAGGCCAAACTTGACGCGGCGCTCGCCGGGCGGCTCGCGGCGTTGAAGGAGAAGGAGGGCGACTACTTCCTCCAGACGTTCGACTCGTGGACGGGCCGCGTGACGGGGAGTTTGCTGGTCGAGACGGGCAAGGGCTCTTTCCGCATCGCGGACGTGTTCGTCTCGGGCGACTGGGTGGTCATCGCCGATACGGAGAACCGCGTGCTGGTCTACGCGCTCGCGGGCGGCGAGCCGAAGGGGAAATTCTTCGGCCACCGCCCCACGGCGTCGCGGGCCTCGAACCTCCTCAGCGTCGAGAACGAGCGCGGGCAGTTGAGCGTCTACGACCTCTCGACGATGGAGAAGCGCGACCAGTTCAATTTCTCCAGCCCCGTCTCGCTCACGCAGTTCAGCCCCGACGGCCGTCGTCTCTTCGTCCTCACCGCGAACCAGACCGCCTACGTCCTCAACCTCGGCGCGAGCGCGAAAGCGGCGCAGTCGCCCTGACGGCGGGGCCGTTTCAACTCGCGCGCCGCCGCCTCAGGAGCAGGATGAGCGCGAAGGGCGGCCCGAAGATGAGGAGTTCGATGAAGAGCGCCTTCAGGACGCCCGAAGGTGGGAGCCTCGAAGGGACTTCCGAGAGCCCCCACATCCCGAGCATCAGCCGCGCCGACGAAAAGGGCCACAGCAGCTCGATGCCCCCGCCCTCTCTGGTCGTGAGCCAGTCCAGCGCGCCGTGCGACATAAAGGCCAGCCCTGACGCCACAGCCTCCCGCAAACGCGCCCTCCCCGTGACAGCCACGAACAACAGGCCCACGACCGCCGCGAAGAACAGAGAGTGCGTGAACGCGCGGTGCCACGCCTTCGAGTGAAAGGCCCAGACCAGCGCGAAGTCCAAATCGGCGGCGTTGGCCAAGAGCGCGCCCGCAAGCAGCGCGACGCCGTAGCGTCTCGACGCGGGGTTCGGGTGCAAGGCGGCGACTATACCTGCGCCCGTCAAACCGTGTGCGATGGGTAAGGGCATATGCGGGCTGGATTATAGCCGAAGCGCAGGTGTGTCGTTCTTAAAGCTGATTGAGAAGCCCCTGATAAGGGGCGATGGAATTTAGCCCACGTCGTAAGCCGTGGGAAAACTGTGGCGACGGATTTTAAGCCCCTGATAAGGGGCGAAAGACATCGGACGTTGAATATCTTTCGCCCCTTATCAGGGGCTCACGAATCCATGACCTCGTACTTTCCCACGGCCCGACGCCGTGGGCTAAATTCTTCCGCCCCTTATCAGGGGCTTTATAAAACGACCTTTTGAGCTTCCGCCGCCCGGTTTCCGCCTCTCCTGCTCCGTGGGCTAAACTACACCCTGAATCCACAGCCACAGACACGGTAGAGCAGGTGACAAGCGTTGACGCTCGAAGAGAAACTCAAAAACCTACCCTTAGCGCCCGGCGTCTATCTGCACAAGGATGAGGGCGGGAAGATCATCTACGTCGGGAAGGCGAAGAACCTCCGCAACCGCGTGCGCTCCTACTTCCAGTCGGGCCGGGGCCACGACCGCAAGACGCGCGAGCTGGTCAAGCGCATCAGCGACCTCGAATTCATCGTCACCGACACCGAAGTCGAGGCGCTGGTGTTGGAATCGAACCTCATCAAGCTGCACAGGCCGCGCTACAATGTGCTCCTCAAGGACGACAAGCAGTACCCGCACCTCAAGCTGACAATCGGCGAGCCTTTCCCGCGCGTCATGATTACGCGCCGGATTCAGCGCGACGGCTCGCTCTACTTCGGGCCGTATCTCCCGGCCTCGCTCGCGCGGCGCACCATCGACCTCATCAACCGCACCTTCCAGCTCCGTACCTGCGACATCGAGATTGACGGCAAATTGCCGCGCCCCTGCCTCGAATACCATATCAAACGCTGCCTCGGCCCGTGCGTGAAGGAGTTGTGCCGACCCACAGAGTACGCCGAGGCGGTGCGCGACGTGCGGATGTTCCTCGAAGGCAAGAACAGGGAGCTGGGCGACGAGTACGGCGCGCGGATGGAGAAGGCGTCCGAAGAGATGCGCTTCGAGATGGCGGCCAAGTACCGCGACCTGCGCAAAGTCGTGCTCGCCGTCTCTGAGCAGCAGAAGATGGCGACCTCCGCCGACCTCGACGTTGACATCTTCGGCTACTACCGCGAGGGCGCGCGCCTCGCCCTCCAGCTCTTCACGATGCGCGAGGGCAAGATCGTGGGCCGCCGCGAGTTCTTCTGGGAAGACCTCGCGGAGGACGACTCGTTCGATTCGTCGGCCTTCCTGAACGACGTGCTCACGCAGTATTACTCGACCGACTACGTGCCGCGCGAGATTCACGTCCCCACGGATTTTGAAGACCGCGAGATTCTCGAAAAAGCCCTCACCGAGCGCAAGGGCCGCCGTGTCCGCATCCACGACCCGCGCCGCGGCGAGAAGCGCGACATGATCGCGCTCGTCGAGAAGAACGCGCAGATCGCCTTCGAGCAGCGCTTCCGCGTCTTGAAGCCCGACATGGAGCGCGTGCTCGAAGAGTTGCAGGAGGTTTTGGAGCTGCCGCGCTTTCCGGCGCGCATCGAGTCGTTCGATGTCTCGAACATCTCGGGCGCGGAGAACGTCGCGGCGATGGTGGTCTGCGAGAACGGCAAGATGAAAGTTGGACGAAGGCAATCCTTTGCCCGACCTCGTGATGATTGACGGCGGCAAGACGCAGTTGGGCGCCGCCGCCGCCGCGCTCAGAGAACTGGGGCTCGAAGCCTTGCCCGCCGTCGGCGTCGTCAAGCCGCCGCGCCGTCACAACGAGGTCTCGCACCTTTTAGTCAAAGGCCGCGAGCACGCGCCCGTCTATCTCGATTCGCACTCGCCCGTCCTCCGGCTCATCCAGATGATTCGCGACGAGACGCACCGCGCCGCCGTCACCTACCACCGCAAGCGGCGCGAGCTGCGCGACTTCACCTCGGAGCTGACGGCGATTCCGGGCGTCGGCGAGAAGCGCAAGAGCCGGCTCCTCAGGAACCTCGGCTCGATTCAGCGCGTCTCGACCGCCACCATCGCCGAGCTTTCGCCCTTCGTGGGCCGCAAGACCGCCGAGGAGGTTGTCGAGCACTTCGCGCGCCAGCGCGCACTCGCCGGGGGCGGGAGCGCCGAAGCGATAAGCGCACAAGGGGGGAGCATCGAAGTGGAAGCGCCGGACGCGGCGGCGGGACAGGCGGGGCAGGCGGGGCAGGCGGCGCGAGGCGAACGGGTCGCGCCCGCCCACGGCACGATTGACCCGACCGTCATGACCGACGAGGTCATCGGCGACGAGCACGTCGAGACGCGGCTCGTTGACCCGGAGGGCGATGCCGAAGACCTCCAGCCGATTCGCTCCATAGACCACGAGGGCAACCCGCTCAAGCGCCGCCGCTCGACACGCAAGCGCGGCGAGCGCTCGACCAACCCGCACGGCGTCCGCCGTGAGAAAGTGTCGGAGCCCGATTCGGAGACCACCGGGCGGGCCGGGGGGCGCGACGAGTGAGCGCCGCCCGGCCCCGGTTGGAAAGCTGCGGCTCAGCCGTGAGAGCGAAGCGAGCGCGCCACGAGGCCGACGCCCCCGGCGAGGAGCACGAGCATGACGATGGTGTTGAAGAGACTGGTCTGCTGGAAGTAAATCTGAAGGTTCATGAGGACACCCGCGAAGATGATGACCACGCCCACAAAGAGCAGCAGCCATCCTGCGATCGAGCGCCCGTTGAAGAAGAGGAGGCCGATGCCGAAGATGAGCGGCACGAGCGAGAGGCCGAAAGAAGCGTCCAGAGTCCACAGCCGAGGTTCGTTCGACACGTCTTCGCTAAAACCCTTCGAGCTTCACCTGCCCTTTTCGAGCGCGTTGTACTTCTTCAGAATCTCGATGGTGCGCGCGACGGGCAGAGATTCGGCGGTGTTGCCGTCGCGGCCCCTGACCGTGACGGCGCGGAGCAGGGAATTGTAGACGGCCTCCTCGGTCGCCTCGACGCAGGCCAGAAAGAGCGGCGACATCGCGTCGTTCGAGAGCGTCCGGACGTCGCGCACGAGGCCCGGGAGGTTCGGGCGGATGCGGTTCTGCGGCGCGGTGCTGAAGGCGATGACATAGTCGCCGCTCCCGCTCGTCGAGGGCGAGCCGGTGCGCGCGAGCCCGAGCATGGCGCGGGCCGCGAGCCGCCTCAGGCCGCGCGCGTCGAGCGGCGCGTTTGTGGCGACGACGATAATCACCGAGCCGTCGGCCCGGTCACTCGCATCTTTGCCCAAGCCCGCCGTGCCTTTGTCGTCCGCGCCTTTCCCCTTCGCGCCGCGCGCGGGCTCCAAATCTTCCTTCAAATAATACTTGCCCAGCTCTCGCCCCACGGGCGCGCCGTTCATCGTCAGCACGCCGCCGAAGTTCGTCTGCACCAGCACGCCGACCGTATAGCCGCCGCGCGCCGGAGGCAGGACGCGCGAAGAAGTCCCGATGCCGCCCTTGAAGCCGAAGGCCACCGTGCCTGTGCCCGCGCCGATTGAGCCTTCGGCGACCTCGCCGTCGCGCGCGCTTTTGAGCGCCGCGAAGACCTCCTCGCGCCCGACGTGGCGACCGCGGATGTCGTTCAGGAAGCCGTCGTTGGTTTCGGCCACGACCGCATTGATCGAGCGCACCTCCTCATTACCGGGGAGCGCCAGCATCCAGTCCAGCAAGGCGTCAGCCACGCGCGGCACGTTGAGCGTGTTCGTCAGCAGGATGGGCGTCTCAAGCTCGCCCAGCTCCGCGACCTGCGTCGAGCCCATGAGCTTCCCGAAGCCGTTGCCGACGAAGATGGCCGCCGGCACTTTCTCCTGAAACAGATTGCCCTCGTGCGGCACGACCGCCGTCACGCCCGTCCGCACCGCCTCGCCCCGGACGAGCGTCGCGTGGCCGACGCGGACGCCCGCCACGTCCGTGATCGCGTTCCAGCGGCCCGCGGGCAGCACGCCCACCACGAGCCCGATGTCGCGCGCGCGGGGTCGCTTACTCTCGACGCTTGTCTGGTTCATCATCGGCAGGACGAGCAGAAATGCGAGGGCCGTTTTGAAAGCTGTCATGGTCGTTCGTTAAGTGCAGGGCCAACTGAAGCGGATGACGTAGCTCTTGCTGCCGGAGCGAAAACGCACGAACCCCAGATAGGCGTTGTGCGGGTCGGTCGGATGATTTTTTATCTCTTCACCCTCCCGCTCAATCACGTCCTTCCTGACCTTGAACTGGAGCCGCCCGTCCTCCGAGACCTCTAACACTAGTTCGTCGAGCATGTACTCGTTATAAAAATCGACGTAGAGCCTTCGACCGTCCGGAGAGATTCCGACCGGCATAACCTGATAAGGCAATTGCCACGTCCGCGAGACTTTCTTCAAGCTCTCGTCAACCAGATCAGCCTCGTCGAGCCGAAACGACGCGGGGCGCTTCAGCCTGTACATCCCGCCCACGGCGACGGCAAGCACGTCGCGCTTCGTGACCCGCAATGCGGGGATAGCGAAGAAGCACTCGCCGCACGCCGCTCCGAAATCGTCGGAGACAAGCCGGAAGTTGATGCGCCGACCGTCGGCCCGTCTCAAAGGGTAGTTGTAGGTGACTGTCGCCGAGCCGTCATCGTTGGCGACTCTGACGAACGGCTGCGAGTTCTCGACGATTTCGCAAACGTTGAAATCGTAGTCAAAGCCTTTTTGCGCTATCAGGGAGTTGCCGTGTGCGGCCAACTCTTTCGCGGAAATGCCGGGCTGCTGCTTCCTGGCGTCCATTAAGTCGCGGAGGACGTTTGAAGGACGAAGCACCGGTGACTGTCGCGGCGTCGGCTCCGCGACGCGGCCCCGTGCGGCTGTCGCGGAGGACGATAGTCCGTGCGGGTTGGACGCCGCCAGAGTGAAGAGGGCGACGAGCCAGAGAGACTTTGAAAGCCGTCTGTGCTTCGCCAAGGCGCTTGCTCGCTTTCGCCGCGGGGAATCTGTTCGCGCCCCGGATTGTACGACACAAAGCCACTTTTGTGGGCGGCTTCTTTATCCGCGTTCTGACGAAGGGGAAGGAGCCCTTCACATCGCGCCCCCCGCGCGGAAGCGCTCGACCTGCTCGTCCCACCGCCGTTCGGCGTGCGCGCGCAAAAGCATTTTCGTAAGGGCCGCGCCGATTACCGCTCCCGCGCAGACGAGGGCCAGCAGTCCGACCCGCGCGCCGCGCCCCGAGAACTTGCGCGGCGTCGCCGCCGCCGCCCCCACCGCCGCGCCGTCGCCTACGACCGCCTCAAGACTCTTCGTTTGCTTCATTCGCTTCCGTCCCACCTTCGACATCGCCGAAGTCCTCAGTCGGCCTTGCCGTGGCCTTGCGCCTGCGCGCCCGCCGGTCGGCCCGAAAGTGAGTTTGGCGCGTCGAGGTGCGCGCCGTCGTCCACGCCGACGCCGAGGCGGTCAACCAGCTCGCCGCCGAGCCAGCCCGTCAGGCCCGCGAGCGCGAAGCCCGCGAACGAGAGCACGAGCGCCACGGTCTCGGGCCGCTCAGGCGCGTCGCGCCTGAGCCACCAGCTCCCGATGAAGAGGAGCAGCACGAAGAGATTCCCGACGCCGTGCAAGAGTCCGACCGACTTGGCGCGCGTGCCCCGCGGGATGGCGAGATAATCAATCGTGCCGAAGGGCGCGGCGACGATGCCGCCGATGATGCCCGCCACGATCATGTAATGGGCCACGGTTGCCATCGCCGTGTTGCCCCAGACCAGAAAGATGATGTCGAAGATGACCGCCGTCGCCAGCAGCCCGAATGGGAACGGGATGAGCATCTGATGAATCGGATGCCCCAAAAGTTTGGCTCTGCTTTCCATGCCCTTTTTCCTCCTTGGTCTACGGGTTCGTTCACACTCATTTAACGCGAGAATTATGTCCGCCGCGTGGCGTTATTCTTGAGGACGCGTGGCGGGGCGGCGACCTTCGCGCGTCGCCGCCGCGGCCCTCGGTCGCCGCTCGGGAGCAGCGCCGCCAGCACGAGCCCCGCGCCGAAGATGGCCGCGCCCGCGAGCAGCGGGTGCATCGCCGCCTTCGTGTAGAGGCTCGACTCGGCGACGTGGCCCGCGTAGCCGCCGCGCTCGCGCCCGTCGTCCGATGGAGCGTGGAGACTGTCGCGGCGCTCGGCGCGCGCGGGCTCGCCCTTCTGTTGGAGGGGAAAGAAGGCGGACTCCATGACCTTGTCCATGAGGCGCGGCGCGTACTCGCCTGCGAGCGAGAGGAAACGGCCCCCGCCGCCGACGTAGACGTCGCGCTCGGGGTGCTCGGCGCAGTGCAGGATAGCTTCGGCCACCGTCTCGGGCGCGTAGACGGGCGGCGGGTTCTCCGGCTCCGAGGGCAAAAGGTTGAGCGCGTGCTCCCTGTAAGGCGTGTCAATCGCGCTCGGCTTGATGAGCGTCACTGAGACGGGCGCGCCCTCCTCCTCCAGCTCCATGCGGAGCGCGTCGGTGTAGCCCTTGACCGCGTGCTTCGTCGCGCAGTAAGTCCCTTGCAGGGGATGGCGCGGTCGGAGAGGACGCTGCCGACCTGAATGAGCGCGCCGCCGCCGAGGCGCAGATGCTCG
>JAIVJM010000016.1:0-5016 GCA_020199995.1 Acidobacteriota bacterium | reverse complement strand
GGTCTGCGAGCGGCACATCGAGCACGCGCCCGTAGATCGAGACGCCCGCGTTATTGACCCACGTGTCGAAGCCGCCGAAGCGCCGCACGGCCTCGTCGGCGATGCGCCGCACTTCCCCAAACTCGCCGACGTCAGCCGTCACGGCAATCGCCTCGCCGCCCGCCGCGTTAATCTCTTCGACGAGATGCCGGAGCGCCTCCCCGTTGCGCGCCGCGAGGACGAGTCGCGCGCCGCGCCGCGCCGCCATCCGCGCCGTCACCAGCCCGATGCCGCTCGACGCGCCGGTCAGGACTATGACCTGCTCGTTGAGCTTCTTCAAACGCACGTTCTTCATTCAAAACACCTCTTGTTCGACGCGCGTTCGATGAGCACGCGCTCTGAAATTCATGGGCCGTGATTCCCAGCGAAACGCCCGCGGCGCGCGCCGGAACACAGGTCTCGCGTGGACGAACTATGTGAAGGGAATCGTGAGGCCAGAATACTGCCTCAGCCGGGTGCTGTAAAGAGTGACGCGGGGCGGGCTTCCGACACCGAAAAGTGATTCCGAAGATTCGCGTTTTTGGTGTAACGTGTGTGCTACACGAGTAAAGCGCCGCGTAAGGAATAAAGTCGGGGCCCGCAAGCGCGACCAACCGGAGATAGGGGGACGAGAGATGTCGAAAAAGAGAGCAGGCGCGGACGTGCCCGCCGCCGACGACGCCGGAGAGAGTCCGACGAGGGCCGAACTCCAGAGGCAGATGGAGGAGGCGCGCGACTCCATCTCCGAGACGGTCTCGGAGATCAAGACGGTCGTCTCGCATCAATATGAAGAGGTCAAAGACACTTACGAGACGGTCAAAGAGGGCGTCGTCGAGGTGCTCGACTGGCGCGAGCAGTTCGAGCGCAACCCGGTGGTCTGGGGCGCGGGCGCGGTCTCGGTCGGCATCCTCATCGGCGTCGGCCTCGCGCACGTTTTTGACGACGAAGAGGGCGGCGGCGGCGGGCACGGTCGCCGGAAGTCGAAAGAGCCGGGCACGGGCGAGCGCCTGATCGGCGAGTTGACGGGGCTCGCCGACGCCGTGATGCCGACCATCTCCGGCAAGATCAAAGAGATGTTCGGCCTCGACCTCTCGGAATACCTGAGCGCGACGAGCGCGCGGCGCGCGGCGTCGGCAAAGAAGAGCGTCCCGCGAAAGCTTGCCGCGAAAAAGCGTGCCGCCGTCAGCGCGCGGGGCGCGAAGAAAAGCGGCGCGAAAAAAGTCTCCGCCAAGAAGCCCGCCGCGAAGAAGGCGCGTGCGCGTTGAATCGCCGCCGCACACCTCGCGCCGCAAGACGCTGACTCCAGCCCATGCTTTAACTTTTTGACATTCGCCGCTCACAGGGAGGGAAGAAATGAAAACTGATTCGGGCGAAACCACTTCGGTCTGGATGGCGACGGCGGAAGTCGCGGCGCAGTCGCCGCTCGCGGAGGACACGAGCGCGGACGTGTGCGTCGTCGGCGCTGGCATCGCGGGGCTCACGACCGCCTACCTGCTCACGCGCGAGGGCAAGTCTGTCGTCGTCTTGGACGACGGACCCGTCGCGGGCGGCGAGACCTCGCGCACGACGGCGCATCTGGTCAACGCGCTCGACGACCGCTACTACGAGCTCGAACGCCTGCACGGCGAGCGCGGCGCGCGGCTCGCCGCCGAGAGCCATACGGCGGCGGTTGACCTCATCGAACAGTTTGTCCGAGAGGAAAATATCGCCTGCGACTTCGAGCGGCTCGACGGCTATCTCTTCGTGCCGCCGGGCGAGTCCACCGAGCAGCTTGGGCATGAGCTGCGCGCCGCGCACCGTGCCGGACTTACCGAAATCGAGTACGTCGAGCGCGTCCCCTTCGACGCTTACGACTTCGGGGCCGCGCTGCGCTTTCCCCGTCAGGCGCAGTTCCACATCCTGAAGTACCTGAACGGGCTCGTCGAAGCGATCAAGCGTCGCGGCGGTCGCATCTACACCAAAACACACGCCGACAAGATCGAGGGCGGCGAGCGGGCGCACGTCTCGACCTCGGACGGATTTACCGTGAGCGCCGGCGCAATCGTCGTCGCGACCAACACGCCGGTCAACGACCTCGTCGCCATCCATACCAAGCAGTCTGCCTATCGCACCTACGTCATCGGCGCGCGCGTGCCCACGGGCTCCGTCCCGCGCATGCTCCTGTGGGACACGCCCGACCCGTATCATTACCTGCGTCTTCAGACCGTGAAGGATGTTGAGGGCGGCGCTTCACACGACGTGCTGATTGTGGGCGGCGAGGATCACAAGACGGGACAGGCCGAAGACTTTGACGAGCGTTTCCGGCGGCTCGAAGAATGGACGCGCGAGCGTTTCCCCTCGGTGGAAGACATCGAGTTCCGCTGGTCGGGGCAGGTCATGGAGCCGGTTGACGGCCTCGCCTTCATCGGTCGCAACCCTCTGGACAGCGATAACGTCCTGATCGCGACGGGCGACTCCGGCAACGGCATGACGCACGGCACGATTGCCGGGCGGCTCCTCACGGACTTGATCGTGGGACGCGAGAACGAGTGGGCCGCGCTCTACGAACCTTCGCGCATCACGCTCAGGGCGGGCGTCGAGTACGCGAAAGAGAACCTCAACGTCGCGGCGCAGTTCGCGGACTACCTGACGGGCGGCGAGGTCGAGAGGGCGGAAGAGGTCGCGCCGGGCGAGGGCGCAATCGTGCGCCGCGGCCTCAAGAAAATTGCCGTCCACCGCGACGAAGCGGGCGCGCTCCACGAGTTCTCGGCGGTCTGCACGCACCTCGGGTGCATCGTCGCGTGGAACGGTACGGAGAAGACTTGGGACTGCCCCTGCCACGGCTCGCGCTTCGATTGCAAGGACGGCCACGTCGTCAACGGCCCGGCCATCAGCGGGCTCGCGGGCGCGGGCACTGACGAGTGAAGGAAAATTTAAGAGCCCCCGCAGGTGGCGGAATAATTTAGCCCACGGCGCGAGCCGTGGGAGGCGAGAGAAATAAAAACAGAGAGCCCCGGAGGGGCGAAAGATATTCAAGCTGCATTCGTGCTCAAGCTTGAATATCTTTCGCCCCTCCGGGGCTTAACTTCGTTCTCGAATCTTATCCCCACGGCCCAGCGCCGTGGGCTAAATTATTCCGCCCCTTAAGAGGGGCTTCAGAAACCGCGCCGTCAATTAACTCGGCGGGGGCGCGGTCGGCGTGCCCTTCGCCCCTTTGAAGTCGTAGGTGATGTGCAGGCGCAGCCTGTTGTCCTTGACCTCGGAGCGGATGTCGGCGGCCTGCGCGCCGAGTGTGCCGCCCGTGGCCTGCACGGGTATCGAGAGCGCGATTTGCTGCCCGCGCATCAGCACCAGAGGGTTGACGCGCTGGTTAATAGCGTTCTGCACGAAGTTCGTCACGAGGCCGCTGAAGACCGGCGACATGCCTTCGAGGGTGACCGCCGCGACGTTGAGCTGGCCGAAGAGAGTCTGCGCAGCCGCGTCGAAGCGGAGCGCGATGTTGGCCTCCGCCGTGCCGCGGAAGTTCTGGCATCCGAGCACGGGGACGTTGTAAGTCCCGCTGAAGGCGAGCGGCGCGAGCACCTGCCCGTTCTCCAGCCGCACGCCCGTCCGCACGCCGCTGCCCTCCGGCGCAAGCACGACCTGATTCTGACAGCCGCCGCCGCTGCCGCCCTCCTGCGCGCGGAGATAAGCGAACTCGCGCGCGCTCTCATCGTGCGGCATGCTCCCGGCGAGCCGGAACGTCGGCGCTCCGAGGTCGCTGAAGATTTTGCCGAGCAGCGTGTTGAAGAAAGGTTCGTCCAGTTCGACGATGGCCGTGCCCGGCGGCGGCCCCGAAGCTTCGGGCGCGCGCACCGCCTCGCCCGGCACAGCCCGCTTCGTGCCCGGCGCGCCGACGAAGAGGAAGTAGACGAGCGCGCCGCCCACGACAACACCGAGCAGGAGTGCGAGAAAGAATTTCATGTTCGTCTCACTCCCCCTCTAACGCGTCGCCGCGGGCGAAGCCGTGGCCGCGGGAGTCGCGCCGCCCTGCGCCTGCGCGTTGAGCATGTTCATGATGCCCTGCACGAACTGCATCATCTGTGCCGTCTGCTGTTTGAGCTGCTCCTGTGTGATGAGCGTGTACCCTTGGGGCAGCTCGAACTGCGCGGCGTCAACTTCGGTCTTGAGGTCGTTCATCTTCGCCGTGAGCTTACCGCCCGAGACGCCCTGCACGTTCCCCGTTGACTGGCCGAAGCCCTCGATGCGTAAGGGGAGTCCGGTCTCCTTGTCCACGTAAATGAAGGACTCGCCCTGCACGCTGCCCGCCTGCGTCCCGGTCTGCGCCGCGCCCGCGACGCGGTACTTCGTCGTCATGCGCCCGTCCAGAGTCTCGTCGCCGACGCGCGTCACGCCCTGCTGCCGCCCCAGATAGGCGACGAGCTGGCCCGGCGTCAGCGCGCGGCCCACGTCGAAGCCCGTCAGCTCGGAGGTCAGCTCGGCGTACTGCTTGCGCGCCGGGAGAATGAGGTAGCGCTTGTCGGCCTTGTCGAGAAAGATGATCTCGCCGACGCCGGGCAGCCGCGTGTCAATCGAATAGCGGCGATCAGACCCGTTACGCGCCACCTTGATCTCGGTCTTGCCGGCGGCCTGCTGCTGCTGCTGGCCCGCGGAGGCGGCTTCGACGACCACGGTCGCGCTGTACTTGTCGGGCTCTTTCGTCTCGATGGTCGTGCCGGTGGTCGTCGTCACGGTCGAGGTGGCGACGTTGGCGCTGTTCGCGCTGTTGATGTTGGTGGACGCCCCCGGCGCGCTGTTCGTGTTCTCGTTGACCGTCGGCTGCTGGCACGCCGCGCCGGCGAGCGCCGCCACCGCGACAAGCAGCGCCGCGCCGACCGTACCTCTCGATTCTTTCCACAGAGACATGAAAGTAGCTCCTCCCTCGAAGGCCGAAGATGCGTAAAGCGTCAGAATTTTAGCGGGGGCATGAAACGCCGAGAGAATAGCACAGGAGAGGGAAATGATGAACGCGGAATGATG
>JAIVJM010000283.1 GCA_020199995.1 Acidobacteriota bacterium | reverse complement strand
TATCTGTGGGGTTCTTTAATGTCCATGCAAGTTCAAGCCGCGACGGCACAAGGTGAAGCGAGCTATTATCATCCCACTCCTGGAGAACATGAATAACTTCATTGGGAGATATCAAAGTAGGCGCACCTTTCTTGGTTCTAGGTGCGGAAAACTGCTCAAATACCTCTACAACGGTTAGCTTCTCTGCGCTTATATAATCCAGATATTGTTTTGCCCCCATGAAATACTGACTAAGATTAGCTTGGGGATCCAAATCAACGGCTAAGACCCTCAAGTTAGCTTTCCAAGCACAATACCAAGAAAGATTAAATGCAAGAGTAGTCTTGCCAACGCCACCTTTCATGTTGATGAGGGAAACGGTAGTCGCCATGTTCTTCTCCTTCAAGGATGAGGTTCTGAGATCGAGGAAGCACAGAGTATAAACTAAATCATCAGATTCAGGAACGAGGGCAGTCGTACAGAATCACGAATGCACGGCCACGCGCGGCATCTCTCGACCGTCAACTTGTCTACTTATCGCTGATCTTTCCCGTTGCGACCTTCGCTGATGTAGCGTTCGACGATCGTGATGAGGCTATTCAACCGCTCATCGGTCTCGGTCAACTTCTTGTCCGTGCGCAACTGCGCCTCGGTGAGCACCGACACATGCTCCTCTGTCTTGACCTGTGCCTCGGCGAGTGCGCCTAACACCCTTTCAATTCTCTCAATCCGGTCGAGCGAGGCGTTGGCGAGCCGGTTGACGACGGAGTCTGTCTGCTGCTGCTTGACCGTTAAATCGGCTAACTGCTCGACAATGAATTCCATCCGCTTTTCAATGTCTTCGTTGCTCATGCTTTTTCTCCACCTCTATGAGTGAACAGCGACGCGCGGCATCTCTCTGCCGTCGCCGCCCTCGGCTGGCGTCAAGACCTTGAGCGGGTCGGGCCACACGACCTCGGGGACGTCCACGGGGCCGAAGCGCGGCTCTTTGCCCTGAGCCTTGGCGCGCAGTGCGGCGAGGACTTTTTCGGGGGTGATGGGCACTTCGTCAACGCGCACGCCGACGGCATCGAAGACGGCATTGGCCACGGCGGGCATGACGGGGAGCAGAGGCCCTTGGCCCACCTCCTTCGCGCCGAAGGGGCCGTTGGGGTCGGCGTCTTCGACGAGGTAGGTGATGACGTCGCACATCTCCAGCGTGGTCGGGCTCTTGTATTCGAGCATCGAGGGGAACTTGTGGACGACGTTGCGGTTGGCGCGGTAGACCATCTCCTCCATGAGAGCCTCGCCGAGCCCCATGTAGACGCCGCCCTCGACCTGCCCGAGGACGAGCAACGGGTTGATGCTCTGGCCGATGTCGTGGCCGATGTAGACGCGCTCGACGGTGATGAAGCCGGTCTCAAAATCAACATCAACTTCGGCGACCGCCGCCGAGTAGCTGTAGGCGGGCGAGGGGCCGACGCCCGCGCCTTTGAACTTGCCGGGCGAGCGCGGCGGGACGTAGGAGCCGACCGTCGCGATGGTGCCGAACTTCTGCTCGGCGTGGACGACCGCCTCGGCGAACGTCACGCCCACCTCGGGGTTCTCCACGTCGAAGACGCGCCGTTCGGCGAATGAGAGATTCTCTTGCGGCACGCCGAGCTTCTCCGCGACCGCCTTGCTCAGAAGCTCGCGCGCTCTCTCGGCGGCCTGAACGGCGGCGTTGCCGGTCATCAGTGTGACGCGGCTCGAATAGCTGCCGAGGTCAACGGGCGTGAGGTCCGTGTCGGCGGTCAGGACGCGGATGTCGAACGGATCAATGCCGAGGATTTCGGCGACGATGTAGGCGAGGATGGAATCCGACCCCTGCCCGATGTCAATCGAGCCGCACTGCACGCGGACGCCGCCCCCCCGGTCGAGGCCGAGCTGGACGCCGCTGTGCGGCATGTTGTTCCAGTAGATCGGGAGCCCCGCGCCGCAGATGTAACTACTACAGGCTATGCCGACGCCCTTGCCGTAAGGGAGCCGGCGGAACTTGTTCTTCCAGTCGGAGCCTTCGACCACCTTCTCGATGCACTTGCCGAGACCCATCGAGCCGACGCGGAGATAGTTGGCCGTCACGCTATAGGGCTCGACGAGGTGCTTGAGGCGCATCTCGGCGGGGTCGAGTTTGAGTTCGTCGGCGATCTTGTCGAGCTGGACTTCGAGGGCGAAGCGCGGCTGCGGCGTGCCGTGCCCGCGCTTGGGGCCGCACGGCGGCTTGTTCGTGAAGGCGCGCAGGCCCCTGAAGCGGTAGCGCGGGACGTCGTAGGTGACGGTCTGGAGCGCGCCCGTGTAGAACGTCGAGGCCACGCCGTAGGAGCCGTACGCGCCGCCGTCGAGGAACGACTGAAAATCCATCGCCGTGATCGCGCCGTCCCTTTTGACGCCGGTTTTAATCTTCATCAAAACGGGGTGGCGACCACGGTGGCAGTAGAAGACTTCCTCGCGCGTGAGGGTGATTTTCACCGGGCGCTTCGTCAGCATCGAGAGCTTGCAGGCGACGATCTCGTGGTTGAAGGGGTCGCTCTTTCCGCCGAAGCCGCCGCCGTTCGGCGTGGCGATGACGCGGACGTGCGCGGCTGGTAATTCTAAAGTTTTGGCGAGCGCCTTGTGGACGTAGTGCGGCGTCTGCGTCGAACTCCAGAGGGTCAGTTTGTCGTCGGCGTCGAAGTGCGCGACCGCCGCGTGCTGCTCCATCGGGAGGTGCGTGTTGCCCTCGTAGAAGAAGACGTCCTCACGGATGAGGTCGGCCTCGCGGAACCCCTCTTCCATGTCGCCGAATTCGAGATGGACGGCCTTGTGGACGTTGCCGTGGTCGCCGTAATCATGAATGCGCGGCTCCTCGATCATCACGCCTTCTTCGATACTCGTGATGGTTTGCAGCCGCTCGTACACGACCTCGATGAGGTTCATCGCCTCGAACGCCGTGTCCTCGTCAACGGCGGCGACCGCTGCCACGGGGTCGCCGATGAAGCGCACCTTGTCCACGCAGAGCGGGTGCTCGTCCTGACTGACGGGGAGAATGCCGTAAGGTATCGGAAGGTCTTGGCCCGTGATGACGGCGATGACGCCGGGCACGGCCTCGGCCTTCGACGTATCAATGGACTTGATGAGCGCGTGCGGCTCGTGCGAGCGCAGGAGCTTCGCGTAGAGCATGCGCGGGAGCACGATGTCGTCGGCGAAGCGCGTCTGCCCCATACACTTCGAGCGCGCGTCAACTTTACGAAAAGGCTTCCCGACGACCTTCAGCTTTCCGCCTTCCGACGTGTCGCCTTTAAAGCCGGCGCTCTTCGAGTCGCCGCCCGTACCCTGACCGTATCCGTTATTCGTAGCCATAGACGCTCTCTCGCGGGAGTGCGGCTTCAGCGTCGCCGCGCATCCGCGCCGCCGCCAGCTCGACCGCTTCGTAGATTTTGATGTAGCCGGTGCAGCGGCAGAGGTTGCCGCTCAGCGCTTCTTTGATCTCGTCGCGCGTCGGTTCGGGATTGACGGCGAGCAGCTCTTTGGCGACAAGCAGGAAGCCGGGCGTGCAGTAGCCGCACTGCGCCGCGCCCGTGTCGGCGAAGGTCTCTTGCAGGGGATGAAGACCGGCTTCGGTCGCCATGCCTTCGACGGTCTCGACGCGGCGGCCTTCGGCTTCGAGGCCGAGCATGAGGCAGGAGAGAATCGAGCGCCCGTCCACGAGCACCGCGCACGTCCCGCACTCGCCCAGCTCGCAGCCGTGCTTCGTGCCCGTCAGCGCGAGGTCTTCGCGCAGGACTTCCAGAAGCGTCTTGTGCGGCGCGAAGGCGACTTCGGCCGGCTCGCCGTTGAGGGTGAAATTGATGTGGGCTTTCTGTTTCATTCGTCAGCGGTTTTTCGTCGCCGCCCCGACTGCGGAAAACGTCCGGGGACGGGCGGAAATGATCTCGTCTCAGGGCTGTCTCGCTAAGAGAAAAAGTGTTCGGCGGAAGCGTTGGACAACAAGGAATTCATTTTAGACGCGGAGGCTGCGCCACGGCAAACGCGGACGAATTGAGGGCCAAAGGAAAAAGGCCGAAAGGCAAAAGCAAAGACAGACGCTTCCTTTTGCCTTTCGACCTTTTTTCCTTTTACCTTCTCTCACCCCTCGCCGGGCGAGGCTAGTCGTCCGGTGGCGCGCGACTTCGGGCGCGCGGGCTGAAGGATGATATTGTCGATGAGCCGCGTGCCGCCGAAGTGAGCGGCGAGCGCGATGAGGACGGGGCGGTCTTCGTGGACGCGGTCGAGTTTCTCCATCGTCTCGGCGTCCGCGACGCCGACGTATTCGAGGCGCGCTCGCGGCTCCGATTCGATCTGCGCGCGCACCGTCTCGGCCAGTCGCTTCGGGCTGCGCTCGCCCTCCATGTAGACCTCTCTGGCCTGCGAGAGCGCGCGGTAGAGCACGGCGGCGGCGCGGCGGTCTTCGGCGCTCAGGTAGGCGTTGCGCGACGAGAGGGCGAGGCCCGACTGTTCGCGCACCGTGGGGAGGACGACGACCTCGATGTCGAAGGCGAGGTCGCGCACCAGCCGCCGGACGACGAGCGTCTGCTGCGCGTCTTTCTGGCCGAAGAAGGCGAAGTCGGGGCGGATGCTGTTAAAAAGGACGGTCAAAACGGTCGCCACGCCGCGGAAGTGGCCGGGGCGCGCCGCGCCCTCCAACGGCTCCGAGAGACCGTCAACCGAAACATAGGTCGAAAAGCCTTTGGGGTAAATCTCCTCGACCGGCGGCGCGAAGATGTAATCCACGTTGTAGTCCGAGAGCTTCGTCGTGTCGTTGGTGAGGTCGCGCGGGTAGCGCGCGAAGTCCTCGCCGGGGCCGAACTGCGCCGGGTTGACGAAGACCGAGACGACCACGACGTCGCACATCCGGCGCGCCTCGCGCACGAGGCTCAGATGCCCCTCGTGGAGCGCGCCCATCGTGGGGACGAGCCCGATGGTCTTGTCCTCCTCGCGCCGCAGCTTGCGCGCCACTGAACGGCACGACTTCGAGGACGAGCGCGAAGGCCCCCGCCGCTTCGAGCGCCAGCGCGTCCTCGACCAGAGCGCGCGCGGCCTCGGCGGTCTTCGCCTGTAGACGATAGCTCCCGAGCCTGTTCAGAGACTGCGGCGTGAGGCCGATGTGCCCCATCACCGGAATCTCTTCGGCGACGAGGCGGCGCACGACCTCCACGCGGTTGCGCCCGCCCTCTAACTTGACGGCCTCAGCGCCGCCCTCTTTGACGAGGCGCAGCGCGGCGCGCACGGCGTCGTCCGCGCCCGTGTGGTATGCGCCGTAAGGCATGTCGGCGATTAAGAGTGCGCGTTCGACGCCGCGGCGCACCGCGCGCGTGTGGTGGAGCATCTCCTCGAGCGTGACGGGGACGGTCGAGTCGTAGCCGAGCACGACGTTGCCGACCGAGTCGCCGACGAGGATGATGTCGGTGCCGGCCTCGTCAACGATGCGCGCCGTCGGGTAGTCGTAGGCCGTCAGGCAGACCAGTCGCTCGCCGCGCTCCTTGCTCGCGCGCACGGCGGGGACAGTCACTTTTTCCGGGCGTTGCTGTTTGAGATAGACCATCGGATTTACGCACACACTCGCCGCGGCCTTGCGCGCGCTCTCTCTTCTCAGTCGAGACGGCGTGCGACGCGGGGCGGCTCCATTGTTTAAGGTGAATGAATCGGCGCGGTCAAAGGGTGGACGGCGTCGAAGGCTTCGCCGCTCCGCGCGGTCGGGCGCCGGAGACCGTGGCCGCTCGCTGGCCGGCGGAGGTAGTAATCGAAGGACGCTCCGAGGACGAACGCCGAAAGCCACGAGGCAAGGCCGAATGTGGAACCGCGCATGTCTTTAATTCTACGCCCGCGCCGGACGGCCCGGCAAATGAGAGAGCGCCGCATTATAGGCATGTCCGGCGGCGAGGACAAGAACAACGACGAAAAGGTGTTTGTGTTGCCGATACCGATACGGTACTCAAAGCGGCGCTTAAAGCCGCTTCGCATGCCACAGAGAGAGCGCGCCGAAGAGCGACTTATATCCGGCGCTTGCCTCAATCCGTTCAGAACCCACCTCCCGGCTTCCATATCTCGACCATCGAAACATCGTCGGCGTCGGCGAGGAGTTCGGCGAAGCTTCTCCGGAGCAGTGGGTGGAGCCCGGCGGGGTCGAGTTCGGCGAGGGGGGCGAGGACGAATCGTCGAAGGTGCAGGCGCGGGTGCGGCAGCGTCAGGAACTCTGAGGCCCGCACCTCGTTGCCATAGAGCAGCAGGTCGAGGTCAAGCGTGCGCTGCTCGCGCGGGCGTTCGCGGCGGCGACCGAGCGCGTACTCGACGCGCAGCAGTCGAGCCAGCAGTTGCTCCGGCGGCGGGAGCGACACGCCCGAAAGTTCCGCCACCATGTTGAGGTACGGGGGCTGCTCTTCGCGGACGCCCACCGGCTCGGTCTCGTAGATGGAAGAGAGACGCGCCACTCCGAGTCCCGCGTTCAGCATGCCGCGCACGCCGAGCAGGAGATTCCCGGCGCGGTCGCCGAGGTTCGACCCGAGCCCGACATACGCGCGCAAATCTTCCGCGGAGACTTCGACCATCAGGCAATCTTACAGCAGTTCGTCGCGCGCCGCGCTCGCGCCCTCATTTTAAAGAAAGAGTTTGAAGAAGCCCCCGAAGGGGGCGGAAGAATTTAGCCCACGGCGTCGGGCCGTGGGAATGAGACAGGAAGGATGAGGAAGCCCCTGAAAGGGGCGAAAGACATTTTACGCACGATGTCTTTCGCCCCTTAAGAGGGGCTTTGATGTTTGCCGCACCCAGAGTACCCACGGCCCAGCGCCGTGGGCTAAATTCTTCCGCCCCTTTCAGGGGCTTCCTCAAAGAGCTTCTAACTCTTCGAGTGCTTCTCTCTCATCTCTTTATTGAAGGCCGTGGCTCCGCCGCGCGGGATGCTGAGTGTTTGCCACGCGCCTGACTTGAGGTGCTTCGAGAGGAAGACGATCTGCCCGCCGTGGTGCGCGTAGTGCTCGACCTGACGGTTGATGGCCGAGACGACGGTGTGCGGCTCGTGCCGGATCGTCACGGTGCGCATGAGGTCTCCGGGGCCGAGCGACTCAATCGCTTTGAAGACGCATGCCCAGCCCGTCTCCCAGCGTTCGATGATCGCGCGGCGGTCTTCGTCCGCATTGGCGACGAACTCGGATTCGCGGTCGCGGTCGGGCTTCTCGCCGTCGGTCGTCAGAAAATCAGTCCAGCGCGAGCGCATGTTGCCGCTCATGTGCTTCATGATGAGGGCGACGCTGTTCGACTCCTCGTCTATCGCGCGGAAGAACTCCTCGTCATCCAACTGCGCCGCGGCCTTCTCGGCGAGCGTCTTGACCTTGCGGAAGCTCCGCACAACGTCTTCGAGATAATGCGCGGCGAATGAATCGGACATATGGAAGTTGCTCCTTTGCAGTTGCTCCGTTTTTGAAATCAACGGCGCGGACTCTGGAAATATTTGCGACCGGGGGCACTCAATCCCTGCCCGCGCCATGCATATTCGCTGAGGGCGGCGACCGCGTTCCATGTCGGGTGGTATCGCTGGTAGATGTCTCGCTCGTCCACGCCGCCCCAACTGCCGTCCGCGTTCTGGCGCGCGAGCAGGTACTCCATCCCGGCCCTGATCTCCGGGTCTGCTTCCGTGAGCCCGAACGCGCGCAGCGTGTCCATGAACTCGCCGAGCATGTCGGCGTTGTCCTGCGCGACGGCCTCGCCGAGGTTTGCACGCAGGAACTCGAACTCCTGCGGCAGCCGCGCGGGCGAGAGTCTGTACTGGCCGTAATCGTTCAGCGTGTAGACGACGTGCGTGACGGCGTAGACCGTGTCGTAGAACTCCTCATTGGCCCCGCCCTCGCTGCCGCGGTAAGGGCGCATCGAGGGCAGCCACTTCAACACGTCCGCATAGGCGGCCCCGAGCCTCACGCCCGAGCGGTCGCCCGTGTAGGCCGTAATCAGCGCGTCGTACCACACGTCGTAACGCGAGCGCATCTTCAAAGCACGCCCGCACCTGTGACACGCCTTGCTCCCGCGCGAACTCTCCGACTTGTCGAACTCGCAAGCCTCCGGCACGTCACGCGGCGGCTCTTCCTTTAAAGGGTCGAAGAGCAGAAAGTCTTTCGCCTTGAAGCGCGCCGCCGCGCGCCTGAGCTGCGCCTTGAGCCTCCCGCCGTCCCCCACGCCGAGGCTGTCCGCCGCGTCGTTTCCGAACGCGAAATCAATCAACGTCCCCGCGTCCGCGTCCTCCGGCAGCGTCCTGTGCTCACGCCTCCACGCGCGCGCCCGCTCACGCCCCATCCGCCGCGCCAATAGCCTCACCCCGGCGTCGCTTACGCTCGCCCCCACGCTGTAAAAGCACCACAGGTAATCGCTCCCGTACCGCTCGAAGTTGCTCTCGTCGAGCGCCGTCCCGTAGATGAACTTCAACCCCCTGTCAATCGCCCGCGCCCGGTCGCCTTCCGTGAACCGCGCCCCTTTCCACAGAGGCCGCCCGTCCCGCTGCGCGGCAGAGCGGAGCGTTCGAGATTCAAGGGCGTGAACAGAAGGAGTTGGGAAGACGAGGAGGGCCGGGCAGAGAACTAAGGCGAGTGAAAACCGGGAGAGGGAATTTCTACGCATCTAACGCTGATTCTCTTTAGTCACTCTAATCAGAAAACGCAGGGCCTCATTCACCGCCTCCGCGTCCGGGAACACTTCCGCCACGTCAGGCTCCAGGCGAACCACTCCGCCAAAACTCTTCCGCCCCCGTCCCAGCTTCCTCACGCGCAGGCCGCGCAAATCATACTCCGGGCGAAGCTCATCGTTCGTAGTGGCTGAATTGCCTGTTCCTTCCTTTTTCATGCGGCGCGCACTTCTACAAATTCGACGCTCGATGAGGGTTCGGGAATTGGCTGACCGTCTTCGCGTAATCCCTCGATGTGAAATTCGATGGCCTCTTGAATTAACCGCAACACTTCCTCCCTCGTTTCTCCGACGGCGGTGCAACCCGGCAAATCAGGGACATACGCCCCAAAGCTGTTTTCACCTTCCTCAACGATGACGGCATAACGCATATTCTTCATACCTCTCGATTACGAAAAAGGTTCTTAATGCCCCACCGCTTGCGGTGGGGATATTTTACTGCCTTGATTATAACAAGAAACGGCACAACTACTGATGATGCTGCACCACGCGGTATAGCGCGTCAATAGAGCGTATTATACCGCAACGGGCACATGACGCTGGCTGAAGTTTCGGAGGATGCTCAAGCTCTTGAAGGGATGAAGGATGTCTCAACTGCGCGCGCTGGTTTGGTTGAAGTGGAGGCTGTTTCGGAATTCGATGCGGTCGCGGAAGGCGGTGGTGGGG
>JAIVJM010000114.1 GCA_020199995.1 Acidobacteriota bacterium | reverse complement strand
CTCCTCAGCCGTGCGCCACGACCCCGACGTCGAGGCGCTGCTCGCCGACCCCGCGCGCGGGTTCACGTTTGAAGCTCTGGAGACGACTCTGAAAGGCTTCGACAACGAATCGTTCGAGTTGTGGCGCGTGATGTCGAAGGGCTGAGGGAAGAAATGGGCGGTAAGTCTTGACTGGCATCTGCTTTAAGCCTGCGCCTCGTTGATCCAGACGGGCTTCGAGTTGCAGCCCGTGCCGTCGCTGCGCCAGCGCGGGCAAGACCAGAAGTAACTGCCTGAGCTGGCGGGGCCGCGCTTGAGCGTCGGCGTCCCGCACTGCGCGCACGGCGGCCCCGTGACGGGCGCGGGGCGCGGCTCTTCGAGCGCGCCTTGCTCGTCGAACCAGCGCGCGCCGCGGCACTCGGGGAAACGCACGCACGAGAGGAAGGCATTCTTGCCCTTCTCCTTCGGCAGCCGCAGGCGCATCGCCCCCTCGCACGACGGACACTTGATTTGCAGCATGGCCTTGCGCTGCTTGGCGTTCTTCGGCACGTCGCTCAGGAACCCGCACGCTTCCCGACCCTGTGAGCACGCGAGGAATTTTCCCGACGCGCCCGCGCGCTCGACGAGAAAGCCTTCACGCTTCTCCGCCTTGCACTTCGGACAATCGAGCGCACCCTCGGGCCGCGCCATCGCGCTTGCGCCCATGCCCGGCCCACGCTCGACCTCTGAGCCCGCGATCTCCGAGACGAGCCCGGTGATCATCGCCTTGACTTCGCCCATGAATGTTTCGAGCAGGTATTCGCGGCGCGTCATCTGCGAGAGCTTGCGCTCCCACAGGCCCGCGCGTGGCGGGCGTGCCGAGACCGGAGTCCTTCATGGCGAGGCGCAGTTCTTCGTCCTCGACCTTGCGGCCCGCGGTCTCCATCGCGCCCAAAAGGCTCGACTCGGAAAACCTCGGCGGCGGCTTCGTCTGCTTGGCGAGCGCCTCGGCCTTGAAGACCTCAGCCGGGTCTTTTGCCTTCAACGGCGGCAGCTCCGCGCCCTCCTCATCATCCTCGTCCGCAGCCTTCTTCGCGTCTCTCGCGGGTGGGTCAACCTCGCGCCAGCCCGCCTTGAGCACGACCGTCCCGCGCGTGACGAACGTCTCGCCCTCGGCCCCGGTGACGATGTGTGTGCGCTCAAGCTCGGCGTCCGGATAGAAGGCCGCGAGGAAGCGGCGCGCGACGAGGTCGTAGATTCTCTTCTCGTCGGGTTCGAGCGCTGACGGGTTCACTTTCTGCTTGGTCGGGATGACGGCGTGGTGATCCGTCACCTTCTTGTCGTCAACGTGGCGGCTCGAAAGCTTCGGCGTCCCCTTCTCCAGAATCTTTTCGATGAAGGGGACATATGGCCCGACCGCCGCGGCCTCGACGTGCGCCTTCAATTCCTGATTGACGCTCGAAGAGAGGTGACGCGAAGAGGTTCGCGGATAGGTGAGGAACTTTTTTTCGTAGAGCGACTGCGCCAGCTCGAGCGTCCGCGTGGCGGTGAAGGCATAGCGGACGTTGGCGGCGCGCTGCAAAGTCGTGAGGTCGTAGAGCAGCGGCGCGCGCTCTTTGGTGGCCTTCTTCTCGACCTTGACGACCGCGCCCCGCCGCCCTTCGACCTTGCGCGCGATCTCCTCGGCTGCCTCCCTTTTGTCGAAGCGGCTCCCGTCCTTATTGAACCAGAGGCCGCGGTATCTCCCCGATGGGGCGCGGAAGTCCGCGACGACCTCGAAGTAGTCCGTGGGGACGAAGCTCGCGATTTCGAGATCGCGCCCGACGATGAGCGCGAGGGTCGGCGTCTGCACCCTGCCGAGCGAGTAGACGCCCTGATGACCGGCGCGGCGCGCGCGCAAGGTCTGCGCGCGCGTGGCGTTGATGCCGACGAGCCAGTCCGCACGCTGGCGCGCGTGCGCCGAGTCGCGCAGGCCAGCGTATTCACCGGCAGGCTTCAGCTTTCTGAACCCTTCAAGGATGGCGTCTCTCGTCAGAGAAGAAATCCACAGCCGCTCGACCGGCTTGCGACACCCCGCCAGCCGGTACACGAGGTCGAAGATCAGCTCGCCCTCGCGTCCCGCGTCCGCCGCGTTGACGACGACCTCCACGTCCTCACGCCCGAGCAGCGCCTTGATGACTTTGAACTGGTCGTGCGTGCGCTCGGAGGCGTGATACTTGAACTTTTCGGGGAGGATCGGCAGGTCTTCGAGCCGCCAGCGTTCGAGCTTCGGGTCGTATCCCTGTGGGTCGTCCAACTCAACCAGATGGCCGACGCACCACGTCACGATGTCGGCGGCCCCCTCGATGAAGCCCTCACCCCGCCGCGACGCGCCGAGGGCCGCGGCCACGTCGCGTCCCATCGAAGGTTTTTCCGTGATGACGAGTCTCATGACGATAAACGATGAAGTCAGAACGCAGAACGATGAACTGGAACCAACTGCCTTGTGTCTTTCAGTTCATCGTTGCGGCGTTCTGACTTCATCGTTTCCTTTAATACTCCTCGCTGTTCTGGTAGTGAACCTCCAAGTCCTTCTCGCCGACGATGAGCCAGCGGTCGCCGAACTTCGCGAGCGTGAGCTGCTGGCGGACCGAGCCGGTCGAGTGTTTGTCGTCGGCCTCGAAGTCCCACGTCTTGTCGAAGACGGCGACGGCGCGTGTCCCCGTCGGGTCGGGCTTGATCTGGATATTGAGGGCCGCGCCCACCTCCTTCTGCATCGTGGCGGCGTCAACGACAGGCGCGGTCCCGCTGCCGCCGCCGCCCTCGAACGATTTGATGAACTCGGCGTTAACGCGGTCGCCCGCCGTGAGCATCCCCTCGTTGAAGTCCAGGCGCGGCTTGTACCACGGGCGGGCCTTGAAATAATTCTGCAGCTCGGCGGTCTGGAAGGTGCGACCGTAGCGCGCGAAGACGGCGTTGCGGAGGATGCGCAGCTCCGTGGGCGAGAGCGCGGCGAGGTCGTCACGAGTCAGCGTCGAGCCGTTGATAATCTTCTGCTCGGCGCGCTCCATGGGCATCGAGGCGGCCGGGCCTCCGGCATCCTTCCCGCCGTCGCCGTTGTTGTTATTGACGTTGGAATTCCCTCTCGGCCCCGCGCGCAGGTTAGTGTTGGCCCTCTGTCTCGGGTTCTTGCTCCCGACGTAGATGAGTCCCACCACGGCGAGAACTCCCCCGCCGACCACGAGCAGGATGATGAGGACGAGGACGAGCGGCGCGCGCGACTTCCGCGGCGGCGGCGGCGCCGCGGCGTGCGCGTGTGGAGGCGGCGGCCCCGGCTGGTAAGTCTGCGGCCCCGGCTCGTAGTTCTGCGGCCCCGTGGTCTGCGCATGCGTCTGCGGCGCGGTGGCGTGCGTGGGCGTGTGAACCGCGGGCAGCGGCACCGGGGTGACGGCTGCCGGGTGCGTGGCCGCCGGAAAAACCGGGGCCGTGGCGGCTCCTTGCCCGACGTCTCCCGTCGTGCGTGCCTCGCCCGCGGCGGCCAGAATCTCGCGCGCGAACTCGGCGGCGTCGCGCTGTCGTCCTTCCGCCTCTTTCGAGAGCGAGCGTGAGATGGCGGCTTGCAGCGCGGGCGCGACGTGTAACTCCTGAGCCAGAGGCGGCGGCGCTTCCGTGAGGTGCTTGGCGAGGACGCCCGACACGCTCGCCGCGGCGAAGGGCGGCGAGCCCGCGAGCATCTCGTGGAGGAGCGCGCCGAGACTGTAGACGTCGGCGCGCGCGTCGAGGTGTTCGCCGCGGCACTGCTCGGGCGACATGTAGAAGGGCGTGCCGACCATCACGCCTGCCTGCGTCAGCGTGCTGTCGGAGGCGAGGTCGCGCAGCTTGGCGATGCCGAAATCAACCACCTTGATGCGCTCGCGCTCGTGCTCTTCGTTTGCCGGGAGGACAATGATGTTGTCGGGCTTGATGTCGCGGTGGACAATCTCGCGGCGGTGTGCCGCGCCGACCCCGGCGCAGATGTCGCGCATCAGCGCGACGGCGTGCGCGGGGTCGAGCCGGCCCTCGCGTCTCAGGAGGTCGCGCAGTGAGACGCCGCGCACCAGCTCCATCACGATGTAGGCAAAGCCCGCAGGGCCGCGCGCTTCGCCGTAGTCGTGAATCGTCACGACGTTCGGGTGCTGGAGCTGCGCGGCGGCGCGCGCCTCACGGCGGAAGCGCTCGATGAGCGTCTCGTCATTGACGAGCTTCGAGTGCAGGACTTTGACCGCCACCTCGTCGCCGATGTGGACGCGCGAGGCGCGGTAGACCGCGCCCATCCCGCCCTCGCCGAGACGACCGAGCAGCTCGTACTTGCCGTCGAGCACGCGCCCCACGAGCGGGTCCGTCTCGGACATGGTCTCAGCCCCCGCGTCGCCGCCCGTCGCCGACCCGCGCTCCACGGTCGGGATGGACTCCGACAGCGAGTCGCGCCCGTGCGACGTGCGCGTGCCGCAATGGGTGCAAAACTGTGATCCCTCTCGCAGAGGCCGCTGGCACTGTGGACAATTCATAAAAACTAACTCGGAAGTCAGAACGCTGAACGATGAACTGTAAAGACAAAATGCAAAGACAGTTGTTTTCAGTTCATCGTTCAGCGTTCTGACTTCATCGTTTCTTTTCTTGTCCCGGCACGCGGGACGAATACAGCCTTATCAACCTTCGACGGCGTCAAGCACGCTCGTCGCTTTCTTCTCATAGGCCGCGATGGACGCGATGTTCCGCCGCTCGACGGCTGAGAGCGAGGCGTCCGTGTACTTCGGGTTCGCCTTGTACCAGTCGAAGCTGGCGAAGTATTTCTGGAGCCACTTGTCTTTGAAGACCTTGCCGTGGCGCGCGTAAATCTCCTGCCGGAGTTTGCGGGCGTCTTCGAGGAACATGCCTTCGAGCAGACCCTTCGGGAGCGGCTTGCTGCTGAGCCCGTCTTTGACCTGCTTCTCGAAGGCGACGACGGTTTCGATGTTCTTCTTCTCGACCTCCGAAAGCTCCGACTCGCCTGCTTCGTCGCGCGCCACGTACCACGGCTGGCTCCAGAAGTATTGCGAGAGCCATTCGGTGCGAAACTGTCGGCCCCGGCGCGCGTAGACCTCGTTGCGCAGCAGTCGCAGCTCGTAGAGGCTCAGGCCCGCGAGCATTTGTTCAGTGATCGCGTTGTTCTGGAAGTGCTCCATATCGCCGGGCGAGAGCGCGACTTTGCGCTGCTTGCGCTGCGCGGCGTCCATCGTCGTGAGGTTCCGGCGCTCAATCGCGCTCAGACGCTTCGGGTCGAAGGCCGGGTCGGCCTTGTACCAGTAGCGGTCGTCGAAATACTGCTGGAGCCACGGCTGATCGTCGAAGCGGCGACCGTGGACGGCCTCGATCTCGGCGCGCAGGATGCGCCACTCGGCGGCGGTGTGTTCGCCGAGCTGCGACTCGTTGAAGGCGCGCGTCTGCCACCAGCGCATGTCGCCCGGCTCGATCTTCTCATGCTGTCTGGCTTCAAGCTCGCGGATGAGGTCGAGGTTCGCCCGCTCCG
Organism: Acidobacteriota bacterium; assembly: GCA_020199995.1. Taxonomy (GTDB): domain Bacteria; phylum Acidobacteriota; class Blastocatellia; order Pyrinomonadales; family Pyrinomonadaceae; genus JAIVJM01. The sequence continues at coordinate 2,330 of JAIVJM010000114.1, read as the reverse complement.
TCTCGTTGAGCATCGAGTTGCTGAAGTCCGGGTTCGCCTTGAACCACGGCTGCTCTTCGAGGTAGCTCTTGATCTCGCGGTCTTTGAAGACGCGACCGTGGCGACCGAAGATGATGCCGCGCAAGCGTCCCAAATCTTCGAGCGTCAGGTGCTCGAACTGTTCGCGCGCGGCGAGCTGTTTCGCGTAGTCGAACTTCTCCATCCGCTCCCACGCCACGGCGCTCTGCGCGTCCTGCGCGGCGAGGCCGACCAGATGCGCGGCGACCAGTAGCGCGAGGGCCGGGAGAAGTCGCTTCAATCCGAGATGTAGTTTCAACATGGGGGAAGTTGATCCTTGCTCAAAGTGTCTTCCGAAGAAGACTATTCATGCTTGCGAGGTGCGCGGGCGGGCACGGGGCCGACGAAGCGCGTGATGCCGTCGGCAATCGCCGCCGCCATCCTCCGCTGTCCCGCTTCGGCCTTGATGAATTCTGCATCATCCCTGTCGCTCAGGACAACCATCTCGACGGTCACGACCGGCACTTCCGAGTGAATCGAGCCCGTCAGCGCGCCGCCCTGCTCGCGGCCCACTTTGGTCTGGTAGTCGGTGCGCACCCCATTATCTTTGAGCGCGCCCGCGAGCCCCTCGGCCATCCCCGCGCGCACGGCCTCGGCGGCGCGGCGGCTCTCTTCGATGACCGACTGGGAAGGGCCGGTCGCGCCATCCTTCGTCTGCCCGCGCCGGTCGGGGTAGTAGACGGCGAAGCCGCTTTCGATACTCGCGTCGCAGTGCAGGCGAACCATCAAGGCCGCCCGTGCGCGGTTGGCGACGAAAGCGCGATCCCTGTTTTTGACCAGCTCGTCCTCAGCCGACTTCGTCAAAACGACTTCGTAGCCGCCCGACTCCAGCGCTTCCTTCAGCCGCAGCGCGACCTCCCACGCCACGCGCGTCTCGTTGGTGCCGTTCTGCATGCCCCTCCCGCTGGCGACTTCCGAGGGGTGGCCGGGGTCAATGCAGATGACGGTGCGGGCCGGGTGCGGTGTTTTCGGAGCGGCGGACTCGCCCGCGGCCCCGGTTTTCGCGTTGCCTTGCGGAACCTGCGCGACGGGCGCGCACAGTTGAAGGCCGAGCAGGACGAGGATGAGGGCGCAAAGAAATTTCATTTTGTTCGTGACGATTCCCACCGGCGGATGATAATAAAGGCGCGTCCGTTGTCGGCAAGGACAGGCACTCGCGGTCTGTCACACGACGAACGGCGAGGCATTATTTGATGCCGCCCACGATAAGTCAAATATAGGCCCCGCGGCCACCCCGCCCAAAACAACAGGCGGCGCGCGCCGTGTCATTGGAGAAGATGAACATTGACCGCCTCTCAATCCGAGAGCGCCCGCGCGGGCTGCCGCTGATGCGGCAGTGGTGGGGCAAGCTCCTCTTCATGCACTGGCCCTGCCCGGCGGAACTCCTGCGCCCGCTCATCCCGCCGCCGCTCTCGATTGACACCTTCGAGGGCCGCGCGTGGGTCGGCATCGTGCCCTTCACGATGTGGGGCGTGCGCCCCTCTGTGCTCCCCCCTTTCCCCGGCCTCAGCACCTTCCGAGAGTTGAACGTCCGCACCTACGTCCACTACGACGGCGTGCCCGGCGTGTGGTTCATGTCGATGGACGCCAACAGCGCCCCCGCCGTGTGGGGCGCGCGGCAATTCTTCCACCTCCCCTACTTCAAGGCGCGCCTGAGCCTTATCCAGCGGGGACAAACCATCACCTACGGCTCACGCCGCACGCACTCCGGCGCGCCGCACGCCTCGTTCGACGCCGAGTGGACATTCGGCGAGCCGCTCGCGCCTTCCGAGCCAGACTCGCTCGCCTCCTTCCTCACCGAGCGCTACTGCCTCTATTCGGCCTCCCGCGAGCGACTCTACCGCTGCCGCGTTCATCACCGCCCATGGCCTTTGCGCCGCGCGGAAGTTTCGTCCTACGACTCGACGATGTTGGAGGCGCTCGGCCTCCCGACCCCCGAGGGCGAGCCGCTGCTGCACTACGCCGAAGCCCTCAAGACTGACATCTGGCCGCTCGAACGCGTGCGTGTGGGCGGTCGCGAGCGCGCCTTCGAGCGCGTCAACGCCACGGAAACTTTTGGCTGAAGCGGCGCGCTGCTCGCGGCGCGGCGGGTTTTCTTCGAGAGCCCTCAAAGTGCCTGCGCCGGTTTCGGGCGCGAATCAAAAAAATGCTGTTGGTAGCACGTGAAGATGTCCGCATTTTGTAGCACATCAGTTGTCCGGTTTGAAGTTTAAGCTGCGCGCCGTCTCGCCGCCTTCGACTTGTGCGCCGCTTCGTCTGTGTTCGGCGCTGCT
>JAIVJM010000015.1 GCA_020199995.1 Acidobacteriota bacterium | reverse complement strand
GCGCGCCGCCGCGCCCCCGCCCGCCCGCCCGGCGTGCTCATTCCCTTCAGCCCGCACACCGTCCCGCACGCCGTCCCGACGCCCCTTCGAGCCTCCGCGCGAGCCCCGACGGGGGCCGCGTCCGCCTTTGCCTGCGCGCGCCATATGGCGACATTCTACCCCACGAACTTTGTGGAAAGCGCCTTCGTAATGGTAACTTTTGTGTGGCGCTTCGCAACGCACCGCACGCGTTAAGCGTCTAAGACTTTTGCACTTGCACGCGCCGCGTGGGGCCGTGCCGGGCTGGACTTGAGGGTTATGGCGGAACTTTTCGACAGATACGAGCTTAACCGAGCGCCGCGCTGGCCGCTGCTCTCGCGCCTCGTGGCGCTCTCGGTCGTGCTGCACGGGCTGCTGCTCGTGGCCGTCGTCTACATTCCGGCCCTCCAAAGTATCTTCCACGTCGCCGGTTCGTTCGCCGGCATGAAGTTCGTCGACAGGGATTACGACCCGACGCTCATCGGCCAGCGCGCCATGCTCATCAACGTCAAAGAACCCTACCAGACGCTCTACTACCCGACCGATTACTTCGGCGCGCCCCCCGAGATGGCCCCCGACGCGATGGTCGTCCAGCAGGTACAGCCTCCCCCCCCGACCGTCATCATGCGGCAGCCGCGCGCACGCAGAGTGAGGCCCGCTCCGACGCCGACGCCCGAGGCTACGCCGGAGCCAACGCCAACCCCTGAAGTCGCCAAGGGCGTGGACGCCGAGAAGCAGAAGGCCGAAGACGAGTTGAATCGCATCGCGAAGGAGAACAACACGCCGCGCCCGCCCGCCGCGGACGAGGTCAACCTCCTCCCGCTCAAGGACGTTTTGAAGGACGCCAAGGAGATGCTGGCGAGCGGCCAGCTCGACCTCAAGGATACTATCGAGGTCACGGTTGATGCCGATCTCAAGGAGGACGGCACGCTCGAAAACGTCGTCTTCAAAGACCCGAAGGGCGACCCGGACGCGTATCTGCTGGCGCAGAAGCTGGTCACCGCGCTCAGCCTGAGCACGACCCTCAAATTCCTTTCGGACACACGCCACCTCGTCATGTCCGTCAAGCTCGACCAGCAGAACGTCGTCGTCAGTGTCATCACCGAGGCCAACAACGAAGACCGCGCCTCGCAGTTGCAGAAGGGCTACAGCGCCATGATCGCGGGCGCGCGCCTCTTCAAGAAGGGGACGGACGAGGGCGAGCTTTTCAACCACATGAACGTCACGCTCGAAGGCAAGCAGGTCTTGATGAAGTTCGAGATGTCGCGCGAGCTGGCGGGCGCGATGCTCGCGAAGGTCAAGACGACCGAGTGAGTCTGTTTCAAACCCCGCCGCGGCTGACGCGCGAGCCGGGTTATCGTGTAGAATTTCGGACGGGCAGGCGGTAATCCGAGTTGGGGGGGGGCGGGAAGGCGCGGCCAGCGGGCGAGCGTCGAAGTTCAAGATTATGGCGACTAAATTTTCCGACACGACTGAGGGCGCGCGCGCGGCGCGGAAGCAGACGCGACGCACGAGCCAGTTGATCTATTTGGTGCTCGGCGTCTTTACGCTGGGCGTCATCCCCGCCCCGGCGGACGGCCTCGCGCTCGACGCGCAGGCGCAGAAGCCGGACGCGGGCGTGAGCGCCGCGGTGAAGAAGCCCGTCAAGGTCAACACCACTCCGTTCAAAGCCTTCCTCAGCCGCTCGAAGAAGCTCAAGGACGACGGCAAGCTCGACCTGAGCAAGCCGCGCGCGTTGACGGTCGAGGCCAACCGCAACGAAGACGGCACGGTCTCGAATGCCGTCATCACGGGCGAGTCCGCCGCCGACCCGAATTTCCGCAAAGTCGCGCTGGATTTCGTCTCGGCCCTCAACGAGAGCCGCGCCCTGCACTTCCTCGAAGGCGTCTCGCGCGTGCGTCTGGACTTCGCGCTCGACGGCGAGCGTTTCAAGATGCTCAGCCACGCCGACGCGCCCACCGAGGCGCGGGCCGTGGAGATGGCGCGCGGCTACCGCTCGATGGTCAACCTCGCGCGCCTCTTCAAGCGCGGCGGCGACGACGAGGCGGTCGTCCTCAACAACATGAAGATTTCCGCGAGCGGCAAGCAGCTCGTGATGAACCTCGACACGACCCGCGAGGCGATGGGCAACATCCTCCTCAAGCAGATCACGCCGAACTAGCGCGCATCGGGCCAGAGCGAGCCGCGCTCACCGCAAACCGCTCGCTTGCCTGACGTTCCCCGCTCACATTACAATCGCGTGTTGCGCTTAACTTACGCGCGAGTCGCGAGTTTTGGAGTCTGAAGTCCGGGGCAGGAAAAGGAAGACCGCTTTTCTTTCCCGCCCCCGACTCCGGACTCCAGACTCCAGACTTCTTTTTCTGAGGATTTGAGCCATGATTGATAAATTTCTGACCAAAGTTTTCGGCAGCAGCAACCAGCGCTACCTGAAGAGCCTCGCGCCCATCGTCGCGCGCGTCAACGAACTCGAACCCGCCGTCCAGAAGCTTTCCGACGACCAGATGCGCGCCCGCATCGCGGAGATTCGCGAGCAGGTCATGGGGGCCATCGGCGACACGACGGCGAGAGACGAGCGCGCCCGCACGGAACTCAAGCGGCGGACAAAGGCGGCGCTCGACGCAGTCCTGCCCGAAGTCTTCGCCCTAACGCGCGAGGCTTCGGTGCGCGCCACCGGGATGCGCCACTTCGACGTCCAGCTCATCGGCGGCGTCTCGCTCCACGAAGGCAAAATCTCGGAGATGCGAACGGGCGAAGGCAAGACGCTCGTCGCCACGCTTCCGGCCACCCTGAACGCTTTGACGGGACGCGGCGTCAACGTCGTCACCGTCAACGACTACCTCGCCACGCGCGACGCCGAGTGGATGGGCCGCATCTACAAGTTCCTCGGCCTCTCCGTGGGGGCCATCGTCAACGACCTCGACGACTGGGAACGCAAGGACGCCTACGCCGCCGACATCACCTACGGCACCAACAACGAGTTCGGCTTCGACTACCTGCGCGACAACATGAAGTTCGACCTCGCGACCTGCGTCCAGCGCCCGCACTACTACGCCATCGTGGACGAGGTGGACTCGATTCTGATTGACGAGGCCAGAACGCCGCTCATCATCTCGGGCGCTTCGGACGAGGCGACCGACAAGTATTACAAGGCCGACGCCGTCATCCCTCATCTCAAGCGCGCCGAGCTGAATTCAGAAGGCAAGCCCGGCCCCGGCGACTTCCTCGTTGACGAGAAGCAGCACTCGGCTGTCCTCACCGAAGACGGCGTGGACAAGGCCGAGCGCCTCCTCGGCGTCGGCAACCTCTACGACCCCTCGAACATGGAGATGCTCCACTGCGTCGAGCAGGCTTTGAAGGCGCACACGCTCTACCGGCTCGACCACCAGTACGTCGTGCAGGAGGGCGAGGTCATCATCGTTGACGAGTTCACGGGCCGACTGATGAAGGGCCGCCGCTGGTCTGATGGACTGCATCAGGCGGTCGAGGCCAAGGAGGGCGTCAAGATCGAGCGCGAGAACCAGACGCTCGCCACCATCACCCTGCAGAACTACTTCCGCCTCTACGAAAAGCTCGCGGGCATGACCGGAACCGCCGAGACCGAGGCCGCCGAGTTCGACTCGACCTACAAGCTCGAAGTCTCCGTCATCCCGACGCACCGCGACATGGTTCGCAGGGACAACTCCGACGTCATCTACCGCACGCTCCCCGAGAAGTGGGATGCCGTCGTCGAGGAGATCAAGGAGCTGCACGAGAAGGGCCAGCCGGTCTTAGTCGGCACGGTCTCGGTCGAGAACTCGGAACTCATCTCGCGCCGCCTGAACAAGGTCGGCATCCGGCACAAAGACGAGCGCGGCCTCCTCGAATTCGACGACCAGCGGCGTGACGAAGTGCCCGACTATCACTATGTCCTCAACGCCAAGCACCACGAGCGCGAGGCCGAGATTGTGGCGCAGGCGGGACGCAAGGGCGCGATTACGATTGCGACCAACATGGCCGGGCGCGGCACGGACATCCTCCTCGGCGGCAACCCCGAATTCCTCGCGCGCGAGGCGCTGAGGCGGCAGGAGATAGACCCCGAAGAGGCCACCGAGGAAGAGTGGGAGGAGGCTTTGAAGGGCGCTAAGGAGATCGTCGAGGAGGAGCACAAGGAGGTCGTCTCTTTAGGCGGCCTGCACATCATGGGCACCGAGCGCCACGAGTCGCGGCGCATCGACAACCAGTTGCGCGGTCGTTCGGGCCGTCAGGGCGACCCCGGCTCGTCGCGCTTCTTCCTCTCTCTGGAAGACGACCTCATGCGCATCTTCGCGGGCGACAAGGTCAAGGCGCTGATGCAGCGTCTGGGGATGGAGGAGGGCGTCGCCATCGAGTCGAAGATGGTCTCGCGCCGCATCGAGTCGGCGCAGAAGTCGGTCGAGGCGCGCAACTTCGAGAGCAGAAAACACCTCCTCCAGTACGACGACGTGATGAACCGGCAGCGCGAGACCATCTACGGGCTGCGCCGCCAGTTGATGGAAGAGCCAGACCAACGCGAGTATGTCCTCAATGTCGCGCGCGACCTCCTCTCAGACCTCGTCAAGCAGTACATCTCGACCGACGTCGCACCCGACGACTGGGACGTGGAGAATTTCAAAATCCAGCTCCACTCGACCTACGCCTTCGACGCCGACGCCGAAGGGATAGACTTCTCGAACATGAGCACGGAGCAAATCGAGCCGGCCATCTGGGAGAAGGTCAAAGTCCAGTACGAGCTGAAAGAATCGCAGGTCGGCGAAGAGGCGATGCGCACCTACGAGCGCATCATCATGCTCAACATCATCGACGCGCAGTGGAAGGATCACCTGCTCGCCATTGACCACCTCAAGCAGGGCATCGGGCTCGTCGGCTACGGGCAGAAGGACCCGCTCGTCGAATACAAAAAGGAGAGCTTCGATATGTTCCAGGCGCTGCTCGACCGCGTCGACACGAACACCATCCGCACGCTCTTCAACCTTCAGGTCGTCGCCGAGCAGGCCCCCGAGCAGTTGCACCAGCGACGCGCGCGCCGCCCCACGTCCATGACCTTCACGGGGCCGAATCAGGGCGCGACTGCCGCTGGCGAAGAGGCCGCGCGCACCCGGACCGTGACGCGCGACCAGCCGAAGGTGGGCCGCAACGAGGCGTGCCCGTGCGGCTCTGGCAAGAAGTACAAGAAGTGCTGCGGCGCGTTGGTCTGAACGCCGCGCGGCTGGCGCTCCTTACTATGGCGGGGTGGGGCCGGTGGCTCGGCCCCGCTTTCATTTTACCGCCTGCGTCCGCTAGACTGTCGCCCAGTAGCTCCCGCCCTTTCGCGTCCGGGAGCGTTCTAAACCCATGAATCCTAAATATCTCGCTTTGTTGTTCACGGGCGCTCTCGTTCTCTGCGTCCGGTCTCCCGTGAACGCCAGTCATTCCGTCTTCGTGCCGGACCTTGCCGCACGCGCGCAGGAGACTACTGCGCCTGCTGCCCGTCCGGGCGAGACACGGAAGTCCGTTCAGGATTCGCTTCAGGCGGTTTCGGGCGAAGGCGCGAAAGACCCCGAGGCGTGGCTCCGGCTCGGCGTCGCCCACGGCGACGCGGGCGACGCGGGCGCGGCCCTCAAAGCCTTCAGGCAGGCGTTCAAACTGCGTCCCGACTTCGTCGCGGCGCGGGCGGGCGCGGCCTACACGCTCTTCACCCAAGGTAAATTAAAGGAGGCGGAGAAGGAGGCCGTGCAAGCCACCCGCCGCGTGCGCAATCAAGATGACTACGTGGCTTACACCGTGAGCGCCATGATTCAGACGGAGCGCCAGGGCCTGGAGGCGGCGCGCGAGATGGAGAAGGCCGAACGGGAGTTGGCGAAGAAGCCCAACGACGCGCGCTGGCACATGCGCAGAGCCCTCGCGCTCCTCGTCGATACGCCGCCGGAACGGAGGGCGCTGCCCTTCGGTGTTTTCCTCGGCGACTCGCGCCCTCGGTTGCCGGATGAGGGCAAGCGACAGGCGGCCCGCGAGAGCACGCGGAAGAGGTACGAGGAGGCCGCCGCCAGTTTTGAAAAGTATCTCAGCCTCAAGCCGCGCGCGGGCGACCGCGAGTTCGTGCTCGGACAACTCGAAGCGCTCCGCTTTTACGCGCGTGGGGCGGACGCGCGGGGTGAAAAAATTTTCAGCAACTCGGAAGTCGAGACCAAGGCACTCATCCTGAGCAAGCCCGAGCCCGGATTCACGGAGGAAGCGCGCAACGCGGGCGAGACCGGAGTCGTCAGGCTGCGTGCGGTGCTGGCCGCCGACGGCGGAGTGAAATACATCCTCATCCTCAGGTCTCTGCGCCACGGCCTCACAGAGAGGGCGGTCGCGGCGGCGCGCAGGATCAGGTTCCGACCGGCGGTGGTGGGCGGCGCGCCCGTCTCGCAGTACGTCATCCTTGAATACAACTTTAACATCTACTGACCGGAGGTCCTTGCGACGCACGCGGCGGCGTCGCTTTTTTGGCGGAGATTTTTTTAGACGAGGCTTCGACATGCGCGCACCCCTGAACATCAAAGTGTTCCTGCTCGCCGCGACTTTGTCCGCTGTTTTCGGCTCCGCGGCGCAGTCTGGCGCCGGGGCGTCTCAAGAACCGACGCTCAGACTCCTAAGCGCCGAGGTCGCCGAAGGCAAAAAGCTGCTGGAAGAGGGCGACGCCGAGGGCGCTCTCAAAATCCTGCGCAAGGCCGCCGAGAGCGACAAGTATGACGACGCCGCGTGGCACTACTTCGGCATCGCGCTTGCCCGCGCCGGTCAGAGCGGCGAGGCCCTCAAGGCTCTGGAACACGCGCTGGAATTGCGTTCGAGAGTCTTCGGTTTTGAATTCAACATCCAGCGCACCGCCGGCGGCGAGTCGAGCGCGGCTGAAAGTGCCGCGCGCCGCACACGCTTTGCCGCCAAAACCGGCGCGCTCGCCGAGAGCGTCGAAGCCTACCTCACCCTCGGCCCCGAGGACGCGGGACTCTGGCAGGAGTGGCTCGCGACGCTGCGCCTCTACGCGGAGGCCGCCGCCGACCCGAAGTTCGAGGCCCGGCCCTTCCGTCTCGCCGACTTTGCGACGAGGGCGGCCATCCTGCGCAAGCCCGAGCCGATGTACACCGAGCGGGCGCGGCGCGGACAAATCTCCGGCCTCGTCCGCCTGCGCGCGCTGCTCGGCGCGGACGGCAAGGTCAAAGGCGTGATCGTGCTTAAAGGCTGAAGCGCCCGCCGCGCCCAACAGGTTTTGCAGCCCGCATCGCCGCCGCACTCTTTCATGACTGCCGACACCAAATCCACAAACCCCATCGTTCAGGCCATCCTGTCGGGCCGCGCGCCGCAGCAGGCGCGGATGATGGCCGCTCGGGGCTTGCTCCCGCTCCCGCAGGACGAGATGATCGAGGTGCTGGTGGCCCTCAGCGCGGGCGAGGACGCGGAGGTCTCGCGCGCGGCAGTGGCGACGCTCGACGAGCAGCCCCCCGACGCGCTCTCGGCGGTCGCCGCCTCGGGCGAGACCGCGCCCACCGTCCTCTCCTACCTCGCCGGACGTCCCGACTCGGGCCGCGCGACGCAGGAGGCGCTCGCCTTAAACGCGCTCACACCCGACGAGGCCATCGCCGCCCTCGCCCGCGTCACCTCCGACGGCACGGTGCTCGAACTCATCTCGATCAACCAGCAACGACTGATCCGCGCCCCCGCCATCATCGAGGCGCTGCTCTCCAACACGGCGCGCACCCCGGAGGCCGAGCGGCGTGCGCGTGAGACGCAGCGCGAGTTCTTCGAGAAGGAGCGTGGCGTCCAGCAGATCGCCGAGGAGATGCGCGCGCGCGGGCTCGACGCGGCGGCGGAGTTCGTCGAGGCGGCTGAGTCGGTCGGGGCCGAAGACGGACTCACGGTCGAGGACGCGTGGCTCATCGCCGAGCACATCGAAGTCTCCGACGACGAGATAGACGATTCGTGGCTCCCTTCGGAGTGGCTCGAAGAGCTCATCGAGGAGACCTTCGAGCAGCGCACCGCCGCCGCCGAACGACTCATCTCCGAGGCGAGCGCCGAGGCCGGCGACGCCGCGCCCAAGCGCGTGGCCCTCATCCGCCGCGTCATGCTGATGAAGGTCAAAGACCGCATCAAGCTCGCCATGAAGGGCGACCGCGAGGCCCGCGCCATCCTCATCCGCGACTCCAACAAGGTGGTCGCCACCGCCGTCATCCACAACCCGCGCATCACCGATCAGGAGGTCGAGGCCATCGCCGCCATGCGCACCATCTCGGACGAGGTGCTGCGCCTCATCGGCCTCAGCCGCGCGTGGGCGCGCTCCTACCCCATCATCCACAACCTCGCGCGCAACCCGCGAACGCCGCTCGGGACGGCCATGCAAATCCTGACGCGCCTCTACACCAAAGACCTCAAGACGATCTCGCAGAACCGCAACGTCTCCGACGCCGTCCGCCGTCAGGCCGTCCGCCTCACGACCGCACGTACACAGTAAAGGCCGTCAATCGTAAATCGTGAATCGTGACAAGAAAATCCCATTCTTTCTTGTCACGATTCACGATTTACGATTCACGGCCTCTACGGCCTTTAAAAGATTTCCGAGCCTTTGCGTGCAACCGACCAGCCTACGTCCGTGAGGGTGTGCGTCGCCGCGCCCCACCACAGCCCGGCGAAGACCGCGAGCAGCACGTCGGCGCCGACCCCATAGGCAGCGGCCTGCTCTTCGATGACGCGCCACGCGTGTAACACGTCGCCCCAGCCGGGCGGCGTGCCCCCCGAGAGAAAGACCGCGCGCAGGTAGACGCCGCCCCACGCCACGAGCGTCAACACGGCGGCGAAGTAGACGACCCGGATCAGCGTCCCGAAAATTATCCCGTGCGACCAGCGCGAGCGGTGGCGGAACATCACCTTGTAAGGGAACCACAGGAAGCGGAAGACACCCCAGCGCGTGTACTGCCGCGACTGAATGTCGAGGTCGGGGCCGAACATCAGACCGCCGAACAGCATCGCGCATGTCGCGGCGGTCGCCATCGTCCAGTCGCCCGTCAAGCCCCACCCCGCCGCGAACGTCGGCGGCGCCAGCAACAGCGTGATCGCGTCATGTGTCTTTCCCGAAGGCATAAGCAAAGGCTGGAGGTGAGAGGCTGGAGGCTAGCAAGTAGTTTTTGTCTTTCACGAGCCTCCAGCCACCAGCCTCCAGCCTCTGCTTATAGCATGTGCCCGGCACGCAAGGCCAGTGGTTTGCCTGACCGTTTGCGGCGCGATACACTGTCGCCCTCGTCTCAACGCCTATGGGTAAAAAAGGAAAAGCGCAAATCTTTATCGAGTACGCGGCGGCGCGCGCGTTCCTCTCCGGCTTAGGGATGCTGCCGAGGCCGCTCGCCACCGCCGTCGGGCGCGGAATCGGCCATGCCGCCTACGCGCTTGCGGGAGGCCTTCGTCGCACCGGCCTGCGCAATCTCGAACTGGCCTTCCCCGAAAAGAGCGTGCAGGAGCGGAAGGAAATTCTGCGCGGCTCTTTCGTCAGTTTGGGCCGGCAGTTGGGCGAAGTCAGCCAGTTCCCACGCGCGACGCCCGAGCGCCTGCGCGCCGTCGTCGAGTACGACAGCGAGGACGTCAAACTGCTCGACCTCGCGCGCGAGCGCGGGCGCGGCGTCATCTTCCTCACCTCACACCTCGGCGCGTGGGAGATTCTCTGCTTCGCGCACTCAGTCTTCTACGAGCCGCTCAGCTTCCTCGTGCGACCGATTGACAACCCGCGTATCGAGGAGTTGGTCGAGGGCCTGCGGACGCGCTTCGGCAATCAGCCAATAGACAAAAAGGCCGCCGCGCGCACGGCCATGCGACTGCTGCGGCAGGGCGGCACGCTCGGCGTCCTCGCCGACCTCAACACGCAGGAGCGCGAGGGCGTCTTCGTCCCTTTCTTCGGGCACCTCGCCTGCACGACCGCCGGCGCGGCGACGCTCGCCCTGCGCACGGACGCCACGGTCATCCCCGTCTGCGCACCCTGGGATGAGAAGCGCCGCCGCTTCGTCTTCCACGGCGGCCCCGTCATCGAACTCGTCCGCACCGGCGACGCGGCTCGCGACGTGGAGATCAACACCGAGCGTTTCACCGCCGCCATCGAGGGGCACATCCGCGCCTACCCGGATCAGTGGCTCTGGATTCACAAACGCTGGAAGACACGCCCCGCCGGAGAGTCGGACATCTACGCCCGACCCGTAAAAAATCACACGATCACGAGCGCAACCCACGACACGCCGCCCGAAGAGATATTAAAGACCTGAATGAGGAATTTTCTTAGAGGCGTAACCTGCGTAATCTCAGCGACTTACTTCTGCGGCTAGAGTCTGTTACGAAATTGTGTAGAAATATTTGCGATTTGTGCTTGACAGGTCACGAAAAATCCGTATAATTTCCTACAACTTACGAAGCAGACAATTTAGCGGTGCTTCATGATGATTGAAACGAGCGGCTGGTTGGGTTAATTCAGTCTTCCGGGCCCGAGCGAATTCTTGATTTTTAAGCTCCTGCGAAGATTGAACAAGCTATTTTGCTATTTTTTTCGCCCATCCCAAAACGACCGCCTTATAGCCGGATCGCCCGTATGTGACGATCTCCAGCAAATTGTCAACGCCACCCTGAATCTCCGAGCCTGCCCAAAGTTCTGCCCCGCCGGTCTACCCCAAGACCGGTGGGGCTCCTTCATTTTAGCTGTGAGCATTTAGCTCTTAGCAGTTAGCTTAATTTTTTGAAATTCGTCGAGATTGCTTGCTTGAAGATGAATAGAGCTGAAAGCTAAATGCTCACAGCTAAAAGCTTTCTTACATCGCCAACCCGCCATCGGCCTGAATGACCTGACCGGTGATATAGCGCGCGTCGTCGGAGAGCATGAAGCAGGCGATGCGCGCCACCTCCGAGGGTTCGGCGAATCGTTTCATGGGAATCTGTTCGAGCAGTTTCTGCCGGTAGCCTTCGTCGAGCGACTGCGACATCTCGGTGGCGACGAGCCCGAGCGCGAGCGCATTGACCGAGACATTGCGGCTCGCCACCTCCTTCGCCAGCGCTTTGGTGAGGCCGATCATCCCGGCCTTCGATGCGGAGTAGTTCGACTGCCCCGCCATCCCGACCACGCCGCTGATCGAGGCGATGTTCAAGACCGAGCCGCCGCCCTCCTGCCGCAGCATGTGCCTGAGCGCAGCGCGCGAAAAATTCCAGGCGCCCTTGAGATTCGTGTCGATGACGGCGTCCCAGTCCGACTCCTTCATGCGCAGGATCAGGTTGTCGCGGATGATGCCGGCGTTGTTGACGAGGAAATCTATGCGCCCGAAGTCGCTCATGGTCTGCTTGACCATCTCGGCGGCGGCATCCGTGCTCGCCACGTCGCACTGCGAGGCGACGGCCCGCGCGCCGAGGGCTTCGAGCTCGCCCTTGAGCGTCTCGGCGGCGTCCGCGCTCTGCGCGTAGTTGAAGGCGACGGACGCCCCGCGGCGCGCGAGTTCGAGCGCGATGGCGCGACCGATGCCGCGCGTCGCGCCCGTCACGATGGCCGCACGGCCCGAGAACGTTTTCGACTCGTCACTCAAAACTGTTCGTCCTCCGTTCGGGAAAGCAAGGCTCACTCGGGCACTGCTCTGTTTGTCGGCGCGACAGTTTTAATGTAAACATGAGGCAGAGGTCAACCGACGAAAAACTAAAGGACGAAGCGGGCCGTCGTCTATCGGGCCCCGCGCCGCGCCGTCGCCCGGCGAGTCTTAAAAAGCGGCGAGAGTTGCGCAGCGTAAGGAGGAGCATGAAGCTAATCATTCTGGGGGCGGGTTACGCGACGCGGCTCTACCCGCTCACGCTGAACCAGCCGAAGCCGCTGCTCGCGGTGGCCGGCAAACCGATGATCGAGCACGTCCTGGACAATCTCGCGCCGATCAGCGAGATAGATCATGTCTACGTCGTCACCAACGCGAAATTCGCCGAACACTTCCAGCGCTGGGCGGACGGCTACAGCGGCCGTCGGGACGGGGTCGGCTTCACCATCGTCAACGACCACTCGACCGACGATTCCAATAAGCTCGGGGCCATCGGCGACCTGCACCTCGTGCTGACACGCGCGCAGGTAGAGGACGACATCGTGGTCGTGGCCGGCGACAATCTTTTCAGCGACAGCCTCGGCGAGTTCGGCGAGTTCTGCCGCGAAAGACGCGCGCCCGTGCTGGCCGTCTACGATGTCGGCGACCTCGAAGAGATCAAAAAGTACAACGCCATCGAGGTGGACGAGGGCGGGCGCATCACCTTCTTCGAGGAGAAGCCGAAGGAGCCGAAGAGCACGCTCACGGGAATCGCGCTCTACTACTATCCGAAGTCCGCGTTGCCGCACATCCGCGAGTACATCGCGGAGGGGAACAACCCGGATCAGCCGGGCCGCCTCGTGCAGTGGATGTACCGGCGGACGCCCTTCTACACATGGAAAGTGCCGGGCCTCTGGTACGATGTCGGCTCGAAAGAGACGCTGGAAGAGGCCAACCGAATCTTCGCGCGGCCCCGTGTGAGCGGCTCCGCGGAGCCGGCGTAAGAGTTTAAAGACACTTCATCCGTAAAGGTAATTTCTCGGCCAATGCTCGACCTGAACTACGTCCGCGAGAATCTTGAGCGCGTCCGCGCGGCGCTTGAAGCTCGTAACTTTCCCGTCTCCGCGCTCGACGAATTCGTGACGCTCGACGGCCAGCGGCGCCGTGCCATCTCACAGTCCGACACCCACAACGCCGAACTTAACAAAACGAGCAAAGAGATCGGCGCGTTGATGAAGTCGGGACAAAGCGAGGAAGCCGCCGCTCGACGCACACAGGTCGCCCGGTTAAAAGAGCAGATCGCCGACGCCACACGCGAGAGGGACGAGGCCGAGCGGAGCATGCGCGAACTTCTCTCGACGCTGCCGAATGTCCCGCATGAGAGCGTGCCCGTGGGCGCGGACGAGGCGGCCAACGTGGAGGCGCGCCGCGTAGGTGAGGCTCCGCGGTTCGACTTCGAGCCGCAGGATCACGTAGACCTCGGCACGCGGCTCGGCATCCTCGACCTCGAACGCGCGGCGAAGATCGCGAGCGCGCGCTTCGCCATCCTCAAGGGCGCGGGCGCGCGTCTGGAGCGCGCGCTCATCAACTTGATGCTCGACATACATACCAGCGAGCACGGCTACGAAGAGACGCTGCCGCCCTTCATCGTCAACCGCGACTCGCTCTTCGGCACGGGGCAACTGCCGAAGTTCGAGGAAGACCTCTTCAAGCTCACGGACGAGCGCGGCCTCTATCTCATCCCGACGGCGGAAGTGCCCGTCACCAACATCCACCGCGGAGAGATTCTCGAGGCCTCGGATTTGCCGATGCGTTTCGTCTCCTACACGCCCTGCTTCCGCTCCGAGGCGGGCTCCTACGGTCGCGACACGCGCGGCGTCATCCGCCAGCACCAGTTCGACAAGGTGGAACTGGTGAAGCTCGCGCTTCCCGAAAGCTCTTACGAAGAGCTGGACGCCCTGACGCGCGACGCCGAGACGATTCTCCAACGTCTGGGTCTGCACTACCGCGTCGTCACGCTCTCGACCGGCGACATGGGCTTCGGCGGGGCGAAGACTTACGACATCGAGGTGTGGCTGCCCTCGCAGAACACTTTCCGCGAAATCTCTTCGTGCACCAACTTCGAGTCGTTTCAGGCGCGGCGCGCGCAGATACGCTTCCGGCGCGGCGGCGGTGCGAAGCCCGAGTACGTCCACACGATCAACGGCTCGGGGCTCGCCGTCGGTCGGACATGGCTCGCGATTCTCGAAAACTACCAGCAGCCCGACGGCACGGTCCTGATCCCCGAAGCGCTGCGCCCGTACATGGGGGGCTTGGAGAAGATAGAAGGTAGGAAGCAGTGAGCAGTAAGCGGTGAGCAGTGAGCAGTAAGGCGTCAAGGATGAAAGTTATCCCGACATGAAAGCGCCGTCAGGCGCGGAAGAATTTAGCCCACGGCGCGCGCCGTGGGTCACAGGCGCAGTAGAAAATTAAGCCCCGGAGGGGCGAAAGAAATCCAAGCGGCGTTGGTGCTCGAGCTTGAATATCTTTCGCCCCTCCGGGGCTTTCTATGTTTTGTTGGTGCTCGTTCCCACGGCGCGCGCCGTGGGCTAAATTCTTCCGCGCCTGAGGGCGCTTTTTACTGCTTTCGGCTTTAATCTATTTTCAAATCGAACGGCAGGATCAAGAGCGCCTCGCCCGCCTTCATGCGCTCGAACATCGCGGCGTAGCGCAGGGCGCGGCGCGTCTCCTTGGGCGCGGCGTTGATGAAGGCCTCCTGCTGCTGGCGCGCCTTGACGCTCGCGTTGCCTTCATCGCCGCCGCCGAACATCTGCTGGAAGAAGTTGCGCGGCGCGGGGTAGACGACGCGCCGGACGCCCTTGTCGGCGGGAATGCCAGCCAGCTCTTTGGCGACTTCGACGGCGCGTTCGAGGCCGCCGAACTCGTCAATCAGCCCGCGCTCTTTGGCCTGCGCGCCCGTCCACACGTGCCCTTCGCCGACCGAATGGATGTACTCGGGGTCGCGCTTGCGGCCCGCGCCCGCCTTCTTCAAAAACTCGTCGAAGTAGGAGTGCTTGAGCATCGCCTCGAAGCGGGCGCGTTCGTCGGGCGTAAACTTCGCGGTCTCGCGGAAGAGGCCCGCGTTCTTGCCGCGCAGGACGTACTCGCTGGTCACGCCGATCCAGTCGTAGAAGCCCGTCATCACCGGCTTGTAGGCGTAGATGCCGATCGAGCCGGTGAGCGTCAGAGGCTCGGCGACAATCTTGCTCGCGCCCATCGAGATGTAGTAGCCGCCAGAGGCCGCGACATCACTCATCGAGACGACGACGGGCTTTTTCTGCTTCGCCTCCTCGACCGCCTTCCAGATGAAGTCCGAGGGGTAGATCGAGCCGCCGGGGCTGTCCACGCGGAGCACGATGGCCTTGACGCCTTTATCGTCTCGCGCGTCGTTGATGGCCTTGACGACGGTGTCTGAGCCGATGCTCTGCTCGCCGCCGAACGAGCCGTCGCTCGATGAGCCCTGACCGATGGGACCGGCGGCGAAGATGACCGCGATGCGCTCGCCCTGATTGAGTCCGAGCGACTCGGGCGTGACGCGGCGATACTCGCCCGCCGAGACCTTGCGCAGCTTCTCGTCGTCCTTGTAGCCGAGCCGCTTCTTGAGTTCCTTCTCGATGTCCTCACGGTACTCTGCGCCGTCAATCATCCCGGCGGCGAGCGCCTCGTGCGCGTTGTGCGGCGCGTTGTCAATAAGCGCGCGCACGTCTTCGATTGACTTGCCGCGCGCCTCGGCGACCCGCTGGACATAGCGGTTGAAAATCTCGTCGAGGAGCGAGTTGAGGTTCTCGCGCTCGCCCTCCGACATGTCTTTGCGCGTGAAGTGCTCGGGCGCGCTCTTGTACTTGCCGATCTGGTACGAGTCCCACTCGATGCCGAGCTTGTCGAACGAGCCGCGGAAGAACATCGCCTCGGCGGCGAGCCCGTTGATGAAGAGGTCGCCGATGGGCGCCATGTAGACGCGCTCGGCGGCGGTCGCGACGTAATACTCCTTGTCCGAGCCCAGCTCCATGTAGGCGTAGATGGGCTTGCCGGAGGCGCGGAAGTCGGCGACCGCGTCGCGAATCTCGTCGGCCTTGGCCCACCCCGCGCCGAGGAAGCCGACGTCGAGGAGCACCGCGCCGATGCGCTTGTCGGCCTTCGCCTTGCGGAGCTGCGCGAGCAGGTTCGAGAGCGAGTTCGTGTCGCCGCCGAAGAAGCGCGCGGCCACGGGGTCGGCGTTCGTATAGTCGGGCAGCGCGCCTTCGACCTTCAGAACCAGCACGCTCTTGTCCCGAATGTCCGGCTCGTCCCTGAACGACATGACGAGCAGGGCGACGACGCCGACCACCAGCACGACGAGCGCCAAAAGGATGCCGCCGATGATTAAAGCTACTTTGCGTCCACGTGACATTGCCATAAATATTTTGACCCGAGTATTTCGACCGAAACTGTTGGAATTTAGACTATTACCCTTCTTGCGGGGAGGCCGTTGTAGTTACGCGATGCAAGGCTAAAAGGTTTTTAGAGAACAAAAGGCGGACGCCGTTTCCAATCCGTCCGCCTCTCATCCTTCACTGCTTACTGCTGCTTACTGCTCACTGCTTACTCTCTTTCACAATCCACCCGCCGCCCAAGACCTCTTCGCCGCGATAAAAGACGGTCGCCTGTCCGGGCGTGATGGCGCGCTGCGGCTCGTCGAAGCGGACGCGGACGCGGCCACCCCCGAGCGGCTCGACGGTGGCGGGACTTTCAGCATGCCGGTAGCGGACGCGGACGTCGGCGCGCACTGCGCCTTCGGGCTCGTCGAAGGCGACCCAGTTGACGCCCGCCGCCGTGAACTCCGCGCTGAGAAGCTCGTCCTCTCCGCCCACGACGACGCGGTTCTCGGCGGCGTCAACGCGCACGACGTAGAGCGGCAGCGGATTCGAGATGCCGATGCCGCGTCGCTGCCCGACGGTGTAGCGGTGGATGCCGCCGTGTTCGCCTACGCGCTCGCCGCCGGTGTTGACGATCTCGCCCCGGCCCGGCGCGAGGTCTTCTTTACCTTCCGCCGCGAGGTAGCGGTCAATGAAGCCAGCATAGTCGCCATCGGGCACGAAGCAGATTTCCTGCGACTCTGATTTCTCGGCCACCGAGAGCCTCGCCTCACGCGCCGCGCCGCGCACCTCGCCCTTCGACATCTCGCCGAGCGGAAAGAGCGCGTGTGAGAGTTGCTCCTGCGTCAGCTCCCAGAGGAAATAAGTCTGATCCTTGCGCGCGTCGCGCCCGCGCAGCAGCCGGTAGCGCCCCGTCTCTTCGTCGAACTGCACGCGCGCATAGTGGCCCGTCGCCACTTTCTCGCAGCCGAGGCTTTGCGCCAGCCGGTCGAGCGAGGCGAACTTCAAACGGCTGTTGCACGCCACGCACGGAATCGGCGTCTCGCCGTCGAGGTAAGCGGCGACGAAGGGCTCGACCACATCGCGCTCGAACTCGCGTTCGAGGTTCAGGACGTAGAAGGGGAAACCCAAATCCCCGGCCACACGCCGCGCGTCGTAGACATCGTCGAGCGAGCAGCAGCGCGAAGGCATGGGCTCGCCCTCCGCGTCCACGCTCAAGCCCCGCCGCTGATTCCACAACTGCATCGTGAAGCCGACCAGCTCGTGCCCGGCCTCCCGCAAAATCGCCGCCGCCGCCGAAGAATCAACGCCGCCGCTCATGGCTACTGCAATCTTCATGATTGGTAAATAGTAAATGGTCAATGGTGAATGGTAAAAAACAGTCTCTATTTACCATTGACCATTTACTATTTACCGTTTTTCCTTCCGTTTGCCGCCCTTTTGCGGCAGGTGCTAAGATGCCTTGTTTGATCGTCAACGCTGATTTTTCAGCGCTTTTAAGGATACCCGAATCGGGGACGAACGTCAGCCTCTCAGAAGAGTCTGGAGTCTGGAGTCTGGAGCAGGAAAGAAAAGAAGCTCTTTGGCTCCGGACTCCAGACTCGGGACTTTATTGTTTTTGATTATGGAACGAGCCATCGAAGAATACACCGTCGGGGACGAGCCCTTTTACCTCGCGGTCGCGGGTGAGGTCGAGTTGTTCGAGGCGGCGCACGCCGCGCGCCTCCCCGTCATGCTCAAAGGCCCGACGGGCTGCGGCAAGACGCGCTTCGTCGAGCACATGGCGTGGCGGTTGCAGCGCCCGCTTATCACCGTCGCGTGCCACGAAGACCTCTCGTCCACAGACCTCGTCGGGCGCTTCCTGCTCGAAGGCAACGAGACTGTCTGGCACGACGGGCCGCTCACTGCCGCCGTGCGCGGCGGCGCGATCTGCTACCTCGACGAAGTGGTCGAAGCGCGCAAAGACACCGTCGTCATCATCCACCCTTTGACCGACGACCGCCGACGCCTCCCCATCGAGAAGCGCGGCACCATCCTCGACGCGATGCCCGACTTCATGCTCGTCGTCTCTTACAATCCCGGCTATCAATCAATTCTTAAAGACCTCAAACAATCCACGCGCCAGCGCTTCGTCGCGCTTGAGTTCGACTACCCGCCCGCCGACCTCGAAGCCGAGATCGTGGCCCGCGAAGGCGGCGTTGACCTCCAGAGCGCGCGCGACCTCGTGCTCATCGGCCAGAAGGTCAGAAACCTGCGCGGCCACGGCCTCGAAGAAGGCGTCTCGACGCGCCTCCTCATCTATGCCGCCCAACTCATCGCCCGCGGCATCGCCCCCATCGCCGCCGCCGAAGTCGCGCTCTGCTCACCCATCACCGACGACCGCGAACTCCAGCGCAGCATCCGCGAGATCGTGACGACGGTGATTTGAGACGGCAAGGAGGCTTCAAGGTCGGGGCCGCTTTAGGGCGCGGCACAATATTCCGATGAGCAGGCAAGACGAGGATAAAGGTTTCGACCCGAAAGTCGAGGGATGCGAGACCGAAGCAGGGGCAGAGCCTTTGGAGAAGGCCCTGCGCGAGCGTCTGCGCTCGGTCAGCTCGGCCTCGGAGCGGCGGACGATTGCGGGGCTGGCGCGCGAAATCGGGAAGCTGCCGGGCGACGTGGCGCGCGCGGCGCTGGAGGTGACGGCGGGATTGGCGGGTGTTTCCTTACGCGCGGGCGTGGATTTTTTGCGGGTCGTGCCGGAGGCCGCGCAGGTGCTCGACGCCGAGGAGTTGCGCGCGTGGGGCGAGATGGGGCGGCGTCTGGCGATGGCCGACGCGGAGACGGGCGCGGGGTTCTTCGCGGAGGGCGTCGAGGGTCTGCGCGAGGTGCCGCGCGGGGCGCGCCTGCTTCTGTTCGAGGTCTGCGGGCGGCAGTTGTCGCTCTCGACTTCGGTCGCGCTCGAAACCTACAAGCGTGCGCCGGAGGTGGCGCGCGCCGTGGGGGACGCTGAGCTGCTCGGCGCGGTCTTCGAGGTCGCGTTGGAGGTCGCGCGCCGCTCGGCTCGGCACAGCGCGGACTTCGTCGCGGCGACGCCGCGCGTCTTCGAGCGGCTCGCCGACTCGGACGCGCGCACCCCGACGACGGGCGTTTCCGTCGAGGAGCGGAGCGCGGAGAGCATGGACGAAGAGGGCGCGGCGCGTGAGAGTCAAAGCGTCGTGCGTGTATCTGCGGAGGTCGGGCGCGAGGCGGTCGAGACGGCGCGGGAGTTTGCTCTGCGCGCGGGCGGCATCGCGGCGGACTTGTGGGCGGCGCTGCCCGCCGCGTTGGAAGGTTTAAGCGCGGAGGCTTCGCTCCGACTGTTCCGGCACGCCAGAGAATTTTTGGGGCGCGGCGGGGCGGCGGCGCTGCACTCGACAGTCGCGGGCGGCGAGGTGCTGCGGGTGTTGCCCGAAGTTTTCGACGACTGGGCGGGGCTTTTGCACGCCGTGGCCGAGCACAGCAACGCGGGACTGGTGGCGCTGGCGCGGACGAGTCCTTCGTTCTTCCGCTCGATGCGGCAGGGCCGCGCCGAGCGTGGACACGTCGCGGGGGTCGTGCGGCGCGTGCTCGCCTCGGTGCGCGAGGTGGCGCGCGTTGACGCGGAGGCGGCGATCTCGTGTTTCCGCGCGGCCCCGCTGGCGCTGCGCACGACGACCATCGAGCAGTTCGAGCGGTGGGCCGCCGAGGGACTCGCGAACGCGGGGGCGACGGCCCGCGCGCGCCGGGGCTATTACGCGCTCGAGACGCGCCGGAGTCAGGAGCAGTTGCGGAGCGGCGGAGCGGGACTCGCGCTCGAAGAGGTGGCGCAGACCCTGCGGCTCTACGTCGAGGCTTTGACGGGCCGCGCCGTCGAAGTGGCTCCGCTCGCCGCCGTCCCCGACGAGGCGCGCATCGGCGACGGGCGCACGATTCACCTGCCTTCGACCGTCTCCGAGTTCGGCTCGGACGACCTCGACTTCCGCCTCTACAAAGTTCTGGCGGCGCACGCCGCCGGGCAGATCGAGTTTGGCACGCACGAGCGCGCCACCGCAGACCTCCGCGCGGCCTATCAGTCAATCGGCGAACTCTACTCGCCGGAGAACGTTGACGCGCTCGACGCCTTCGCGCTCGACGGCTATATCAACGACATTGAGCGCGGCGAGCGCGCGCTCCCGCCCGCAGAGGAGGCGCGCAGACAGAGCGAGTCGCGGCCCACACTCCCCGCCGACGGCGACTACCGCGCCGTGCTCGCGCTCTTCCCGCAGAATGTCCTCGCGGCGCGCATCTTCGGCACGCTGGAGAACGGGCGCATTGACCGCCGCCTGCGCCACGCTTACCGCGGCCTCGGGCGCGACCTCGACCTCGTGCGCGAGCACCTGCGGGGGGGGCGTCCGCGCATCGCGGGTGTGGCCCTGACGCTCGTGCCCTTCGAGCTTTTGTTCCAGATCACGCTCTGCGGCGGCGCGCTCGACGACGCGCGCTCTGCCTACGGCCAGATCGTCTCCGAGCTCGAATCAATCGTCTCGGACTATCTCGCGGGCGCGCGCTCTTCGGTCGCCGACACCCTCATGGCGACGAGCCGCGTCTACACGCTCTTCCAGTCGGTCGTGCCCGAGAGCAGTGAGCGGCAATCTCAAACGCAGGAGGAGGGCGCGGAGGCGGAGGACGGACGCGCGCAGTCGAACCTGCCGCGCGAGCGCGAAGAGGAGCCGGACGAGCGACCCGACGGCGAGAGGCGCGAGGGCGACGGGCGGCGCGACGCGCGCGACCTCTTCAACGCATGGGCGGGGCTTGAGTCGCAGACCGAGGGCGAGGAGTCCTTCACGGGCGCTGAGCGTTGGACTTCGAGCGAGTCGGCGGAGCAGACGCTGGAGCCGGACGAGACGGCCTTCGAGTATGACGAATGGGACAGAGACCTCTCGGACACGCGCGTCGGCTGGTGCCGCGTTGTCGAAAAGCGCGTGCGCCGCGGCGAGCGCTCGTTCGTCGAGTTGACGCGCTCGCGCTATCGCGGCGTTATCTCCTCGATCCGGCATCAATTTCAGTTGATGAGGCCCGAGAGCCTCAAGCGTGTCTGGAACGAGCTTGACGGCGACGACTACGACTTGAATGCCCTCATTGATTTCGTCATTGACCGCCGCGCCGACGGTCGGCAGTCCGAACGGCTCTACACGAAGCGGCTGCGGCGCGAGCGCGACGTGGCCGTCTCGTTTCTGCTCGACCAGTCCAGCTCGACCGCCCGCACCATCGGTCGGCACCCGCTCCAGCCCTACACGCACCCCGGTCGCCGCATCATCGAGATCGAGAAGGAGGGCTTGGTGCTGATGAGCGAGGCGCTCGAAGCCGTGGGCGATCCCTATTCGATCTACGGCTTCACGAGCGAGGGCCGCCGCAACGTCAAGTTTTACGTCGTCAAGGATTTCGACGAGCGCTACGACGAAGAGGTCGAGCGGCGCATCGGCGGCATCAACTACCAGAACAACACGAGATTGGGCGCGGCCATCCGCCACGCCGCCGCCAAGCTCCGCCGTCAGGAAGCGCGCACGCGCCTCCTCATCGTCCTCTCCGACGGGCGGCCCTACGACCACGACTACGGCGACGCCCGCTACGCCCGCGAAGACACCCGCGAGGCGCTCCGTCAGTCACGCCTCGAAGGCATCACCCCCTTCTGCATCACCATTGACCGCGACTCCGAAGCCGAACTCAAAGACCTCTACGGCGAAGTCGGCTACACGATTATTGATGATGTGCTATCACTGCCCGAGCGGATGCCAGCGATCTACCGTAGATTAACGACATAACAACGCAGACCCGAATAGCAATAGGAGTGCAGACATTGACTCGCAAAGGCTGGACGAGAGACGAACTTCTCCTTACCTTCAACTTGTACTGCCGCACACCTTTCGGACGGCTCCACCGTAATAACCCTGAAATCGTTGCACTCGCTCAAAAACTCAATCGGACCGCCAGTGCCGTGGCGATGAAGGCGGTGAACTTTGCGAGCTTCGACCCGTTACATCAGTCGAGAAATGTTCGTGGATTGAGTAATGCCAGCCGCGCAGATCGTGCAGTTTGGGACGAGTTCATCGCGAACCCAGAGCTGCTGGCATACGAGAGTCAACAGGCATATAGCCGCATCCTTGCCGATTTTACGGGTGGCTCTCCGTCGGAACAGTGGGATGAAACGCTCTTGCGTTCGAGGCCGACCGAAAGCACGCGCCTTGTTCGGGTCAGACTCGTGCAGAATTTCTTTCGTAACGCGGTTCTTGCCAGCTACGAGTATCGCTGCGCAATCTGCCGCCTTGACCTGCTTGAGTTACTGAGCGCTAGCCACATCATTCCGTGGAGGAGTAGCGTCGCTCGTCGCGCAGACCCGCGCAATGGTCTGGCGCTCTGCGCCATACACGACCGCGCGTTTGACCGCGGTCTCCTCACAGTCAATGAATCTTTCAACGTGCTAATTTCAGGACGAGCAAAAGCGAGAGCTTCCGGGCGGCTGCACCAAGTGGCTCTAATAGACGTTGACGGGCAGCCGCTTTCCTTGCCGAAAAGGTTTCTCCCCGATCCCGTGGCTCTGGCTTATCATCGGGAGAAGATTTTTCGGAACTGACCGTAGGGGGACGCAAAAAAATGCCGAGAACGATTACCTTCACTCTCGAATCAATTGATGTGCTTCAACTCTTGGACGCGTTGGAGAGCCGAGCCGTGGCGTATGAGAAAACTGCGGCACTGTTCAGAGGGGAAGAAGTACCACTGACGGAGGGCGAAGATGCTTTAGATAGCTTCTTTGTCCCGGAAGAATGTCGCGACGCGGATGAGGCTAAAGAAATCGCCCGGCACTTCAGGGACATCATAGAAAAAATAGATGATCAGTTTCGGGAGCCGCGGCAGGAGATGTAAATCTTAAACTTCGACTCGCCGTCCTTTCGATCTTCTCGGCAAAACCTGGAACGACTCTTCAACTCTTTCCTCCTTACATTCCACCACGCATTTAGCAACATCTTCCCTGCGGGTTACACCTGCCGCTCTCCGCATGCAGATGTTCACCTCGCGCGACGCGCGAGGCGATTCTGGACTGCATTCCGCAATTCGGCTCTGTCTCGGTGGACGATCAGTTGCTGAAAATCGTCAAAGAGGAATTCCGCCTCTTCAAAATGATTGAGCGTAAGGTCTTTCAACCCGAAGTGCAGCGGCTGTTCGCCTCGCTCGACGACTTCATCGAGACGGCGATGAAGATTCTTCAGGCGCGCAGATCGCGCGCCGGGCGCGCGCTGGAAAATCACGTCGAACACCTTTTCACGGCGGCGGGTCTCCCTTTCCAGATGCGACAGCTCGTGGACGAGACGCGCCCGGACGTAATCATCCCCAATAAGACCGCCTACAATGACCCGGCCTACCCTCTGCATAAGCTGATGATGATCGGCGTGAAGACGACCTGCAAAGACAGGTGGCGACAGGTCACGAAAGAGGCCCCGCGAATCCCCATCAAGCACATCCTCACACTTCAGGAGGGAGTCTCCTCCAAACAGCTTGAAGAGATGCGACAGGCCAACGTGACGCTTATCGTCCCCAAACCGCTCCATAAAAAATATCCCGGCCAGAGAAAGCTCACGATCCTCGATCTCGATTCCTTCATCGCTTCCGTGAAGCGTCTGCACGCACCATGACGGACGTACACACGCCCGCCCAGCGCAGCTTCAACATGTCGCGCATCCGCAACCGTAATACGCGGCCCGAGATGGTCGTGCGCTCGCTGGTTCACCGCATGGGCTACCGCTACCGCCTGCACCGCAAAGACCTGCCCGGCAAACCCGACCTTGTATTCCCCTCGCGCCGCAAAATCATCTTCGTCCACGGATGCTTCTTTCACATGCACGACTGCCGTTATGGCAACGTGACGCCAAAACAGAACGCCGAATTCTGGCGCGCCAAAAGGCTCTCGAACGTCGAGCGCGACCAGCGGAATGTCGCCGCGCTCGAACAGGCAGGATGGAAAGTGCTTCAGGTCTGGGAGTGTCAGACGCGGACGCCCGAGCAACTGGGACCGATGCTGAGAAATTTTCTTTCCTGAGATACGTGACCTCTACGGCGAAGTGGGTTATACGATTATTGATGATGTGCTCAACATGCCCGAACGCATGCCCGCCATCTATCGGCGGCTGACGACTTGAGACGGGTTTCGGCTCTCCTCTCTCCACTCACGCCCGCGGCGGTAACCTTCTGCGTGCCGCACGCGTATCTACGTTCAAGGTCTGAGAATTAATTTCACGGAAAGGCACGACGAATTAAGCCATGCACTCAAACACAACACTCAAGCGCGCATCCTTGCGACTCGCCTGCGCGATTCTTTTGCTCTCGCTCCCCTCAATACCGGCTGCCGCCGCCGCGCCGCCGCGAGACAAGCCGGGCGCGCCTCGGGGCGTCGAGCGCTTCGCGAAGCTCGAAGCGATGCGCGTCCACTACCGGAGTTACGGCAAAGGGAGCGAGGCGCTCATCTTCGTCCACGGTTGGACGTGCGACCTCAATTTCTGGCGGATGCAGTTCCCGGCCTTCGACGGGCGCCGTGCTCGTCGGGCACAGCATGGGCATGCCCGTCGTCCGTCAGTTCTACCGCAAGTACCCCGAGAAGACGCTCGCGCTCGTCAGCGTGGACGGCGCGCTCTATCCCTTCGCGCCGCGCGCCGCGATGGAGCCGTTCCTCGCCCCTTTGCGCGGCGCGAACTACAGGGAGATCGCGGGCAAGATGATTGACGGCATGACGTCGCAGCAGCCAGCGGCCCTGCGCGCCGAGGTCAAGGCGGCGATGCTCTCGACGCCGCAGCACGTCGCCGTGAGCGCGATGGAGGGCATGGCCGACGACGCGGTCTGGACCGAGGATCAAATCAAAGTCCCCGTCCTCGCCGTCCTCGCGCGCTCGCCCTTCTGGCCCGCGGACAACGAGCAGCGCTTCCGCAAGCTCGCGCCCGAACTCGACTACCGGATGTGGGAGGGCGCCAGCCACTTCCTGATGATGGACAGGCCCGCCGAGTTCAACCGCGAACTCTCGGAGTTCATCTCGCGTCGCAAGTTGATGAAGTAGATTTTTAGAGGACAAAGGAAAAGGGTAAAAGGGCAGTGACGAAGAGGTAGCCTAATTGGTCACGGCTGGCTTGTTTGTTATACTTGTGGTGTGGCGGAGAAACACAACCGTTATCGGGCAACCCCGAATGGAAGCCAGAAGCACCGCGAATATATGCGGGATTACATGCTTGTCTATCGCGAACGCCGCAAACAAAGTAGTGATTATGACCCGGAAGAAGAAAGGCGTAAGTGGCGCGAGCAGCACCAGCGGGTGAGAGAGAAAGCGATAGACTTACTTGGCGGGAAATGGTGTGCAGACTGCGGATGTGATGAATTTACTTTGCTGGAGATTAATCATATCCATGGCGGCGGTCGAGCAGCAGCAAAGGTAAGACAGAACCGCCAACTCTATCGAGATATTGTTAGCGGCAGAGTAGAGTTAAGCGATTATAATGTCCTCTGCCGTGTTTGTAACGCACTCCATTATGTTCGAGACATTCTAGGTGTAAAAGGTCACGAGGTTCTGTGGAGGGGTAGCCTAATGGCAAGGCAGTAGTCTTGAAAACTACCGGGAGAAATCCTTTGCAGGTTCGAGTCCTGTCCCCTCCGCCACACTAAATTTTTCCGAACGCGCGAGCCGCCCGACCCCAGTGTGACGTGGCGGCTTCGTTCGTTTGCAGCGAAAGACCGGGCGGGAAGGCGAGAGGGCGCAAGGGATGAGCGGAGAGTCTTTGATCGAGTCGGGCGCAGCCGTCGTGGCGGCGCGCGCGTGTTGGGTCTGGGAGAAGGCGTGCTGCGCGCTTCCCGGCTTTGCGCTCTGGCGGCAGGACGAGAACGTGCTGGAGCGAGTGTGGCGCTGGACTGAGCCAGCACGCTACTACCTTAACTTCCGCTGGAAGCTCGGCAACTTCCTTTTCTCGGCGTCCGACCTTGCGCTCGGCCTCATTATCTTTCTGCTCGCGCTCGTCGTCTCGCGCTACCTCCGCACGTTCCTCGAACGGAGGATGGCGGCGCACCCGCAGCTCGACCCCGGCGTCAAGTACACGATCCTCCGCCTCATCAACTACGTCATCATCGTCGTCGGCGTGCTCTACGCGCTCAAGACCGCGCTCAACCTCGACCTCACTTCCATCGCCGTCGTCTTCACGGCGCTCTCGGTCGGCATCGGCTTCGGCCTCCAGTTCATCGCGGGCGACCTCGCCGCCGGGTTCCTCCTGCTCTTCGAGCGCCCGGTGCGCGTCGGCGACTTCATCAGCGTGACCGGGCCGGACAACAAGATCACGGACGGCAAGGTCGTCTCGATCAACCTGCGCACGACCATCGTGCAGACCAACGACCACGTCTCGGTCATCGTCCCCAACTCGAAGCTCACCAACCAGAATCTCATCAACTGGTCTTACCGGGGCAGGCGCTCGCGCATCTCGATTCCGGTCGGCGTCTCCTACGAAACGGACGTGGACGTGGTCACGCGGACGCTTCTGCGCGCCGCCGAGGGCGTCAACCACGTCCTCCCCGAGCCGAAGCCGAGCGTCCAGTTCATGGATTTCGGCGACTCGTCTCTCAACTTCCGCCTGCTCGTCTGGACCGCCCGCCCGCGCCGACACCCGCAGATCAGGAGCGACATCAACTACCGCATCCGCCGCCTCTTCCTCGAAGAGGGCATCGAGATTCCCTTCCCGCAGCGCGACCTCAACCTGCGCGGCGGGGCCGTCCGCATCGAGCCGCGCGGGGGACGACTGCTGACCGAAGGCGACGGCGCGGCGGAAGAACCGGAGAGCCGCGGGGTGGAAGCCCGACCGTGAGGGAGGGACGTCCGAGTGTGAAGGAGGGCGTCCGACGCATCCATTCGTTGCAGAAACGCGCGCGCGAGGGTAGTCTATGAGCCGCCCGCACTGAATGAACGACCATTCAGCCGCCGGGCCTTCCACCAGCGAAGCACGGAGCCGATTTCCCCTTTATGCGTTCCGCACGTTCCCTCCAGACGACGCGCCCGGCAACGGGCGACAAGCGCGAGGCCATCCTGAGAGCCGCGACGCACGTCTTCGCGCGTAACGGCTACTTCAACTCGAAGGTCGCCGACATCGCGCGCGTCGCCGGCGTCGCCGACGGCACCGTCTACCTCTACTTCAAGAGCAAGGAAGAGATCCTGCGCTCGATCTTCGAGCGCAACACGAGCGAGGCCGTCGCCGAGGGGCGCGAGAGCCTTGCGGGCATCTCGGACGCGCGAGAGAAGCTCCGGCGCATCGCGCGCCAACACCTCGAACGCCTCGGGGCCGACCGCGATCTGGCGGTCGTCTTTCAGGTCGAGCTGCGCGGCTCGACCAAGTTCATGGAGGAGTTTTCAGCCGCGGGACTCGCCGCCTACCTCGGACTCATCCGCGAGGTCTTCGAGGAGGGGCAGCGCGAGGGCGTCTTCCGCGCGGACTTGAAGGCCAAGCTCGTCGCCAAGATTCTCTTCGGCGCGCTCGACGAGATGGCGACCAACTGGATTCTCTCGAAGCGTCGCTACAAGCTCGCGCCGCTGGCCGACGCAGTGCTCGACATCTTCCTCAACGGGGTGAGCGCCAGATGATGGACTCGAAGGAACAGGCGCAGAGTCAGGCCGCCGGCGAGTTGAAGGTGCGCTCGTCACACCCGCCGCGCGTCCCGCTCCACGCGGACGAGCCGCGCACGCTCGCCGAGGTCTTCGAGCGCGTCCCGCGAGAGCACCCCAAGGCCGGGATGCTCAACTACAAGCGCGGCGACGAATGGCGCTCGATCTCTTCAGACGAGTTCCTGCGGCGCGCGCGCCGTGTCGCGCTCGGCCTCCATGCGCTCGGCGTCGGCCACGGCGAGCGCGTCGCGATTCTTTCGGAGAACTGCCCCGAGTGGACGCTCGCCGACGCCGCGTGCCAGCTCTCGGGCGTGATAGACGTGCCAGTCTACCCGACGCAGGCCCCGCCGCAGGTCTGCTACATCCTCAAAGACTCCGGCGCGCGCGTTCTCTTTATCCAGAACCGCGCCGCCTTCGACCGTGTCGCCGAAGCGATCAAAGGCTGCGCCGCGCTCGCGCACGTCGTCCTCATGCTCGAGACGGAAGAGAATGAGGATGTGGTGCCGAACTCTCTGACCTTCGCGCGGCTCGAAGAGATGGGGGGCGCGCTCGAAGCCGAGCGGCCCGGTCTTGCGGAAGAGTTGGCGCGCTCGGTCGAGCCGCAAGCCCTCGCGACGATCATCTACACTTCGGGGACGACGGGCGAGCCCAAAGGCGTCATGCTCACGCACTCGAACCTCGTCTCGAACATGATTGACAGCGGCGAGCGGCTCGAATTCGGCGAGCGCGACACCTCGCTCTCCGTGCTCCCGCTCTCGCACGTCTTCGAGCGCGTGGCGATGTACATGTACATCTCGCACGGCATGACCGTCTTCTACGCCGAATCTCTGGAGAAGGTCGGCGACAACATGCGCGAAGCGCGGCCCACCATCGTCGTCGCCGTGCCGCGCCTCTTTGAAAAAATCTATGCGCGCATTAAAGAGCGCGGGGCCGCCGGGGGCAAGGTGAAGGCGGCGCTCCTCACGTGGGCGGTCGAAGTGGGTAAGAGTTGGGCGCGACTGAAGCTCAACGCAGAGCCCATGCCGCCGCTGCTCGAACTCAAACACATGCTTGCCACCCGGCTCGTCTTCTCGAAATGGCACGCGGGCGTGGGCGGGCGCGTGCGGCTGTTCGTCTCGGGCGGCGCGGCGCTCCCCGAAGAGATCGGCTACATCTTCGCGGGCGCGGGCTTCCCCATCCTCCAAGGGTACGGGCTCACGGAGACTTCGCCCGTCATCGCCTCCAACACGGTCGAAGAGAACCGCATGGGCTCGGTGGGCCGTGCGATCAGAAACGTCGAGGTGCGGACGGCCCCCGACGGCGAAATCGAGGCGCGCGGCCCCAACATCATGCTCGGCTACTACAACAAGCCCGAGGCGACGCGCGAGGTCTTCACCGACGACGGCTGGTTCAAGACCGGCGACATCGGCGCGCTCGACTCCGCAGGCTTCCTCTCGATCACCGACCGCAAGAAGGAGCTCTTCAAAACTTCGGGCGGCAAGTACGTCGCCCCGCAGCCCATCGAGCAGCGCATCAAGGAGTCGCGCTTCGTCAATCAGGTAGTCTTGGTCGGCGCGGGCCGCAAGTTCCCCGCCGCCCTCATCGTCCCCGAGTGGGAGATGCTCCGCTCCTACGCCCAGCTCAAGGGCCTCGGCCTCAAAGCCCCCGCCGACTTCTGCCGCCACCCGCGTATCCTCGACCTCCTCCAGCGACAGGTGGACGAACTCACCGCCGAACTCTCGAAATACGAGCGCGTCAAAAAAATCGCGCTCATCGAGAGAGAACTCACCATCGAAGGCGGCGAGCTCACCCCGACCCTCAAAGTCAAACGCCGCGTCGTGGACGAAAAATACAAGGGCGTGATTGATAAGCTGTACGAAGAGAGTTAGGCCGCAAGCCCGACCGTAAGGGAGGGCGAAGAGTAAGCAGTAAGCAGTAAGCAGTGAGCAGTCAAGACGGCTAACCGGTCTTGACTGCTCACTGCTTACTGCTTACTGCTTACTGCTCACTGTTGCGGACGCCCTCCCTCACGGTCGGGCTTGCGGCCTCTATTTATTCGCTCGCCCACTCCGCGATGACGCGGCGCAGCTCTTCCAACTGGTCGTCGAAGAAGTGACCCGCGCCGTGGATGACGTGGACGCGGACGCGTGCTTCAGGGGGGAGTTGGGAGGCGAGCGCGCGGACGGCGTCGGGAGTGGCGAACTCGTCGTGCTCGCCGTGGACGAGGAGGAGGGGCTTGCGGCACTCGCGGAGAAAGGAGAAGTCGTAGTCCCTCTCACTCATGCCGACGGGCGTGCCGATGCCGACGAGGCGGCAAACGCGCGCGTCCCGCGTGCCGACATCGAGGCCGACGCGCGCGCCAAAGGAGAATCCGGCAATCGTGACGGGGAGGTGCGGATACTTCTCCGCGAGGTAATCGAGCGCGAGGAGCGCGTCCTGCTGCTCGCCGCCGCGCGCGTGGTCGTGCTCGCCGGTCGAGTGCCCGACGCCGCGGAAGTTGAAGCGGAGCGTGACGAGCCCGGCGTCGTTCAGGCCGCGCGCGGCGCGGAAGACTACCTTGTTGTGCATCGTCCCGCCGTGCAGGGGGTGCGGGTGCAGGACCAGCGCGACGCCGCGCGGCGACGCGCCGCCTTCGACGCGCGGCTCCTTCAGAATCGCCTCGATGCGCCCGTGCGGGGCTTCGATGAAAAGATTGCCGGACGGATACATAAAAAACGGGTCTGGAGTCGGGTTTCAAGTGTCGGCGAAGGCATGATAGCTTTGAGCGATACCCGACACCTAACACCCGTCACCCGTTTTTGCCGAGCATCTTGACTTTGGCATGCCCGAAGCAGTAAGTTTTTTCACGGGAGCTGACCTACTTAACCACATCGAATCTCCGGCGGCGGGAGAAGATTGTCCGCAGGGACCGGCGGAGGCTGAGAAGCATCAGGGTGAAGGGTTTCCGCCGAGGCCCCGGCGAGCGGCGTCTCGCGGCCCACGCGTCTGTCTGGATGTTCTCAAACGCTCTTTTGTTCCGCGGCCAGCAGGCCGGCCAGATCGCCTGACCTAAGGGCTCCGGCCCGACGAGGTTTTAACCGTCAAAATCGAGTAAAGGGAAGCGCGATGTCCCGACCGGCAAACACGATCCCTCGCCCTCAAGAACGTTCAGCCGGGACTTCGGCGCGCGGAGCCGTGTGGTCGCGCTACGCGCTCGCCCTCGCGGCAGTCGCGGCGGCGACGATGCTCACCTACGCGCTCTACGCGGCGGTCGGCGCGGGGAGCATGGGCGTCGTTTTCGTCTTCTACTTCGCCGCCGTTTTCCTGAGCGCGCGGCGCGGGGGGCTCGGGCCGGGCCTCCTCGCCATCGCGCTCTCGGCGGTCGTCGGCAATTTCCGCTTCTTCTCTCCTTACGGCTTTCCCTCGCTCGAACTCACTTTAGTCGTCCAGACGCTCCTCTTCGTCTCGGTGGCGCTCCTCTTCGTCTACCTCTCGGAGCAGGGCCGCCGCTCGGAAGAGGTGGCGCGCCGGAGCGAGGAGTCGCTCGCCACCACGCTCAAGAGCATCGGCGATGCCGTCATCACGACCGACGTTGAGGGACGCGTCCTCTTCCTCAACGCGGTGGCCGAGAAGCTGACCGGCTGGACTGATGATGAGGCGCGTGGCTGCGACCTCTCCGAGGTCTTCAGGATCGTCAACGAAAAGACGCGCGCCGTCGTCGAGAGCCCCGTCGCGAAGGTGCTGCGCGAAGGCGGGGCCGTGGGACTCGCCAACCACACCGTCCTGCTCGCGAAAGACGGCAGAGAGATACCCATTGACGACAGCGGCGCGCCCATCAGCGACGAGGGCGGGCATGTCGTCGGCGTCGTCCTCGTCTTCCACGACATCACCGAGCGGCGGAAGAGCGAGGCGGCGCTCCAGAGGCGCGAGCGCGAGCTCACGGACTTCGTCGAGAACGCCACCGTCGGGCTCCACTGGGTCGGGGCGGACGGGACGATCCTGTGGGCCAACCGCGCCGAGTTGGAGATGCTCGGCTACGACGCCGAAGAATATATCGGCCACAACATCGTCGAGTTCCACGCCGACCGCCCCATCATTGACGACATCCTCGACCGGCTGACGCGCAATGAAGCGCTGCACGAATACGACGCGCGGCTCCGCGCGAAGGACGGCTCGGCTCGCTATGTGCAGATCAACTCGAACGTGATGTGGGGCGACGACGGCGAGTTCATCCACACGCGCTGCTTCACGCGCGACGTCACCGCGCGGCGGCAGGCCGAGGAGGCGCGGCGCGAGAGCGAGGAACGACTCCTCGCCATCGCCGAGACCGCGTCCGATGCCATCATCACGATTGACGAAGAGAGCCGGATGCTGTTTACGAACTCCGCCGCCGAGAAAATCTTCGGGCACGCGCGCGCGGAGATGGACGGCCAGCAGCTCACCATGCTGATGCCCGACTACCTCCGGCGCGTCCACGAAGAGGCGCTCGGCAGGTACGTCGAAACGGGCCGCAGGCACATCTCATGGGAATCGGTGAGGGTGCCGGGCCTGCACAAGGACGGTCGGGAAATCCCGCTCGAAGTCTCCTTCGCCGAGTTCGTCCGGAACGGCAGACACTTCTTCACCGGCGTTGCGCGCGACGTGACGGAGCGCACGCGCGCCGAGGTCGAGCGCGAGCAACTCGGCGCGCAGATCGAGGGCGAGCGGCGGCGACTGCGCGATATCGTGGGCAACGTCCCCGGCGTCGTGTGGGAGGCGTGGGGCGTGCCCGACGCCGCCAACCAGCGGATAGATTTCGTCAGCGACTACGTCGAGGAGATGCTCGGCTACACGGTCGGAGAATGGGTCTCGACGCCGAACTTCTGGCTCTCAATCGTCCATCCGGAAGACCGCGAGCACGCCGCCGCCGAGGCCCGCCGGAAGTTCGAGAGCGGTCTGGGCGGCACGAACCGTTTCCGCTGGGTGACGAAGGACGGGCGCGTCATCCCCGTCGAGACCCAGTCCGTCGTCATCCGGGACCAGCGGGGCGAGCCCGTCGGGATGCGCGGCGTGACGATGGACATCACCGCGCGCGAGCGCGCCGAAGAGGAGATCCGCGAGAGCGAGCGGCGCTACCGCGCGCTGGCCGACGCCATGCCGCAGATCGTCTGGACGGCGCGCCCGGACGGCTACTTCGACTACTACAACCGGCGCTGGTTCGAGTACACGGGGAAGACTTTCGAGGAGACGCGCGGGTGGGGCTGGCAGCCCGTGCTGCACCCCAACGACGTGGAGCACGCGCTGCGGACTTGGGCGACGAGCATCGAGACGGGCGAGCCCTACCGCATCGAGTACCGCTTCCGCCGCGCTTCCGATGCAGAGTACCGCTGGCACCTCGGTCGCGCCGAGCCTTTGCGCGACGCCGGGGGGCGCATCGTCAAGTGGTTCGGCACGGGCACGGACATCCACGACCAGAAGCAGGCCGAAGAGCGCCTCCGCTTCCTCGCCGAGGCGGGCGCGCTTCTGGCCTCCTCGCTCGACTATGAAGCGACGCTCGCGCGCCTCGCGCGCCTCGGCGTGGCGGCGCTGGGCGACTATTGCGTCATTGACGTCGTCGAAGACGACGCCTCCATCCGCCGCGTGGCGACCGCCCACCGCGACCCCTCGAAGGAAGAGCTGACCGCCGAGCTGCGCCGCTTTCCGCCCGACCCCGGCGCCGCGGGCCATGGCGTCGCCAAAGCCCTGCGCACGGGCCGCACCGAGATCACGCCGCTCGTGACGGAGGAGAGTCTGCGCGGGCTCGCGCGCGACACCGAGCACGCCGACGTGCTGCTGCGGCTCGGGCTCAAATCCTTCATCATCGTCCCGCTCGTCACGCGCGGGCGGGCCATCGGCGCGCTCAGCTTCGCGCTCACCCGTGCGGCGCGCGCCCACACGCCGACCGAAGTCTCCTTCGCCGAAGAGCTGGCGCGCCTCGCCGCCCTCGCCATTGACAACGCGCGGCTCTATGGTCGCGCGCGCGAGGTCAACCGCGCCAAAGACGAGTTCCTCGCCACGCTCTCGCACGAGCTGCGCACGCCGCTCACGCCGATCATCGGCTGGACGCACATGCTCCGCAGCGGACACATCAACGCGCCGGACACCGCGCATGGCCTGCGCGTGATTGACAAGAACTCGCAGGCGCTCTCGCGCCTCATCAACGACCTGCTCGACATGTCCTCCATCCTCAGCGGCAAGATGCGCATCGAGAGCGCGGCGGTGGACTTGGGCTCGGTCGTGCGCGAGGCCGTCGAGACCACGCGCCCGCTGGCCGAGGCGCGCGGCGTCTCGTTCGATATCGCGGCGAGCGAAGGGGACGCGCCCTTCAGCGTCTCCGGCGACCGCACGCGCCTCGTGCAGGTCTTCTGGAACCTCCTCAACAACGCCGTCAAGTTCTCGCCGCAGGGCGGGCGCGTGCGCATCGAGTGGCGCGCCGACGATGCCTCGGCGCGCGTCGAAGTCTCGGACGAGGGGCAGGGCATCCCGCCGGAATTTCTCCCGCACGTCTTCGAGCGTTTCCGGCAGGCGGACGGCTCGACCACGCGCTCGCACGGCGGACTCGGCATCGGCCTCGCGCTCGTCAAGAGCTTCGTCGAGGCGCACGGCGGAACCGTGGGAGCCGCGAGCGAGGGCGAGGGGCGCGGCAGCCGCTTCGCCGTCTCGCTGCCGCTTCTGCAGCACGCGCCCACTGAAGGCGCGCCGCCCGCCGAGCGCGCTTCGGAGGAGGATGAGGAGGCGTCGTCGTGCGAGGTCGGCGAGTCGTGCCACGTGCTCCTCGTCGAAGACTCGCGCGACACGCTCGACATGCTGCGCGTGGTCTTCGGCTCGCGCGGCTACCGCACCACGACCTGCGCCACGGCGGAAGAGGCGCTGCGGATTGCCGAGTCGTCGCGGTTTGATATAATCGTCTCCGACATCGGTCTCCCGCACCTTGATGGTTACGAGCTGATCCGGCGTCTGCGACGCTTGCCGCACTTGAGCGACACGCCGGCAGTGGCGCTCACGGGCTATGCCGCCTCGAAGGACGCCGAGGCGGCGCTCGCCGCGGGCTTTGACGCGCACATCCCGAAGCCCGTTGACCCGTCCGTCCTCGCGGAAGAGATCGAGCAGCTTCTGCAACAGAAAGTGCGCCCGGAAGAGACCGAAGCGTGAGGGGCCGCAAGGGCGCGCGCGAGCATATCTCCTGTTCGCTCGTCGAGACCGTGGGAGCCGACCTGCGAGCTTCTCGCATCGGCCCCCGAGGTCTCTGCAAAGTCTCTCCGGCGAATTTGAACTCGAACAGGCCCTGCGGCTTCCGCGAGCCGCGGCCCGAGGTATTTCGACCAGTGATGCACACGACACACGCGACACACGCCGTCCCGTTTTCCGCCGCCACGAGCAACACCGGCCAATGGATGTCCGGCGACTTCGACAACCGGGCCGCCGCCTTGCCCCACGTGGGCGGTGATGCGGCGGCGCAAGGGGACAGGCTCCGCGCACTCGTCGTTGACGACGCGCCCGACGTCACCGAGATGATCGGCATGCTCATGCGCTACGCCGGCTACGACGTGGTCACGGCGTTCAGCGCCGCCGAAGCATTCGACGTGGCGCGCGCAGACCGTTTCGACGTCGTTATCTCCGACATCGGGATGCCGGGGATGAACGGCTACGAGCTGGCCGAGGCGCTGCGCGCGCTGCCCGCCTACTCCGGCGTGCCGCTCATCGCCGTGACCGGCTTCTCGATGTTCGACGACCGCACGCGCGCCCTCAGCTCGGGCTTCAACGATTTTCTCACCAAGCCCATCAACCCCGACGACCTCCTCGACGTGGTCAAGCGGCTGGTCTGACAGTGAGCAGTGAGCAGTGAGCAGTGAGCAGTAAGCAGTGAGCAGTCAAGACGGTTGACCGAACTGTCTTGACTGCTCACTGCTTACTGCTCACTGCTTACTTCATCCGGGGCGCGTCTTCGTGCTATGTTTTCCGTTCTCGCCCTTCGAAAAAAATCTCTGCCCGTGCCTTCAGAGAGAGGAATTGTGAGTTTGCTTTATGGAAAACGTTAGCGAAGGCGCGAGCGCGCCCGCCGCGGAGGAGACGCCGGCAGCGGCGTCGGAGGACGCGCAGCCCGAGCCCGCGGCGCGGAAGACCCGGACGGCAGTCTTGAGCGGGCGCATGTGGCTGCTGCTCTCGGGCGCGCTCGTCATCGGGGCGACATTCTGGTATCTACAGTTTTCGACCGCCTCGATCTGCTGCGGCGATTACGACGCCTACTACCACTTCCGCTGGAGCAGGATGCTGTGGGACGGACTCCGTGCGGGCAGCTTCCCCCCGGCCTTCAATGCGTTGCCGCTCACCACGCTCGGCCCGCAAGACTACGTTGACCATCACTTCCTTTTCCACATCCTCCAGGCTCCTTTCACGTTCTTCTCGGACTTCCAGACGGGCGCGAAAATCGGCACGTGGCTCTTCGCCTGTCTCGCCGTCTACGCCTGCTACTGGCTGACGGTGCGCTCGCGCCTGAGCTACCCGTTCGTCTGGCTCTTCGCCATCCTCGGCAGCTCCGCCCCCTTCCTCTACCGGATTCACATGGGCAAGGCGATGAGCGTCTCAATCGTCCTGCTCGTCGTCGGCATCTACCTTTTGTTCGAGCGCAAGTACCGCTGGCTCCTGCCGCTCTCATACATCTTCGCGCTCGCCTACGACATGGTCGCGCTGCTGTGGGTGGCGACCGGCGTCTGGACGCTGGTCATGCTCTGGAGCGAGCGGCGCTTTGAATGGAGGCCCCTCGCCCTTGTCGCCGCCGGTTCCGCCGCCGGCTTTATCATCAACCCCTACTTCCCGCTCAACATCCGCCTCTACTACGAGCACGCGCTGATGAAAGTCACGGCGAACGACTTCTCGACGGCGGTCGGCAGCGAGTGGTATCCCTACAGCACTTGGGAATTTTTGGGGAACTGCGCCACCGCCGCCGTCGCGATGGTCGCGGGCTACATCGCCTATCGCGGCGCGAGCCGCAGGGAGTCGCAACGCTCGCTCTTCCTCCTCCTCTTCGCGACCTTTCTGATGCTCGTCAACGCGCGCTGGCGCCGCACGTTTGAGAGCATTGAGCGCGCGCGCGTCACGGAATTCGTGCTCGTCGGGACGGCCCTCATCCTGCTCGCCGCCCCTTTGATCTGGTACGCGCGCGTCACCGCCAGAGACATCGCCGGAATGGCCGGCCCCGAACTCTACAGGGGCGGCATGGAATGGCTCGGCAAGAACACCGCGAAGGGCGATTTGATTTTCAACACCGACTGGGACGACTTCCCCAAGCTCTTCTTCTACAATCCTGACCTCGCATACGTCTCGGGTCTCGACCCGACCTACCTGCTCGACAAGGACAAAAGGCTCTCCGACCTCTACGCGAAGGTCAGCATCAGCAGCGAATTGTCGGAGCAGGAAGTGGCGGAAATGGGCGCGCTCATCCGTGACAATTTCTGCACCGGCGATGGCGAAGCCAGACGCTGTGCGCGCTACGCCTTCACCGACCATGAGCACAAGGATTTCGTCAACAACGCGCTCGACAGCGGCTGGTTCGATTTAGCCTACGAGGACGCAGACTGCACCATCCTGCGCGTCCGCGAAGCCAGAGGCGACCCGTGGCCCGACAACGTGCCGGCCGGCGGGCCGCGCACCGACGAAGGCGGCGACGACGACGAACAGACACAAGACGAGCCCGACGACAACGCCGTGGCGAATGAAGCGCGCCCGTAGGCGACAGACCCGACCGACCGAAAATCGAGGCCGGGGCGCCGCGCGTCGGAGGATGAAAGCCCGGCTCTCCGACCTTCGGGTTCTAACTTTATCCTTCCGTCTTCCGCCTCCGTCCTTACTCCCTCAGCCCTCCAAAAGGCACTCAAGACGCAGACCCGGTTTTGACTGCCTTGCGGCCTACTGCTTACTGCCGACTGTCGCGGACGGCGCTCCCTCACGGTCGGGCTTCCGCCTAAAAGTCTGCCCACGTATGTCATTTTTTTTGCAATGAGCGGTAAGTCTTTTAAACACGTTCCGGCGGGCGAAACACATCCATTGCTTTACACATCAACGCGGGTTACTCTTCGCGCCCTGAGTGCCTCCTCGCCGGGCATCTCGGCTTTCCGGCACTCAACCCAAGAGATACACGTCGCTCAACCCGCCCGTGGCTCAACGCGCGGCGGCTGAAAATATTCGGGATTGGTGCGGCAGTTAAAAGAGCGTCGGGACGACGCCTTCGAGCAGGTTCAAAGCGGCCTCTATCAACGAATTGTTCTCTTTCGACTCGACGCTTCCGGCCTCTGTCGAAACCGTATCGAAGTTTGTGTCGCTCTGGCTCATTGCCGGAGAGGAGGGCGGGGGCGCTGGCAGAGGGCACTCAATGATCCCCGCCGCGGACGCCGGCATTGCGAGCGCGAGAGTGACCACGACCGCAGCAAAGTGCTTTTTCAGGTTCCTCATATTGTTCTCCGAAAGTTGATGTAGAAGGTCATGCTGGACGGTAAAATGGGAGCCTTACCAGACCACCGGGAACGAGTTGTGCGGGCGCATCTTAACACCCGAGAGACGGGGGAGACGCGCCCGCTCCGCCTTCTTAAGAAGTTTTTGTCATACCAGAAGAACCCTAGACCTCACATGAGTTTAGCCGAAGAACTGATGAGCCAGATAGCCGACCCGGCGGGCAGCCCCGAGGAACGCGCCCGGCTGCGTTGCGCGCTCGCCAGACGGCTCGAAGAGTCGGGCGATTACGAGGCGGCGCGCGAGGCTCTGGGTGAGCTTTGGGCGGGGGTCGGAGAGCGTCCGGCGTTGGACGGGCTGGACGAGCCGGCGGGCGCGGGCGTACTGCTGTGCGTCGGAGTGTTGACAGGCTGGCTCGGCAGCGCGCGTCAGCTCGACGGCTTGCAGGAGTTGGCGAAGGACCTCATCGGCGAAAGCATTTTGAGGTTCGAGGAGTTGCGGCAACCGGAGAGAGTGGCCGAAGCACGGGTCGAGTTGGCGGTCTGTTACTGGCGGCAGGGGACGTTCGACGAGGCCCGCGTACTTCTGGGAGAGGTGTTGCGCGAACTCGGCGAAGTCGAGAGCGAGGTGCGCGCGGTCGCGCTCATTCGCAGCGCCATCGTCGAAAGATCAGCCGGGCGATTCGACGTCGCGTTGAGGATTCATACCGAGGCCGCCCCTTACTTTGAAAGGCTCGGGAGCCACTCGCTCAAGGGGAGGTTCCACGTCGGCTATGCCAACCTGCTGCTCTTCCTCAGCGAGGCGTGGAACCGTGCGGATTACCTTGACCGCGCGCTGTTGGAGTTCACCGCCGCCGCCTATCACTTCGAGCAGGCCGGGCACGCGCGCTACCACGCCTGCGTCGAGAACAACCTCGGATATCTCTTTCTCAGCATCGGCAAATACGAGGAGGCACACGCGCACCTCGACCGCGCACGCGCTCTTTTTAAAGAACTCGAGGACGGCGTCCATCTCGCGCAGGTTGAAGAGACGCGCTCGCGCGTCCTCCTCGCCGAGGGGCGTGTCCACGAAGCAGAGAAGCTCGCGCGTGCGGCGGTCTGGACTCTGGGAAATGGCGGCGAGCACTCGCTTCTCGCCGCAGCCCTGAACACGCACGGGCTCGCGCTCTCGCGGCTGGGGCTTGTGCGGGAGGCACGACGCGTCTTGCGGAAGGCCGTCGAAATCGCGCCGGAGGCGGGCGACCCCGAGCGCGCGGGCCGCGCCGCGCTCACCCTCATCGAAGAGCTGGGCGCGAGCCTGTCCGGCGAAGAGCTGAGCGCCACTTACGAGCGCGCCGCCGAGTTGCTCTCCGGCTCGCAGAACCCGGCCACTCTGGGGCGTCTGTGCGCGTGCGCGCGGCGCACGCTTTTTCTGCTCGGGGCGCATCCTGCGCCGCCCGATTGGAACGGCTTTTCATTCACGGAGGCGATTCGACGCTTCGAGGCCGGGCTCATCGAGAAGGCCCTGAGGGACGCGGGCGGGCAGGTCACGCGCGCGGCGCAGTTGCTCGGCATCAGGTATCACAACGGGCTCGTCTCGATGCTCAACCGGCGACACCGTAACCTGCTCTCCGAGCGCACGCCGGTGCTGGCGCGGCGACGCAGCATCATCAAGGTGCGCGAAAGGCCGGGCGCGCGGCGCGGCGCGGTGGTCGAAGCTATGCGTTCGATCAACATTCTGCACGTCGAAGACAATCAGATGGTCGCCGCCGCGGTGAAGGAGACTTTGGAGTTGGAGGGCTGGAGGGTCGAGACCTGCGCCAACGGGGCCGTCGCGCTCGGGCGCGTTCAAAGCGACGCGCCATTCGATGCGCTGTTGTTCGACGACGAGCTGCCCGGTATGCGCGGGGTCGAGATCGTGCGGCGCGCTCGCGCTCTGCCCCGGCACAGGCACACGCCGATGCTCATGCTCTCGGCCTCGGACTGTGAGAGCGAGGCCCGCGCGGCGGGCGTGGACGCCTTTCTGCACAAACCGCAGGACGTATTGGCGCTCGCCGACACCATCCGGCGACTGCTCGCGGGCGTGAAAGAGCCTTAAAGGGTGGGGACTGGGTCACAGCTTGAGTTCGGGATGTGCGCGCGCATCCCGAAGGCATGGATGCACCAGTCAGGCGGGTGGTGATCCATGCCACGGGGCCGCTGAACTTTGAGGGTGAAGTGCGGCGGCCCCATTCTACGCCCGAGAGCCTCACACTTCCAGCACAAGTTTTCCGAACTGCGCGCGACCCTCCATCAGCTCGTGCGCGAGCCGCGCCTCCGCAAGCGGCAGCGTCCGGTCGACGACGGCGCGAATCCGCCCGCTCTCGACGAACCCCATCGCGTCCAGCAGCTCCGACTTCGACCCCATGAAAGAGCCGAGCAGGTTCAAGTGGCGGTAGAAGACCTGCCGGAGGTCTGTGCGCGCGTCGTAGCCGCTCGTCGCGCCGCAGGTGACGAGCCGCCCGTCCCTTTTGAGCGAGAGGATCGAGCCCGGCCACGTCTCCGCGCCCGTGTGTTCCATGACGACGTCAACACCCCGTTTTTCCGTCAGACGCCTGACCTCCTTCGGCCAGTCCGCGCGCGTGTAGTTGACGACTTCGTCCGCGCCGAGAGAGCGCGCCTTCTCCAACTTCTCTTCCGAGCCGGCGGTGGCGATGACGCGCGCGCCGCGCAGACGCGCGATCTGGATGCCGATTGACCCGACGCCGCTCCCCGCGGCATGAATCAGAACATCTTC
This sequence comes from Acidobacteriota bacterium, assembly GCA_020199995.1. Classification (GTDB taxonomy): domain Bacteria; phylum Acidobacteriota; class Blastocatellia; order Pyrinomonadales; family Pyrinomonadaceae; genus JAIVJM01. The sequence continues at coordinate 8,596 of JAIVJM010000015.1, read as the reverse complement.
GCCCGGCTGCACGCGTGCGCGCGTGACGAGCATGTGCCACGCCGTGACGGTCACGAGCGGGAGCGCCGCCGCCTCGGCCCAAGTAAGACCCGTCGGCTTCGGGATCACGTTGACGGCGGGCGCGGCGACGAGCGCGGCGTAGCCGCCGTCGCGCCGGTAGCCGAGGATGTCGTACTGCGCGCAGAGATTGTCCGCGCCGCGCAGGCACTCGCGGCAGTGGCCGCACGAGACCCCCGGCTGCAACAGCACCTCATCGCCGGGGCTCACCCAGTCCACCACCTCCCCGACCTCGCGCACCACGCCCGCGACGTCGTTGCCGAGGATGTGCGGCAGCTTAATCTCGACGCCGGGCAGACCTCCTTTGCGAGCCCACACGTCCAAGTGGTTGAGCGCGCAGGCACGCACCTCCACCAACACCTCATCGGCCCTCATTGACGGCTCGGGCCGCTCCTCGTAGCGGAGCACTTCGGGGCCGCCGTGCTCGTTGAAGATGACTGCTTTCATATTTTCGATTTTAGTTTTTTCGATTTGAAAAAGCCCCTCAAAGGGGCGATAGAATTGAGCCCACGGCGCTGGGCCGCGGGACGGCGCATCGGGGTGGATTGGTGAGCCCCTGAAAGGGGCGACAGACATCGAAGATTGAAAGTCTTTTGCCCCTTTCAGGGGCTCAGATATGTGCCTTGCCCGAGACCCATGGCCCACGCCGTGGGCTCAACTCTGTCGCCCCTTAACCGGGGCTGACGGATTACTTTCCAAACAGCTTCTTGATTAATTCGCCTGAGGAAGACTCGCGTCTTCGGCCTGCGCCGTCCCCGCGCCGTCGCCGGTCTGCTGGCGCGCGTGGTAGGAGGAGCGCGTGAGCGGGCTCGACTCGACGTGGCGGAAGCCGAGCGTCATGCCGACCTCGCGCCAGCGCGCGAACTCTTCGGGCGTGACGTAGCGCTCGACGGGCAGGCGGCGCGCGTGCGGCTGGAGGTACTGGCCGATGGTCATGATGTCGCAGTGCGAGGCGCGCAAGTCCCTCATCAGCTCGACCACTTCGTCAAAGGTCTCGCCGAGGCCCACCATGATGCCGCTCTTGGTGAGCATGCCGGAGCGCTCGCGCTCGCGCCTCTCGGCGGCGCGGCGCAGCAGCGTCAGCGTCTGCTCATACTTCGCGTCGGGGCGCACGCGCCGGTAGAGCCGCGCGATGGTCTCCGTGTTGTGATTGAGCACGTCGGGCCGCGCGTCGAGCACGGTATTCAGTGCCTGCTCGTCGCCGTTGAAGTCGGGGATCAGGACTTCGATTTTGCACTCGGGGTTTAAGGCGCGCACCTTGCGGATGGTCTCGGCCCAGTGCGCCGCGCCGCCGTCGGCGAGGTCGTCGCGGTTGACCGAGGTGATGACGGCGTGCGCGAGGTTGAGGTGTCGGACGGCCTCGGCGACGTGTCGCGGCTCCTCGGCGTCAAGCGCGCCGGGTTGCCCCTTGCCGACCGCGCAGAACCCGCAGTGGCGCGTGCAGATGTCGCCGGCGAGCATGAAAGTGGCGGTGCGGTCTGACCAGCACTCGAAGATGTTCGGGCAGCGCGCCTCCTGGCAGACCGTGTGCAGATTCAAGCCCTCGATCAGCTTGAGCACCGCGTTCTGGTTCGACGGGTCGCCGATGCGTATCTTCAACCACTCGGGCTTCGGCCCGCGCGGCGGGCGCTGCGGCGCGGGGTTATTCAGGACTCTCAGCTCTCGACTCAAAATATTTTCTCCGATGATTCCGAACGTGAGGATATTTTAACACCCGCTCATCGGATTGTCTTTTGGAGGGGCAGGAGAAGTCCGCGGGCCGCGCCTCTGCTCAGAATCAAACTCGAAAGCAATCAATGTTGCGCGGGCCGCGGACTTCTCCTGCCCCTCCATTTATGTCTGGATGATTCGGGCGAGGGCTTCGGGGTCAACGTTGCCGCCGGAGAGGACGACGCCGACCCGTGTGATGCCGGGCGGCAGTTTATTGAAGAGGACGGCGGCGGCGGCGACCGCGCCGGTCGGCTCGACGAGCATCTTCATGCGGAAGACGATGAAGCGCATGGTCTCGACAATCTCGTCCTCGGTCACGGTCAGAACGTCTTCCGCCGTCAGTTGCAGAACGGGGAACGTGAGCGCGCCGGGCGACTGCGTGCGCATCCCGTCGGCGATGGTCGGCGGAGGAGGGATCGAGACGCGTTCGCCCTTCACGAAGGACTGCCGCGTGTCGTCCGAGAGTTCGGACTCGACGGGGAAGCAGCGAATCTCAGCGCGCAAAGCCTTCGCCGCCGTGCTTGCGCCCGCGAAGAGCCCGCCGCCTCCACAGGGCGTGACGAGCGCGTCCAAGTCCGGCACCTCTTCCAGAAGTTCGAGCGCGCAAGTCCCCTGTCCGGCCATGATGCGGTAATCGTCGTAAGGCGGCACGAGCACGAGACCCTCGCGCTCCGCGATGTCGCGCGCCACGGCCTCGCGGTCGTCGCGCTGCCGGTCGTAGATGCGCACGTCCGCGCCGTACCCACGGGTCGCCGCTAGCTTCGAGCGCGGCGCGTCGTCCGGTATCACGATCACGGCGCGCACGCCCGCATCGCGCGCCGCAAGCGCCACCGCCTGCGCGTGATTGCCGGAAGAGAATGCGACCACGCCGCGGCTGCGCTCGTCCTCGTCCAACAAGAGAATTCTATTCGTCGCGCCGCGGAACTTGAAGGCCCCGCCGCGCTGAAAGTTCTCGCACTTGAAGAAGACTTCACGGCCCCCCGCCGCCGCGTCGAACGTGCGCGAAGTGACGACCGGCGTCCGGTGGACTTGCGGGCTGATGCGCGCGTGCGCCTCGCGGATGGTTTCGAGCGTCAACATAATCAGGAAGAGTCTAGAGTCTGGAGTCTGGAGCCGGAAGTTCGAGGTCGGAAGCCGGAGCAGGAGTCCGTCTTTCTCCGGCTCCAGAGTCCGGACTCCGGACTCCGGACTCTTCTTCCTCCGGTGTCATCTCAAACACTTCCGCGAAGCGGGCGATGAGGCGGTCTTCGACTTCGCCGAGCGGAATCTGGCGACCGAGAATCCCCTTCAACGAGGCGACGGGCTCGCCCTCGCAGGGGACAATAAGGTCGAAGAAGCCGAGGTCGGTGTTGATGTTCAAAGCGAAGCCGTGCGTCGTCACCCAGCGCGCGATGTGGATGCCGATGGCGGCGACCTTGCCCTCAGAGGTATGGACGCCGGTCAGACCTTCGACGGTGAAGCCTTCGATGCCGAAATCGCCGAGCGCGCGTACCAGCGTCTCTTCGAGGTCGCGCACGTATTGGTGCACGTCCTCGCGGTCGGGGCTCAAATTTATGATGGGGTAGCCGACGAGCTGGCCGAGGCCGTGGTAGGTCATCTTGCCGCCGCGGTTCGTCTCGAAGACGGCGACGCCGCGCTCTGCCAGAGTCTCCGGGGCGGCGAGGATGCCGCCGTCGCGCTCCGCGCGCCGCCCCCTCGTGATGACGTGCGGGTGCTCGACGAGGAGCAGCGTGTCGGGCCACTCGCCGCGGCGGACGGCCAGCTCCGTCTCCTTCTGAATCCGGTACGCCTCGCCGTATTCGAGCCTGCCCAGACGGCGAACTTTGAGCGTTTTTGAGAGCATCGAAAGACTTCTCCGGTGTCGCGCGCCGCCGGGCCGTCTCCTCACGCGCACATTGTAGCAGAGGCGCGCTGCCGGGCCTCCCCGCTTGACCTCGCACGGCGAACGAGAATAGTTTGTGAGGCGAACGATACAATGAGGTTCACGGCCTCACGCTTTCGCCGCCCCTGCTTCGGGACTAGAAACACGTGCGCCGCTCAGGAAGTAAGATTAACGAGACCAGTTTCGGGAGGACACTTGTGAGAACTTTTATCGCCACGGCAACGATGTGCCTGATCTTACTCTGCTCCGCGCCCCTCTCGGCGCAGACGCGCACGCGCCGCTCGACGCCGCCGAAGCGCCGCGCGCCCGCCTCGTCTTCGCTCAACCAGACGAAGTTCAACGGCGTGCGCCTGCAACTGGCCGGGCTCAACAAAGACCTGACGCGCTTCCTCTATCTCTACGGGCGGCTCTCGAAGGATTTGGAGCTGACGGGCGCGCAGTCCGAGTCGGCTGAGGTGGCGAGCCGGTCGAAGGCGGCGCTGCTGGAGAGCGTGGGGGCGATGCGCGACCGGCTCGATCAGCTCGAAGGGCAGTTCCGCTTCACGCGTGGGCTCGAGCGCCAGTATCAGTTGCTGCAAGGCATCTCGCGCCGGGCCGACGAGGCCGCGCAGCACGTCTCGGCCAACCGCTACGACCGGGCGGGCCGCGTCCTCCTCGAAGTCTCCAACCGCCTCACCGACGTGCTTACAGAGATGTAGGTAAAAGCCGTCAATCGTCAATCGTGAATAGAAAGAATATTGATTTTCTATTCACGACTTACGATTGATGATTGACGGCTTTTATCCCTTCTTGTAATAGCCCTGACGCGCGCGGATGCGCAGCTCCGGGCGCGCGGGGGCGAGGACTTTGATCTTGAGGAATTTGCCTTTCGGCGCGTCGTTGTTCGAGAGGTATTGCAGGAGGTATTGCGCGCGCAGCTCGGCGGCGATCTGGCGGAAGACGGCGTCGAGGCTTTCGAGTTTTTCGGGGACGAAGGCGTTGCCGCCCGTCGTCTCGGCCATGAGGCGCATCTGGTCCTGCGCGCGCTGGCTGATGACGTTGAGGCGGAGGCCCGGCCCGCTCGGGTTGATCGAATAGAAGACGGCGTCGGCGCGCTGCACTTCGCGCAAAACTTCCTGCAAGGCCCTCTGGTGCAGCGCCTTGTACTTCTCCGCCGCCGTCAGAAGGTTCCCGCCGCCCGCGACCTCCGCGCCGGTCGCGTCGCGCACTCGGTCGCTGAAGTTGTCCTCACCGTCCGAGATGACGAGGATGACGCGCCGGTTTCGCTCGGGCGCGTTCGCGGCGAGATACTTCGCCGCCGCCGCGACGGTGTCGTAGAAGGCCGTCCCGGTTTTCTCGCTCGGGGCGGGGATTGTCAGCAGCTTCGCCGTCGCGCTCTCGGCTGAGGCGAGTGCCTGTTCGAGGCGCGGCTTCTCGGTGATGCTGAAGACCGCCGCGCGGTCAATCGGCTTCAAGACCTGCTTCAGGAAACCCGCCGCTGACTTTTTCTCGAACTCAAAATTCTTGGTGACGCTCGACGACACGTCAAAGACAATGGCGATGTCGAGCGGCACCTGATCGGCGTCGCCGACCGCCGACAGTTCCTGCGCGCGCGCCTCCTCTTCGAGCTTGAAGTCGCCGACCTTGAGGCCCTGCACGGCGTTGCCGCCCGCGTCCGTCACCGAGACGGGCACGACCACCAGATTCGATGTCACGCGCACCACTTCGTCTTCGTCAATCGCTTCCTCGGACGGGGCCGGAGTCGTCGCTGGCTGAGGCGTCGGCGTCTGCGCGGGCCGGGGCGTCGGCATCGGCTGTGTCGTTTGCGGCGCGGGCGCGCCCGGCTGCGGCGGCTGCTGCGAGGGGGCGACCGCGGTGTTGGCGGGCCGCGCGGCAGACCGATTCAATTGCGGGACGACGATAGGCGTCGGCAGTGGACTCGGCGCGGGCTTCGCGGCTGTGCGGCGCGCGCGGCGCGTCTTCTGCGCGGCAGCCGTCGCCGCCGCCGGGAGCGCGGACACGAGCACTCCCAGCAGGAGCATTAAGCCGCAGGCCCTTCTCGTCGTGTCGGGTAAGTGAAACACCTTGTCAGCCCTCCTCCGTGTCGAATCGCGAAACAAGACGGATGCAAAACCGCCCTTCCGAAAATACCGCCGGGCCTAACTGCCGCCCACAAGAAAATGACAGGTGGTGCGCCACGCGTGTGTGCCACACCACCTGTCAGAGGGGTCAAGTGCGGAGGCGTCTATTCGAGTTCAGGATTGTCCGTCGAGGGGCGGGTCATGGTCGGCGCGCCCTGCATGAGGCCGCGGTTGACGAGCACCTTCACTTCGACGCGCCGGTTCTGCTCGCGGCCCGCGCGGGTCGCGTTGTCGGCCACGGCCTGAGCCTCGCCGTAGCCGTAGGGCGTGACGATGCGGCGCAGCGGGATGTTGTGCGTCTCGACGAGGTAGCGGATGACGGTGTCGGCGCGGCGCTGGCTGAGGCGGCGGTTAGCTTCCGTCGAGCCGTCCGAGCTGGCGAACCCGCCTACTTCGAGCACGTAGCCTTTGGCGTTGAGCGCCTGCTGCGCGATCTCGTCGAGCTGTGCTTTCGAGTCGCGCGACAAGACGGCACTGCCGACCTTAAAGAGGATGGCCGTGTTGTTCTGCACCTGATAGTCATCCAAAGCCGAGATACGCTCGTTGGTGGCGTTGACGCCGCCGATGGCCGCGTCGGCGGTTTCCTGCGCGGCCTTCGCGCCGCCGCGTGCCGCGTTCGAGATGGCGGCCAACTCGTCCAACTGTCCCGAGAGCCGCTGCGAATTCTGCTCGACCTGACCGATGCGCCCTTCAGCCGCGCCCACGCGGTTCTCGACCGGAGTGACGTTGGCCTCGACGGTGCGGGCCGTGCGGAGGTCTGATTCGTTGAAGCGAATCTTCTCGGCGGCGAGGTTGCCCGAGCCGTCGCCGCGCCCCTCGACTTCGAGGTTGAGGCCGCGGAGGATGGCGGTCACGCCGTAGTTGGTGCCGCCACGGAGGAAGCCGCCCTTGGTCTTGACGCTGGTGTTGTTGCCCAAGGCCACGGTGGTCTGGACGCCGTTGGCGTCCTGCACGACGAAGGTGTCGGCGTCGCGTCTGGTGACGACGCCCTTGACCTTCATCTTCTGGCCCGCGGCGACCGAACGCGTGTTGGCGCCGGAGTTATCCATCCCGCCCTGCGCGAGCGCCGCCGGCGCGAGTGCCAGCACGAGCGCGAAGGTGAATCCGATCAATCTGACTCTGGTGGAATCGTTACTCATCTTTTTTATCTCCATCGTGCGAAAGTCTGTCGGGAAGTTTCGCGCGCCCCCATTTGCCGCCGGATGCCGCCACGGCGGCGACGGATGAGCCCGCCCACACTCTCCGGACTTAACGAGTGTGCCGCCCGTAAGTCTCCGGCGACCGGGCGCTTTGATCAAGTCCCGCCCGTCCTTGAAACCATGCGAGGTTGTTTGTTTCGTTTTCCCGAATCACCTGGATTCTTATCGAACCCCAAAAGGCAAGTCAAGAGGGTGTGACGGGGAAAAGTCTGTTTTGGTTGCGCACGGGGCATTTATTACGGAATCGCCACCCGTCCGCAATATTTAAGGTCGCAAGCCCGGGCCGTGATAGAGGGCGTCTCAAGAGTAAGCCGCAAAGCAGTAAGCAATAAGCAGTCGAGACCGGTTATGTATCTCGACTGCTTTGAGGCTTACTGTTTGTCAGACCGTGAACTGCCCGGCCTCCAGAATCTCCTTGACGCGGGAGAGGAAGCGTTCGGCGTCGGCCCCGTCAATGATGCGGTGGTCGAAGCTGAGGGCGAAGTAGGCCATGTGGCGGATGGCGATAACGTCGTCGCCCTCGTCGGTGGTGATGACCTTCGTTCTCTTCTCGATGGTTCCGACGCCGAGGATGGCGACCTGCGGCTGGTTGATGATCGGCGTGCCGAAGAGTCCGCCGTAGACGCCGGGGTTAGTGATGGTGAAGGTTCCGCCCGCCACCTCGTCGGGCTTGAGCTGCTTGGCGCGGGCGCGCTCCGCGAGATCGTTGGCGGCGCGTGCCAGTCCCGCGATTGAAAGCTCGTCGGCGCGCTTGATGACCGGGACGATGAGCCCCCAGTCGAGCGCGACGGCCATCCCGAGGTTGATGTCGCGCTTGTAGATGATCCGGTCGCCGGACGCCTGCGAGTTGAAGATCGGGAACTGGCGGATAGCCTGCGTCACGGCCTGAAAGATGAACGGCATGTAGGAGAGCTTCGTCCCCGCGCTCTGCTGGAACGCGGCCTTGTTTTGCTCGCGCAGGCGGTGGACTCTCGTCATGTCTATCTCGTAGACGGTGGCGACGTGCGCCGAGGTGCGCTGCGACATCGTCATGTGCTCGGCGATCTTCCTGCGCATGACGCTCATCGGCTCGACGCGGTCGTTCGCGCCCGGCTGGAGGGCGGGCGGGGCTTGCACCGGAGGCGCAGAAGGCCGTGCGTCGGCAGCTCCGGCGGCGGGCGCGCTCGTCGCCGTGGTGCCGCCCTGTTCGATGAAGCTCAGGATGTCGTTTTTGGTGACGCGGCCCGACGTGCCCGTGCCTTCGAGACGCGTGATGTCTATCTGGTGCTCGGCGGCGATCTTGCGCACCAGCGGGCTCGAACGCGTGCGGCGCAACTCTTCGGCGGTCTGCTCGGCGCGGCTCAGGGCGTCCGACGGCGGCGGAGCGACGGCGGGCGTCGAGGACTGCGCGGGCGGCGGCGGCTGTGCCTGCGGCGGCTGTGCCTGCGGTTGTGGCGCGGTGGTGGGGGGCGGCGGCGGAGCGGGCGCGGAGACGGCGGCCTGACTCGCGGGAGCCTGCGGCGGAGCGGGCGCGGCTTCGGACGTGGCCGCGGGCGCTTCGGTCGGAGGGGGCGGGGCTGCCGCGCCGTCGCCGATGAGAGCCACGACCGTGTTGATCTCAACCGTGTCGCCCTCCTTGAACCTCACCT
>JAIVJM010000282.1 GCA_020199995.1 Acidobacteriota bacterium | reverse complement strand
TGCGAGGGGTCGGGCGCCTGTTCGAGCGCGAGCGACTGGCCGAGCGAGGGGATCGCGGCGTCTTCGCGCGCGGCGTCGGTGCGCTCGCCCTCCGGCGTGAGACCGCCGATGGCGGGCTCGACCCGGCTCGTGTCGAGCTCGTTGAGTTGCTCGACGTAGGCGACGATTGACGCCATCTGCGGCGTCAGCGCGCGCCGCTCCTCATCAGTGATCTCCAGATGGGCGAGCGTGGCGATCTTTTCGACATCCGATTCGGTGATGGGCATAAGCAGTTTTCAGTTTTCAGTTTTCAGTTTTCAGTTTTCGTCAGGAAGCGAGATGGCTTTTCTGAAAACTGAAAACCGTCTACTGAAAACTGTTTACTTTCTCTCCTGTGCGTTGATGTAGCTCCCGGCGGCGATGAGGAAGCGCCGGCGGAGGTCTTCGTCGCGGATGGCGCTGGCCGCCGCGTGGAGTTCGCCCGCGCTCTGCAACGCCTGTTCCTCGCCCACGGCGGCGGCGGCGGCGGGCGCGGCCCGAGAGGCGCTCATGCGCGCTCGCTCCTGCTGCACGGTCGGCTGATCGACGCGGTACTCGATGAAGGTGACGACGGCCTGACCGAGCAGCGAGTTGAGGCGGAAGATGAGCTGCCCGCTGACGGCTTCGAGCTGCTTGCGCCATGTCGTGTCGGGCACGGCGATGATGAGCGTCTTGCGGTAGAGCCGGAACGGGACGGCGCATCCGCGCAGCGCCTCGCCCGCGACGCGACGCCACGCGACGAAGGCGGCGGCCTCCAACACCTCTTCCGCCTCGCCTGCCGCGCGCAAAAGCTTCGGCAGCGAATGAATCAGCTCTTCCATCTCTCAGTTGCGGAATGCGGATTTAGGATTGCGGATTTTCGGCCCGAGTTTTAATCTAAAATCCGCAATCCTAAATCCGCAAACGATAGGTGAGTGTAATGGAAAACGAGCGGGAGCCACAAGCAGAGGGCCGCGGGCGCGGGGGGCCTGCGGGCCGGATGGAGCCGCTGGTGCTGGCTTCGGGGAGTCCGCGCCGCGCCGAAATCCTGCGGGCGGTCGGGTGGCGCTTCGAGGCGTACGTGCCCGACATTGACGAGACGCCCGCGGCGGGCGAAACGGCGGAAGACTACGTCCAGCGTGTCGCGCGCGAGAAGGCCGGAGCGGTGGCCTCGACGCGGCTCTTCGGGCTCGTGCTCGGCGCGGACACGACGGTCGTCGTTGACGGTGACATCCTCGGCAAGCCCCTCGACGCTGAAGAAGCGCGCCGCATGCTCCGGCGTCTCGCCGGTCGGACGCACGAAGTTCTGACGGGCGTGGCGCTGGTGCGCGCCGAGACGAATCGTTCGGTCGTCGGATTTGCGCGCACGCGCGTCCGCTTCGCGGCGCTCTCGGACGAGGAGATAGACGCTTACGTCGAGACCGGCGAGCCGCTCGACAGGGCGGGCGCGTATGCTGTTCAGGGCCGCGCCGCCCCCTTCATCGAGTCCATCGAGGGCGACTTCTGGAACGTCGTCGGCCTGCCCATCAGGCTGGTCTACGAACTCGCGCGCGGATTCGAGCGGGACGCCACGCGCCAGTAAAGAGTGATTGATTGAGAGATATGGGCGGGAGCTTTAAGACAAGGGCCGCTTCCTGAATCGGAAGCAGCCCTGTTTGCGTCTCGGGTCGGCTGCGATAGCGTTGGCTTACTTCTCTTCGAGCAAAGGCTTCAGTCTCGGCGAGAGCACTTCCACGAGTTTCCGGCGGGGATCAATGCCGCCGATGGGCGAGCCGGAGATTTCGCCCGCGCGGTCGAGAATCACGATGGAGGGCAACTGGTCGGCGCCCGTCTGCTTGAAGAGCGCGCCGTCGGGGTCGCGCAGGACGGCGACCTTGAGCCCGTTCTTGCGTGCGAAGGCGCGTAACTGCTCGTCCGACGCGTAATTCTTCGACTTCGGCGAGTCGGAATCGGTGCTCACCCAGTAGACGCGGACATTGCGTTCGCCGAACTCGTCGGCGACTTCCTGCACGCCCAGCGCCTGCGCCTTCGAGAGCGGAAGCCACGACGCGCCGAAGGCGAGCACGACGACATCGCCGCGCAGCATCTCCGACGAAATCTCGCCGCCGTCCGTCGTCTTGAGGCGAAAGTCCAAAGCCGCGCGCGCGCCGCCGGGGAACGCTTGCGCGGCGTTCGAGAGGGCAAACAGCAACGCCAGCGTGACGGCGATGGCGGATTGGGGTTTGATCTTCAGCATCTCGGTCTCCTTCGAGCTTGCGCACGCGCGTTCGGTCGGTCTTCCCCGGTCCGGCTTCTCAAAACCTTCGGGAAAACGCCGGAGTGACGCGCGAGGGTCGCCCAGACAATAACTTAGATGTGCTGTCAAAAAGAAGGGTTGGACGGAAGGCATACATGAGACACCTTTTGTTTACCGCCGCTCAGACGCCGCCGACCGAGGGAGGCTCGGAGCCGAAAACCTCCGCGTGCAGCGCGCGGTAGTCCTCCCACGTGTCCATGTCGCGTGTCACGAAAGGGGAATCCACGGGGACGCGCAGAACCTCCGGGCGGTGCGCGTCGAAGAGCGCGCGCAGGCCGCCCCGAGCGTCGAGGCTGAGAAGCTCTTCGCGGAAGCGGAGGTCAACCAGAACGGGGTGCCCGCCACGCCCCTCCCATTCAGGCACGGCGAGACGCGCGCCCGTGCGGATGTGCGCGTCGAGCAGTTGCCGGACGACACGCGGCGGCACGGCGGGCTGGTCAACCAGCGCGATCAAAACCGCGTCGCCCGCTGCGCCGGCCCCGAGCGCCTCGACGCCCCGCGCGATTGAGACGCCCATCTCGGTCTCAGCCTCTTCGTTGCGGGCGAAGCGCACGCCGCTCTCGTGCGCGAGCGCCTCTCTCAGCTCATCGCCCCGGTGGCCGACGACGACCACCACTTCGGCGATTCCCGCCCCGCGCAGATTCGCGACGCACGCTTCGACGACCGTCACGCCGCCGAAAGGCAGCAGCGGCTTGAACGCCCCCATCCGCCGCGAGCGCCCGGCAGCCAGCAGAATTGCGGCAACGTTATCCACGACAGTAAGCAGTGAGCAGTGAGCAGTGAGCAGTGAGCAGTAAGAGTGGAAAAACTGCTTACTGCTCACTGCTTACTGCCAGCTCCTGAAGAGCGCGCATGACGAAGGGGCGCGCCATCTGCTTGCGGTAGTTCATGAGGTGGTCGGTGTTGTCGAGCGGGCGCGCGCGCAGGTAGCAGGCCTCCGCCGCCGCGCGCATGCGCTCCGCGTCGAGCGGCCCGCCGACGAGGGCTTGCGCGGCGGCTTCCACCTCCAACGGGGCCGGGGCGATGCCGCCCAAGACAACCTTCGCGTCAGTCACCGTCCCGTCTTTATCCATGTTGACCGCCGCCGCCACGCCGAGGACGGGGAAGTCGAACGCCCCGCGACGCCGCAGCTTCTTGTAGACCGCGCGCCAGCCGTTCGCGGGCGGGAGATGAATCTCAGTCAGCAATTCTTCCGGGCGCTTGTGCAGGTACGCGATGCCGTCGTCGTTGTAGAGACCTTTGGCCGTCACCAGACGATCGCCGACCGTCGAGACGAACCGCACCCGCGCACCCGTCGCGACCATCAAAGGCACGAGGTCTGACGACTGTACCGCCCAGCACTTCGAGCTGCCGGGCGCGACCCAGCACACGTCGCCGTCCTTCTTCAGACAAAAGTTGATGCCTTTCCGCCACTCGTAATTCTGGTCGTAGTAATTGCAGCGCGTGTCGAGCAGAAGGTTCCCGCCAATCGTCCCCATGTTGCGCAGGATGGGCGTCGAAATCGTCCGCGCCGCCTGCGCCAGCGCCGGGTAGTCGCGGTTGATGACCGCGTGCTCGATGATCTCCGTGAGGCTCACGCCCGCTCCGATTCTCAAGCCCGACGCGCCGTCGCCCTCGATCTCGCGCAGCTCTCTCAGACGCCCCACGCCGATGACTGTCTGCGGCGTCTGCTGCCGCCGCTTCATGTTCGGGTACAAGTCCGTCCCGCCCGCCACGAACTGCCCCGAAGGCCCCGCGTCGCCCATCATCTTCACCGCGTCGCCGACTGTCTGCGGGACGAGGTAAGAGAATTTCGGAAGTCTCATCATAGAATTACTATTGAAACCGATTGGATGGGACTCAAACCTGTAGACTTCTCTATCCTTCAGCTTGGGGTCTTTTACCGGTGATTATAAATTGCGCGAGTTTTTGGTAGTCACTATCTTTCTCATCCACTCGGGCGTTTGATAGTGTAGACATTACAATGTCTCTGACTTGATCCATACTTTTGTCTGCTAGTAATAGCATGAGTTTGCTAATTAATTCACGCCGCGAACTTCTCGCAGAAAAATTCTTACTTAGTCTCTCTCCCAACCGTTTGATGTCATCAATTTCTGGAAGCACGAGAGACTTTCTTAATAGAGTGTCGAATTCAGATAACACTTGGAATTTTTCAGGGTCTTTATATTCAAGCTCAAGTACAACCTTTGAGCGTTGCTCTTCAATTGACTTGCCGTTCTTACGTGCCGTTTTCTGTCTAGAATTACCCTGTTTCTTGTTGCCGGCTAAATAGGTCAATAGAGATGAAGACGTGCCTCGTTCCTCTAAAAGTTTTATTGCTCTTAGGATGTCTTTTTCGGAGAACTCTTCAATGATTGCGGCTACCCGTAATGCAATCAATGAGACTTTATCGCTCATTTTATTCCTACCTTTTTCAAGAACTCTTCGGCAACTTCACTGAACTCGCCCCTAACATAGTCTCGTGCGTAGTTGGTGTGGAAAATGGGTGTGCTTTCCCTCGAACCGGTGGGATAAGAGTCAGAATGATGCGCCGCGTTGTCAAACACGGGCCAATCATAACCGCTCGATAGCGTTTTGACGGCCTTGATAGAAGCTCTCTGTTCGGGAGGGGTTCCTACTCGTCTTTTACCATTAAAGATAATTCCGGCCATCTCTAATGTTTGGTGCTGATGCATTACGCGAAACTCATCAAGAGAGCGTGCTAACAAGGGTAGTCCGATAGTCGCAAGAAACTCAGGTCTCACAGGCACAACAATATACCTGCTTGAACGGTATGCTGCTGTCGTAAGGATAGATTCTGTTGGAGCACAATCGATTATTATTAGATCATACCTATTCTCTACTTGCGCTAGAAATTGAGGTAATAGCTGAGATTTATCTGTGGGG
>JAIVJM010000014.1 GCA_020199995.1 Acidobacteriota bacterium | reverse complement strand
GCGTCACGCCGCCCGATGCGAGCACCGCCTGCGTGAGCGTGAGCCCCTGATGAAAATCCTTTTGCCCCGGAGCGCCGATCTCGCCGCCGATGTAGAAGAACTCGGGCGGGCGCGCGGAGAGGTTGACGACATCGCCCTGCTGCACCAGCATGCTCATCGCCGCGGCGTCCGTCAGGTCAACTGAAGTGGTCTTGCCGGTCGAGTGCGAGACGACGACGGCGCGTCCGGCCTCGGGCTTCGGCTGCGCCTCGGCGACGACGACGTAGAGCGGGATGGCCTCGCGCCGCAGAATCTTCGTGCCGGGGTCGCTCACCAGCCCGCTCACAAGCACGGCGTGGCTCCCGTAATCGCGCACGCTCACGCGAACCTGCGGCCTGTCGAAGACGCCGCGGTGCTTCAGCTCGGCGATCAACTGCGCGGACAACTCCTCGGGCGTCATCCCGGTGACGGTCAGAGGGTCTCTCAAAAGCGGGTATTCGAGGACGCCGCCCGTTAGCACGGTGTAGAGCGTGGACTGCCGCGTGTCCGCCTGATTGAGGATGCGTATATCGAGCACGTCGCCGACGCCGATGCGGTAGAGGGTCGTGAGCGGGGGCGCGGGCGGGAGCGCCGGCGCTGAGTTCGGACGCGCCGCCGCGCCGCTCGTGTTGGGATTCGTGACGGAAGAGGCGTCGGGCGTCCTCGCGGTCTCGGAGCCGCCGAGTTCGCGCCCCGGAGTTTTCGTCGGGGCCGAGACGGGGACGGACGCGCCTGAGCCGGACTTCGGCGGGGCATCGCTCGTCGTGTTCGAGGCCGATCCGCCGACCGGCGGGATGGCCGCGCCTTTGGGAGTGTTATTGGAGGAGGTCTGTGTGCCTGCACCCGCCTCCTTCCGCTCTTCGCCTCCGGCGCGCTTCTCTTCACCCCCGGCACGCGGGCGCGCTTCCGTTTTCGGGTCGGCCTTACGCGAGGCTTCGGGACGATTCGGTTTTTTCTCGTCCTTCTTCGAGGCGGGCGCGCCGCTTTCGTTCGACGCTTTCTCGTCGGAGGCTGGCCCGACCCTCACGCCCGAAACTTGTGCGCGCGACGCCGAGACGTCCACGGCGCACACCGCCAGCGCGATCACGAAGGCAGATAAAAACTTCCTCATACGGCACTCTTCTTCCTTGCTTGTCCCGTGCTGCCGGGCCGCCGGGCATTGGCGGCTTCGGCCTCTCTTGTCTCTCTCAGACGGACGCGGAAAGACACGCGCCCCGAGGGTCATCTTACCTTAAATCTGGCGGCGCATCGTTCCTCTCATGAAGAAAACGACGAAACCGGCCTTTTTCTCAGAGATGCGCGCGGAAATTTTGCCGCCGTGCCCGGCTCCCGCTGGCCGCACGCGAACTATAATCCCGTCCCGCTTTCACTTGTCGAGGCTGATTTTCGGGCACGACCTGAACAGTCCGGCGTCGGCCCGCGAAGGTCCCGAAGGCGGGCACTGAAACGGCCCGCAAACCTTTCTTCGATTCTACCCTCTGCTTTTCGGCGGAGGCAAGGTTTCGGGCGGGAAAAGATGCGGCCAACGCCCGCCAAGCCGCTCGCGCACGAGTTCCTCAACGTCATCGGCCCCCGCGCATTCGAGACACTCGCGCGCGAGCGATCGAGGCGGTGCGGGCGGCGCTGATGGCGCGTTCGACGCTGTGCAGCACCGCCGGGTGCAGCGTGCGGAACCATCCGGCCACCTCGTCGTTGCCGCGGTCGACGGCCAGCGTGTACTGCACGAGGTCGTTTGTCCCGAGGCTGAAGAAGTCAACTTCGCGCGCCAGCCGGTCGGCGACAATGACCGCCGAGGGGACTTCGATCATCGCGCCGATTTTGACCTCCCCGACCTCGCGCCCTTCTTTCTCCAGCCGCGCCCTCTCCTCACTGATAATCTTCCGCGCGCGCCGCACGTCGCTGACATCTGAGATCATCGGCAGCACGAGGTCGAGCCGCCCGCGCGCGGCGGCGCGCAGCACGGAGCGCGCCTGCGTGCGCAGCACCTCCTCGTTGTGGAGGCAGAAGCGGATCGCGCGCAGGCCCAGCGCCGGGTTGCGCTCGTCGCCCGCCTCCGACCCCGGCATGCCCATTTTGTCGCCTCCGAGGTCGAACAGCCGCACGGTCGCGCCGTCCTCGCCCGCGATGCGCGCCAGCTCTTCGTAGGCGGCGCGCTGCTCTTCCTCGCCCGGCATCGAGCCGTTCTGCGACAGCAGGAACTCCGAGCGGTAGAGGCCGATGCCGCGCGCGCCGAAACGCGCGACGCCTTCAAACTCCACGGGCAGCTCGACGTTGGCTCGGAGCACGACCTCCTCGCCGTCGAGCGTGCGCAGCGGCTCTCGTAAATCCACGCCGGCGGCGAGGCGCGTCGGCGCGTCGGCGCGCGGCTCCGAGTCGCTCGACAGGCGAAAGCGCTCGGAGGTCGCGGGCGACGGGTGGAGCATGACTTCGCCCGTGCGCGCGTCCACGATGACCGGGTCGCCCGTGCGCGCGCGACGGTAGAAGTCGCGCAGCCCCACGACCGCCGGAATCCCCAGACCGCGCGCGATGATCGCCGTATGTGAAGTCCAGCCGCCGACGTCCGTGGCGATGGCCTTGATGTGCGTGAAGTCGAGATCGGCGATGACCGAGGGCATCAGCTCCTCGGCGACGACGACGGAATCCGAGGTGAGGCGGCGGCTCGGCAAGCTCTCGCCGCTGAGGGTCACGAGCAGGCGGCGCGTGACGTCCTCGATGTCGGAGCTGCGCTCGCGCAGGTAGTCGTCCTTGATCTCCTGATAGACGGCGAGCAGCCGGTCGGTGACGACCTTAACCGCCCACTCGCCGTTGACGCGCTCGCCGCGGATGACCGTCTCGACATCCTCGCTCAACTTGCGGTCTTCGAGCATCAGGACGTGCGCGTCGAAGATGTAGGCGTGCTCCTCGCCGAGGGCGCGTTCGGCGCGTTTGCGGAGCGCGCGCAACTGCCTGCGCGAGAGACGCACCGCCGCGCGGAAGCGCCGCACCTCGCGCTCGACTTCCGACTCTTCGAGCGCGACGCGGTAGATGTTGTGCCGGCCCCCGCTGTGGATGCGCAGCACGCGGCCCGCGGCGAGTCCCTCCGAGACCGCGACGCCGCGCCAGCGCTCCTCCCGCGTGTCCTTACTTCTCTTCACTCCAAGGTCTCCCCGAAGCCACTCGCGATCAGCTCGCACACGGCGGCGAGCGCCTCCTCTTCGTCCGCGCCCTCGGCGGTGGCGCGCAGCTCTGTCCCGCGCGAGGCGGCGAGCATGAGGACGCTGAGAATTGACTTGGCGTCGGCAGAAGCCGAGAGGTCGGCGCGTTCGAGCCGGACGCGGCTCTGATAGGCCGAGGCCGTCCGCACCAGACGCGCCGCCGCGCGCGCGTGGAGGCCCAGACGGTTGACAACGCTGACCTGCCGCTCGACCACCTCAGCCCTTCCCCTTCGCTCCGCTCAGCAGATCGCCCGCAAGGTAGATTCCCTGACGCCCCTGATCGCGCACCTGCGCCGCCACCTCCGGCAGCGTCTCCTCGCCCGACTGGCTCGCCAGCTTGATGACCATCGGCAGGTTGACGCCCGTCACGACCTCGACTTCGCCCTCCTTCAAAAAAATCGAGGCGATGTTGGTCGGCGTACCGCCGAACATGTCGGTCAGGAGCAAGACGCCCCCCCCTTCAGAGACGCGCGAGATGGCGCGCTTAATCTCGTCGCTCGCGGCCTCCACATGATCCTGCCAGCCGATGGAGACCGCCGTGATGTGCTTGACCGGGCCGATGATGGTCTCCGCCGCCGTGAGAAGCTCGGTGGCGACCTGTCCGTGCGTCACGATCACCCCCGCGACGCGGCCTGTGGGAACGCTCCGCCCGGCGGCCCCGTCCTTTTTCTCCTCATCCATATCCCGTTCCGACCTTTCTTCCATATTCTTCGCACCATGCGGCCTCAACCGAATCAAGCCTTCCGCCCCGTGCCCTCAGTTTTTTTCGCCGACGGAAGCCGCCCCGAAGTTTTGCGCGCCCGCGCCTTCCCCACGTCGCGGTGGACGGCGGTCGCATCGAAGCCCCCGCGCCGGAGGTGGCGCGCAAGGGCGTTGGCGACCATCACGGAGCGGTGCCGCCCGCCCGTGCAGCCGATGCCGATCTGGACGTAAGACTTCCCCTCACGCTTGTAGAGCGGCAGCAGATAATCAATCAGGTCGGTGAAGCGCCGGAGCGTCTCTTTGACCTCCGGGCTCGCGTTGAGGTACTGGACGATGCGCCGGTCGTGGCCCGAGAGGTCGCGCAGCTCAGGCACGAAGTAAGGGTTCGGCAGGTGCCGCACGTCGAAGAGGAGGTCGAGGTCGCGCGGGCTCCCGTGCTTGTGGCCGAAGCTGTAGACCTGCACGCGCATCGGCGCGCCTTCGAGGTCGGGGCTAAAGCGCCCGAGCAGCAGTTGGCGCAACGTGTGGACGGTATGTTCGGAGGAGTCTATGACCTGATCGGCGAGGGCGCGGACCTCCGCCATCGCGGCGCGCTCGCGGCGGACGGATTCGAGCAGCCCTTCGCCGGCCTCCGCCGGGTGTGGCCGGCGCGTCTCGCTGAAGCGTCGCAGGAGCGCCTCGTCCGAGGCTTCGAGGAAGAGCACGAAGACGTTGAGGCCCGCCGCGCGCAGTTCCGCAAGCCGCTCGGGGAACTCGCCGAGGAATCGCCCCTCGCGGATGTCGATGACGATGGCGGCGCGCTCGATGTGCGGCCGGTGGTGATTTGAAGGCCGCACAAGGCGCGCGAAGGTCGGGAGCAGCATCAGCGGCAGGTTGTCCACGCAGAAGTAGCCGAGGTCTTCAAAGGCGTTCGTCGCCGAAGACATCCCCGAACCGCTGAGGCCCGTGATGATGACCACATCCGGCGCGCCCGCCGCCGCCGCCGCCCCGCCGCGTTGTCCCGCACGCTTTTGTTCAGACATACGTCAAACGCAGAAGTCCGCAACGATGAACGATGAACTGAAATTAAGTCGTCTTCACAGTTCATCGTTCATCGTTGCGGACTTCTGACCTTCTTCTCCGTTCTGTCTATCCATGTTTATTTCCTTCTCATCTCGTCCGAGCAGTTCGGCGTGGCGCTCAGCGAAACTCTGGGCCGCATTGTATCCGCGCGCATGCAGCAGATGCACGCGCACCGCCGTCTCGACCAGCGTCGAGAGGTTGCGGCCCGGACTGACGGGCAGAAGGAAGAAGGGCACGGCGACGCCGAGGATGTCCAGAGTCCCGGCGTCGAGGCCGAGGCGTTCGACTTCTTTCGCCTCATCCCAACGTTCGAGCCGGATGGTGAGGCCGATCTGCTTGGCCCCGCTGATGGCCGAGACGCCGAACAGCTCGCGGACGTTGAGGATGCCGAGGCCGCGGATCTCCATGTGCTCGCGCAAAAGCTCGGGGGCGCTCCCCACAAGCTGGCCCGGCTCGGTGCGCCGCACCTCGACCATGTCGTCGGAGATGAGGCGGTGGCCGCGCACGATGAGGTCGAGCGCGCACTCGGACTTGCCGACGCCCGAAGACCCCTCGATGAGGACGCCGAGCCCGTAGACATCAAGCAGCACGCCGTGCCGCACCTCGCGCGGCGCGAGCACCTCCGAGAGGTATTCCGTGATGGCGCTGATGGCTGCGGAGCTGACGAGTGGAGTCTGAATCAAGGGGAGCGCCGCGCGCTCGGCGACTTCGATGAGCTCGGCGGGCGGCACTAAACCCTTCGTGACGAGGATGCAGGAGATTTTATCTAGTTCGAGGTTGCCGATGGCCTCGCGCCTCCGCTCGGGCGCGAGCTGTCCGAGAAAGAGCAGCTCGCTGTGCCCGACGATCTGGAGGCGGCCCGCGTGGACGTAGTGCGTGAAGCCGGCCAGCGCCAGCCCGAGCTTCTGGATGCGCGCCGCGTTCAGGGAGCGCGAGGCCGCGCCGCGCTCGCCGGCAAGAAAGCGCAGGGCGAGGCGGGGCGGGGCCTGCGCGACGAAGTCGCCGACGGTCATCGAGCGTTGTCCGCCCGCGTCGCTCATCTCCCTGCCGGGGCTGCGGTGGTGGCTGCGGCGGCGGGCGGGCCGGCCGCGCGGGTGACGATACTGAGCTCGATCTCGACGTCGTCGCCGAGGAAGGTCGGGTTATCGGGGCGCGCCCAGTTCATCCCGTACTCGCTCTTCCTGATGATTGTCCGGGCGGTCGCGCCGAGCGTCGTCTTGCCCGTCTTCGCGTCTTTGCGCACGCCGTTGATGGTGAAAGGCAGCGCGATCTCCTTCGAGACGCCGTGCATCGTGAAGGTGCCGTGCGCGATGAACTGATTGCCCTTCTTCTTGCCCGTCCTCACGATGTGCTTGCTCTGGAAGGTAATCTCGGGGAATTTCTCGGCGTCGAAGAAATCGGGCGTGCGCAGGTGCGCGTCGCGGCGCTCGATGCCGGTGTCGATGCTCGCCGTCTTGATGACGACGTTGACCGAAGATTTGCTCCGAGCGCCGGGAGGAAGGAGAGGAGGAGGACTGAGAGCGCGACGGCCAGATGTTTTCTGTTCATGGATATTTCCTTCCGAGGGATTCTAAGGTCTCGCGGCCCGCGGGCCGCAAAAAAAGACGCGGCGATGATAAATCCGCCGGGGCCGGCGGACAAGCATCTCACCGCGTCCGAGAGCTTTGCTTTCTTCTTCTTCAAGGCCTATGGCTGGATGAGGCCGAAATTCCCGTCCTTGCGTTTGTAGAGCACGCTCAGACGTTCCGTGTCGGAGTCGCGGAAGACGACGAACTGGTTCGAGTCCTCGCCGAGACTCATCACGGCCTCCTCCGGCGTCATCGGCTTGACGGGGTAGCGGCGCGCCTGAATGATGCGCGGCTGGCGCTGCACGGAGTTGTCAGGCGCTGCCGCCGCCGCTGCCGCCGCTGCCGCGCCGTCCGCTTCTTGCGCGACCGCGGAGACGGGCCTCGCGCTCTGCTTGCGCTCGATGAGCTTCTTCTTCAGCTTGACGGCCTGCTTCTCGATCTTGTCAATGCAGCGCGTCAGCGACTGATACATATCGACGTTTGTGTCTTTGGCCGTCAGCGTGTGCTCGCGCCAGTGGAGCAGGATTTCGGCGATGTGCCGGTTCTTGATGACCTCGATGATGATATGCGCGCGGGCCGTCGAAGAGTTCTCGAAGAGGTGATCGAGCTTCTGGAAGTGGTCTTCGACGTGCGCGCGTATCGCGGGCGATACTTCGATGTGCCGCCCCGTGTATTCAAACTCCATGAGTGTCCCCTTTACCATGGCCGACGCCGGCGACGTGTGTGGACGCCGGGCGTCCACACACGCACCGTGTGAGCTGGATTGAGTAGTGCTTGAAACTTATACGCCGCGCCACTGGACAAGGGGGCCGGGTGACGGGTCTCAGGAGTCGGCAAAACTTTCTTTTCCGGCGCCCGGCCCCTGACGCCCGTCATCCGCATTAAATCACTGCCCGGCGCTCGCGCGAGCCGGGAATCTGCATCTGGTCGCGGTACTTCGCCACGGTGCGGCGCGACAGCTTGATGCCTTCCCGGAACAAAATCTTGACCACCTGATCGTCAGTGATCGGGTTGTGCGAATCCTCTTCCTCGATGAGCTTCTTGATTCTCAGCTTGATGATCCGCGTCGAGACCTCTTCGCCGTCCTCGTTCGTCATGCCTTCGGTGAAGAAGCGGCGCAGCTCGATGACGCCCTGCGGCGTGTGCGCGTATTTGCGGTTGACGACGCGCGAGACCGTGGAGAGGTGCATGCCGGTTTCTTCGGCCACGTCCTTGAGCATCATCGGCTTGATATACTGCACGCCGTGGTTGAGGAATTCGCGCTGGCGGCGGACGATGCACTCGACGACGCGGAAGATCGTCTGCCGGCGGTGCTCGATGTTGCGGAGCAGATCGACCGCCGAACGCACCTTCTCCTTGATGAAGTCGCGCGTCTCTTTCGTCGTCTCCTGCCGGCCCAACATCTGCTGATAATTCTGGCTGATGCGCAGCCGCGGCCCGCCGTTGTCGGCGAAGGAAATCTCGTAGGCATCGTCAACCTTCTCGATGAAGACCTCGGGGGCGATGAGGATTGGCTCCTCCGCCGTGTATGGCCTTCCCGGATACGGGTCGAGACAGCGGACGTGCTGGAGTTCCGTGACCAGCGCCTCGACCGTGACGCCCATCAGCTTGGCGAGGTTCGGCAGCTTGTGCTGCTGGAGTTCCGAGAGCGGGTGCTCGCCGATGAGCTTCGCGGCGAGGCAGGCGTCAGAGCCGTGCGGGCACTCTTCGGAACCGCGCGCGGTTAGTTGCACGAGGAGACACTCGCGCGCGTCGCGCGCCCCGCAGCCCACAGGGTCGAGGAGCAGGACGACCTGGCGCGCCGCCTCGACCTGCTCGACCGTCCACCCCTGCCCGAGGGCCGAGACCTCCTCGTTCGTTGCGTTGAGCCTGCCATCGCCATCGAGGTTGCCGATGACGCACTCGGCGATGGGCAGCAGGGCCTCGTCAATGTGGCTCATGTTGAGCTGCCACATGAGGTGCTCGGAGAGCGAAGGCGCGCGTGTCAGGAACTGCTCGAAGGTCGGCGCGTCCTCCTTGTATTCGAACTCCTGCGTCTTGTAGCCGGGGTCGAGGTAGTCCTGAAACTCGCGCCCGAAATCTATCTCCTCGAAGGCGTCCTCGCCGCGATCGACGGGGTCTGACTCTTCGCCGTGCTCATCGCCCGCCGCGACCCTTTCGCCGTCAAACACATCCGGCGCATCCGGCGAAGCCCCGGAAGCGAGTTCGCCCGTGCCGTTTGGCGAGAGGGCGTTGCCGTTGAGCGCGTCGGGCACGGCAGCCTCGAACGGGGCCGCCTCGTCGCCCGAGCCCGCGAGCTGGTCGAGCATTTCCTTCTCGATCTCGCGCTTTTCGTCGTGCTGCTGGATTTCTTCGAGGATGGGGTTTTCGAGAAGCTGCTGCTGGATGAGGTCGCCCAGTTCGAGCGATGTCATCTGCAACATCTCGATGCGCTGGCGCAACTGCGGCGTCAACACCAAGCGCTGGGAAAGATTTGTCGTGAGTCTAACCGACATGCTTCTACAAACTACTCGTATCTTTTATTTTCAGTTTTGATTTCCGAGAAGTCGTCGGGCGGCTTCCCCGTAGATTATACCCGATTTGCAGCCCGAGCGTGTATCCCCGTCACATCCGGAATTTTTCGCCCAGATAGAGCCGCCGCACCTCCTCGTCCTCCGTCAGCGCGAGCGGCGGCCCCGAGCGGAAGATGCGCCCGTCGGCCATGATATAGGCGCGGTCGGTGACGCCGAGCGTCTCGCGGACGTTGTGGTCGGTGATGAGAATCCCGATGCCGCGCCCGCGCAGGTAAAGGATCATCTGCTGGATGTCGTCCACGGCCTTCGGGTCAATGCCGGCGAAGGGCTCGTCGAGGAGGATGAACTGCGGCTCGGTGGCGAGGGCGCGGGCGATCTCGGTGCGGCGGCGCTCGCCGCCCGACAGCGTGTCGCCGCGAGTGTTGCGCACGTGCTCGATGCCGAACTCGACGAGCAGCTCTTCGAGCCGCTTGAAGCGCTCGCGCCGCCGCAAGCCCAGAGTCTCCAGAATGGCGAGGATATTCTCCGCCGCCGTCATCCTCCGGAAGATCGAAGGCTCCTGCGGCAGGTATCCGACGCCGAGGCGCGCGCGCAGATACATCTGGAGCTTCGTAATGTCGCGG
Organism: Acidobacteriota bacterium; assembly: GCA_020199995.1. Classification (GTDB taxonomy): domain Bacteria; phylum Acidobacteriota; class Blastocatellia; order Pyrinomonadales; family Pyrinomonadaceae; genus JAIVJM01. The sequence continues at coordinate 19,308 of JAIVJM010000014.1, read as the reverse complement.
CCCGCGAGCGAGATGCGACCGGCGTCCGCGCGCTCCAGCCCGATCATCATGTAGAAGGTGGTCGTCTTCCCCGCCCCGTTCGCGCCGAGCAGGCCGACGACTTCGCCCGGCTCGACGTGCAGGCTCACGCCGTCCACCACACGCCGCTTGGCGTAGCTCTTCACGAGGTCGAAGGCGGCCAGCGCCTCCGTCGAAGGGATGAGGGCCGAACGCTCGCGCCGCGCCGCGGACGATTCCCCTCCGGTCTCGATGATCTGCTCGATAGCCATAAAAACAGTCTGGAGTCTGGAGTCCGAAATCTGGAGCAGGAAAAGCAGTCTTCTTTTTCCGGCTCCGGACTCCGGACTCCGGACTTTTATTGTTTTTTAATCTTGTGCGTCGAGCGCACGCGGCCCGTGGACTGTTTGCCTTCGCCGCCGCCCCCGTCGGAGACGACGCGGTCTTCGCGCAGGTAGACGACCATGCGGCGGCTCTCGGAGTTGCCGCGCTGCGCGTCCTCGACGCGCGCCGGGTTGCCCGTGAGGACGACCGTCTCGTCGGCGGCCGTGTACTGCGCCCAGTCGCCCGTGCCGCGCTTGCCCGGCTGCGTCACGACGACGCTGCGCTGCGCGACGGTGCGCTCCACCTCGTAGGTCTCCTTCAACAGAAAGACGTCGGCCACGGCGCTCGTGATGCGCTCAGTGCCCTGCTTGATGTCCACCTCGCCCTCGTAATGAATGAGACGCTCGGTGTCGTTGAATGACATGCGCTGCGAGGTCGCAAAGACCGGCACGATGGTGCGCTCGCCGCTCGCTTCCTTGCGCCGCGCCTGATAGAGCGCGCTCTGGACGCTCCCGTCAACGTCCATCCGCTTCTGCTCGCGGCGCAGCGTGATGCGGTCGCCCTTGACGAAGTTGTCGTCCTGCCATGCGCGCGCGGCACCCGTGTAGATGCCGACCCCGGCGTCGTGCTGGAACTCGGCGTTATTGGAGGCGACAAAGACCGGGCTCTTGACGTTCTTGAAGGGGGCCGCGCCGTTCGTCTGCTGCTGATTGTAGTAGGTCGTCATCGCGCGCCCGCGCCCGTAAGAGATTTTGCTGCGCGTGTTGGAATCTATCTCCGCGGCCTTGAGGCGCGCGCGCGCGTCCCACACGACGGGCTCGCCGCCGCGCAGGCGTACCACGCCGTCGCCCGCGGTGTACGAGATGTTCGCCGCCTGACCGTTGCGGTCGGCCTCGTTGAATTTGGCGTCGCCCTGCGCGTCCACGCGTTCGAGCGCGCCGCCCGCCGTTCCCGCGAAGACCGCCGTCATCCGCTCGGAGGTGAGCGTCCGCTCGCGCTCGTTGAAGCGCGCGTTCGTGCGCGCCTCGATGCGCTCGACGTCCTGTGTCTCGCGGACGAACTGCGCGACCATCGTGTCCGAGGTGATGGTGCGCGTGCCGCGCTGCTCGGTGGGCTGCAAGGGCTCGATGACGGCCTTCGAGCCGCCCGTCGCCGTGAATGTGCGCGCGAGGTTCCCGGCCTCGAAGAAGTCGCAGTCGAAGCGGTTCGCGAAGAGCTGTTTGCGGTCGGCGGCGGGGCCGGGTTGCGTGGGCTCGACGAGAAGTTCGGCGTTGCCCTCTATCTCGGCGCGTTCGAGGTCTTTGCCGGTCGTGCGCCAGAAGAGGCGGATGGCGTCAGCCGTGAGGCGCTTGCCGGCGGCCTTGGGGTCGCCCGCCTTCGACTTCGGCGCGGCCAGCGTGACGACGGGCCGCTCGCCCGCGCGCATCTCTTTGAGCAGGCTCCGCTCGCCCTGCTTGGTGAAATAGAGATCGACATTGCCTGTCGTGTTGAGCTGCGCCTCGGCATCGGCGTCGAGCGTGCGTGAGCGGACGTTGCGGATGGCGTGGACGCGTTCGAGCTTCTGGTCGCCGTCGAAGTAAAAGTGCATCGAGTCGGCGAAGACCTCGGCGGCGCGCCCCGCGTTCATCGAGCGCAGGTAGGAGCTGCCCTTCGCCTCGATGAACTTGACGCGCTTCTGTTCGTTGAGCAGGCCCGAGAGCGTCTCGCCGCTCATCACGTCCAGCCCCTGTTCGGCCACCGCCCCGCCCTTGAATTCGAGGTGGAGACGCTCCTGATCGAAATTCGCCAGCGCCGACTTCATGATGACGGGCAAACCGCGCAGGTTGATCTTCGGCACGCCACCCTTCGAGGCGGCGTCGGCGCTCCCCTTCTGGTCGGGCTGGACGGTGATTTCCACGGCCCCGCGCAGTTCCAACAGCTTGGCGCGGGCGTTGAGCGTCGCGGCGTCGGCGCGCCCGCTGATGTTCTCGCGCTCGAAGCTGATCGGCGTGGAGACGACGCCGACCTCGTTCTTGAGGTCGTACTCCATCACCTCTGACTTCGCGATGAGGCGGTCGCGCGTCTCGACGTTGACGCCCCCCTGAAAGACGAAGTGGCTGTTGTTGTCGGTGACAATGGTGCGCTGCGCGCTGATCTTGTCGGGGTGCTCGCTGTTCTCCGGGTAGACTTCGAGCTGGACGTTCTCCAGCTCGTGGTGGCCGTCGGAGAACCGCACGTCGCGCGACGCACGCAGCCAGAGGTAGAGCCGGTTGTTCTTCATCTCCTTGTGTTCGAGGTTGTTGATCTCGCCGACCACCTCGGTCGAGAGCCGCGCCGGCCCCGAACGCAGGCGGAACTCGGGCCGCCCCTTCAGACGGTAGTAAGAGACGACGACGGCGACCACGCCCGCCACGATGAGCAGCAGCGCCACCACGCGCAAAGCCTTCGGCGCGAAGACGCGCAGGCCCAGCACCGAGACTCTTTTTCGTCTGATCTCTTGAACCATAAAAAAGTCCGGAGTCCGGAGTCTCGAAGTCTGGAGTCGGAAGCAGGCTCTTCTTCCTGCTCCGGACTTTAGACTTCAGGCTCCAGACTCGGCCGCAAAGCCTGTACTTCCAGTTGCAAACGCGTCGTGCCGTTCCATGTGTTGGATTCGACGGTGTAGGCGAGTTCGATGCTCTGACCGGCGCGCGGCGTTGCAGAAGATTTCTCCGCCCCGCCCCACCAGATGGCGTCGTGGACGCGCCCGCCCGGCGCGGCGACGCCGAACTTGAGGTGTCGCTCCTTGATGACCCTCGCCTCGCCGACGACGCGCATGTTCCGCGTCAGAAAGACCGGACGCGGCCAGCCGGCACCGTATGGCTCAAGCGCGCACAGGTCGTCGAAGAGTTCGAGCGAGAGCGACTCGGCGGGCAGCTCCATGTCGGCCCGGAGGCGGGGCGCGTCGTCGCCCTCGGCGCGCGGGACGACCGCCGCGTATTCGTTCAGGCGGCGGCGCAGCTCCGGAAGGTTTTCGCGCCGGACGACGAGCCCGGCGGCGTGCGCGTGGCCGCCGAAGGAGACGAAGAGGTCGGCGCACGCGGTCAGCGCGTCGAGCAGGTGGAAGTCATCGGTGCTGCGCGCGGAGCCATGGCCGGTGCCGTCCTCGTCGAACGAGATGACGATAGCCGGGCGGTTGATCTTTTCGACAATCTTCGATGCGGCGAGCCCGATCACGCCCCTGTGCCAGCCTTCGCCCGCGACGACGGCGATGGACGAGTCGCCGATGCCGCCGAATTCCAGCTCGGCCACGGCGCGCTCCGTAATCTGGCGCTGCACGGCCTGCCGCTCGCGGTTGTGCACGTCGAGCTCGGTCGCCAGACGCCGCGCCTCTTCCTTACTCTTCGACTCGAAAAGCTCGACGACGGCGCGCGCCGCGTCCATCCGTCCCGCCGCATTGATGCGCGGCCCCACGCGGAAGCCCAGATCGCTCGCGCGCAACTCCCGCCCGTCGTCCACTCCGGACACTTCCAGAAGCGCGCGCAGGCCGTGGTTGCTCACGCGGTGCAAGTCGGCCAGCCCGAGCGCGACGATGGCGCGGTTCTCGCCAACGAGCTGCGCCACGTCGGCCACCGTGCCGATGGCGACGACCTTGAGAAAGCCGCTCACCTGAGCTTCGCGCCCGCGCTCGCGGAACAGCGCGTGCGCCAGCTTGAAGGCGACGCCCACGCCCGCGAGGTTCTTGTCCGGGTACGGGCAGCCGCGCTGGTTCGGGTTGAGGACGGCGAAGGCGGGCGGCGAGCCCTCGTCGGCGTCGGGCAGATGGTGGTCGGTGACGATCACGTCGAGGCCCGCGCCGCGCGCCCATTCGAGCGGCTCGAAGGCGCGGATGCCGCAGTCCACGCTGATGACGAGCTTGTAGCCCTCATCGCGCGCGCGCTCAAGCACGTCGCGGCGGATGCCGTAGCCTTCGGTGAAGCGGTGCGGGACGTGGTAGCCGGTGCGCGCGCCGAGGACTTGCAGCGCGCGCCGGAGCACGACCGTGCCGGTCGTCCCGTCAACATCGTAGTCGCCGTAAATCAGAATGCGCTCGCCCGCGTCAATCGCGTCGAGAACGCGCTCGACCGACTCCTTCATGCCGAGCATCAGTGAGGGGTCGTGCAGTTGATCGAAGCAGGGCTTGAGGACGGCGCGGGCATCCTCTTCGGTCTCGACGCCGCGCACGATGAGGAGCGAGGCCAGGACCTCGGAGACGCCGAGCGCGGAGGCGAACGCGCGCGAGCGCAGAGGGTCGGCGGCGCGCACCGTCCAGTGCTTCTCCTCGACGCTCATGTCGCTCAGGGTCTTCATCTTTACTCGGCGAACCAACCGTTCGGGTCGAGCAGCTTGATACCGATGTGCTGCCGCCCGTCGGCCTCGTCCGCCCAGACCCCGTTGACCTCGGCGTCGAGCGAGCGCCCGAACGGCGGCGTCAGGCGCAGCGTCGCGCCCGTCTCGACCGAGACGTCGGTGATGAGCGTGGCACCGCCGCGGCTGACGCGGACGGCCTCGGCGCTGAGTTTAAAGGGGTCGCCCTCCGTGGTCTGTCCCTCCAGCTCGACGGTGAAATTGACCGGCACACGCGGGCTCCGCGGGCGCTGCGAAAGAGGGATACTCTCTGGTTTCGTTTCGTCACTCATGGGAACCATCGCCACTGCCATCCGACTCGAAAGGGGGAATTTCGCCGCACGCGTAAATCAGGAGGAGGAGCCGGACAAGTGTAACCGAACCCGCGCGCCCACGGCGAGCCCATGCGAGCGAGGGACGGGCTCTTCACGGCCCGGCGGCGCTCAAAACGGCTGCACCCTCCCGAACGCCAGCAGGCCGAGGATGAGCGCGCCGACAATGAGGCGGTAGCCGATGAAGATGCCCGTCGAGTGCGTGCGCAGGAACCGCAGGAGAAACCAGATCGAGGCGTAGCCGATGAGGCCGGAGACGAACGTCGCCACGACGAGTGGGGCGACCTGCCCGGCGGGCAGCTTTTCGAGCGCCTCTTTCAGCTCCAGCAGCCCGCTCGCGGTGATGGCCGGGATCGAGAGGAGGAAAGAGAAGCGCGCGGCCGTCTCGCGCGTCTCGCCCGCGAAGAGCCCGCCCATCATCGTCGAGCCCGAACGGCTCGCGCCGGGAATCAGCGCCAGCACCTGCGCGAAGCCGACGGCCAGCGCATCGCGCAAACTTAGCTCGTCCATTCCCCTGCGCCGCGTCCCCACCCTCTCGGCGACGAGCAGCAGGAGCGCGACGACGATCATCATCGTTGCGATGACCCACAGGTTTTTCGTAAACGTCCCTTCGATCTGTTTCTTGAAGACCAGCCCGACGACGCCGATGGGCAGCGAGCCGATAAAGATGAGCCAGCCGAGCCGCGCCTCGTTTGACAATTGCGACCAGAACCCGCGCCCGCCGCGCGAGTCAGGCGCGCCGCCCGCCGCCGCCGCCGCCGCCGTGCCGCCGCGCCGCAGCAGCAGCGCGAGGTGGTCGCGGACGAAGGCGAAGCAGATGGCCCAGATGTCACGCGCGAAATAGACGAAGACGGCGGCGAGCGTCCCCAACTGGATGACGGCGATGGTGGCCGTGAGCTGTTCCGCGCCGAGGCTCTGCGAGAGCCCCGTCAGGCGGCTTGCGAAGATGAGGTGCGCCGTCGAGCTGACCGGGATGAACTCCGTCAGCCCTTGCACGATACCGAGGATGATGGCCTGAATGATGTTCATGAGTGCGCTTTGAGATTTTCTCTGTGTTGATTTTTAAAGCTGTTAGCTATCAGCTATGAGCTGTCAGCAAAGACAAAAAGCTAAAGGCTGACTGCTGACAGCTAACTGCTTCAATCCCTGAACGAGCTGTTCGAGGCGATGCGGTCGTAGAGCGCGTTGGGGACGTGCTTGAGCAGGCGGACGACGGCGGCTAACTGCCACGGAAAGGCATAGGTGCGCGCGCGTCTCTCAATCGCGCGCAGGATGCGGCACGCGGCGTCGTCAACTTCGAGGAGAAAGGGCAGGCGCTTCTTCCGCCCCGCGGTCATCGGCGTGCGGATGAAGCCGGGGTGGATGACGGTCACGGCGATGCCACGCTTTCGCAGATCAACTCTGAGGCTTTCGAAGAGCGTCGAGACGGCGGCCTTGCTCGCGCTGTAAGCGCCCGACTTCGGCAGCCCGCGATAGGCCGCGAGGCTGGAGATGGCGACCAGATGCCCGCCGCCGCGCTCAATCATCGAGGGCAGCACGGCGGCCACGCTGTTGACCACGCCGATGACGTTGATGGAGATGACGTCGCCCGCCTCCGCGGCGTCGAGGTCTGCCCCGGCGGTCGTCGTGCTCATCCCAGCATTCGCGACGAGCACGTCAACGTGGCCCCATTGCTCGCGCACCCTCTCGGCGGCCTTCTTCATCTCCCCCGCGTCGCGCACGTCCGCCGCCAGAGCCAGCGCCTTCCCGCCCGCGCGCTCTACTTCCCCGGCCAATTCGATCAAAACTTCAGCCCGCCGCGCCAGCAATCCCACGCGCGAGCCGCGACGGCCCAATGCGAGCGCCAAAGCACGCCCGATGCCCGACGACGCGCCCGTGATGAGGACTACTTTATCTTTCCACTCGTATCGCATAAGAAGCTTTTAGCAATTAGCGGTTAGCGTTCAGCCGGAATACCAGAGAGCTTTGCCTCTCGCATTCAAAACGTCACCGGCGAACCGTTCAACGCCATGAGAGTATAAAAGCTAATAGCTGAATGCTAACCGCTAATCGCTTTATTCAACACAACTCCGCGACGTGCTCGCCGAGCACGCGCAGGGCCGCGCCGAGGTCGTCCTGTTTGATGAGCAGATGATCGCGCGAGAAGGCCGAGAGCGCGGCGACGGGGATGCCGGCAGCCGCCAGAATCTCAGTCACTCGCGCGAGATAGCCGACGACGTTGAAGGGGAGTTCGATGTCCAGAGTCACGAGCCGCCAGCCGCCTTCGGCGCGCGCGTCGCGGAGCGCGTGGCGCATCGCGCGCCAGTCGTCCTCTTCGACGAGCAGCGTCGTCTCGTGCGCGTCGCGCAGCAGCATGAAAAGCGCGTCGGCGCGCGGGCTCAGCTCCGGGCTCTCCAGCAGCCGCGCCCAGTCCTCGTGGCGCATCCCGGCGAGCACAAACGTGCCGGGCGCGATTTCGACTCTCGTGCGGCGCAACAGTTCCGCCGTGTCTGTCTGAGACATTGTAGGAAAAGGCTTGGAGGCTGGAGGCCGGAGACTGGTCAAGACAGTTTTTAACTGGTCTTCGGCCTCAAGTCTCCAGCCCCTGCCCGGTCAGACCTGAACGACCACCGGGACGATGACGGGCTTCGCGCCGGTCTGCTTCTGGAGAAAACGCTTGAGATCGACTCGGACGCGCTCCTTGAGCAGGGTCGAGTCACGGCGGTCGGCTTTGGAGGCTCCCTCGACCGTCTCGGTGATGACGCGCTGCATGTCGCGGATGAGGCCGTTCTGCTTGCCGTCGCCGTCGGTCCCGAGGAGGCCGCGCGCGACGACTTCGGGCGGCGATTCGAGCTGCCCCGTCGCCTCGTTGATGGTGATGACGGGGGTGACGACGCCGTCGTAGGCCAACTGCCTGCGCTCCTTCACCACGCCGCGCTCGATCTCCTCGAAGCCCGAGTCGGCGATGAAGGTGCGACCCACGTCGCTCTTGGAGACCACGCGCGCGTGCTCGCCGTCGAGTTCGAGCAGGTCGCCGTTCTCGATGAGGATGATGTTCTCTTCGGCGTAGCCGAGGTGGTTCTTGACGAACTCCTTGTGGCGGTAGAGCATCCGGTATTCGCCGTGGACGGGAACGACGAACTTCGGTCGCACGGCCTCCGTCATGATGCGGATGTCCTCCTGCGAGGCGTGGCCGCTGACGTGGATGAGGCGGCGCTTCTCGTCAATGATATTGGCGCCGCGCTTGTAGATTTCGCCGATCAGCTTCGAGATGGCGCGCTCGTTCCCCGGAATGATGCGCGCCGAGAGCACCACCGTGTCACCCTCGTTAATCGAGAGCCCCTTGTACGAGCCCGAGGCCAACTGCGCGAGCGCCGCGCGCGGCTCGCCCTGCGAGCCCGTGACGAGATAGACGACCTCGTCGTCCGGCAGCTTCTTCGCCTGCTGGAGCGAGACGAGCATCCCCTCGTGGAGGTCGAGGTAGTTGAGCCGTTCGGCGATCTCGACGTTCTTAATCATCGAGCGCCCGAGCACGCAGACCTTGCGGTCGAACTGCTGCGCCACGTCAATGACGATTTGCAGGCGGTGGATCGAAGAGGCGAAGGCCGCGACGATGATGCGCCCCTGAGCCTCGTTAAAAATCTCCTCGAAGGCCGGAATGACGGCGCGCTCGGAGGGCGTGCGGCCCGGCACCGTGGCGTTCGTCGAGTCCGAAGTGAGCGCGAGCACGCCCTCCTGCCCGTAGCGCCTGAGCGTCCTCAGGTCAATCGGCTCGCCGATGACGGGCGTCTCGTCCACCTTGTAATCGCCCGTGTGGATGATCGTGCCGAGGGGCGTCGTCACCGCGAGCGCAAAACAGTCGATGAGCGAGTGCGAGACGCGGATGAACTCGACCTCGAAAGCGCCGATCTCGACGACCTCGCGCGGCTCGACGCGGTGGAGGAGCGTGTCGTCCAGAAGGTTGTGCTCTTCCAGCTTGCTCTCGGCCAAGCCCGCCGTGAAGTGCGAGCAGTAGACGGGGACGTTGAATTTTTTGAGGATGTACGGGAGCGCGCCGAGGTGGTCTTCGTGCCCGTGCGTCAGGATGATGGCGATGATCTGGTCGCGGTACTCTTCGAGGTAGTCGAAGTCGGGCACACAGACGTCAACGCCGAAAGCGCTCTCGTCGGGGAAGCCCATCCCGGCGTCGAGGATAATCATGTCGTCGCCGTAGCGCACGGCCATACAATTCATCCCGAACTCGCCGACGCCGCCGAGCGGGATTAACTCAATCTTGTTGCTCACTTGTTTAAATCACTCTCCAAATCAATAAGGCGTGAATGCCGGTCTAGAATTAAATTCAAGCGGGAATTTAACGGGGTAGTATAGCACACACTCATCATTCGAGGGCGCGCGTGAGCGCGGCCCATTCGTCGAGCGTCAGGGTTTCGGCCCGCCTGCGAGGTTCGATGCCCGCCGCATCGAGCAGCGTACCTGCGCCTCCCGCCGCCTCGACGCGTGGGAGTAAGTCTGCGGGCGCGGAGCGCAGGTTGTTGAAAATCGTCTTGCGCCGCTGCGCGAAGCCCGCGCTGACGATTCGCCAGAGAAGCGCTGCGTCGCCCACCTCAAAAGCGGGCGTCGGGCGCGGGCGCAGGCGCGCCACCGTGCTCCAGACTTTGGGGACGGGGCGGAACGCGCCCGGCGGCACGTCGAAGAGCGCCTCGGCCTCGCAGTATCCCTCGACGAAGACCGAGAGGTAGCCGCGCTCGCCCCCGCCCGGCGGCGCGGTAATGCGCTCGACCACCTCGCGCTGCAACATGAGGGTCATCTCGGTGATGCACCCTCTCTGCCCGATGAGCCTCTGAAGGATGGCCGTCGAAATGTTGAAAGGAAGATTCGCCACGACGCGCGCCACTTGAGCCGGACAGATCGCGGCGCAGTAATCAATGCTGAGCGCGTCGGCCTCGACCAGCTCGAAGTCCGCGCGTCCCCCGAACCTCCCGCGCAGGAGCGCAACGAGCACGCGGTCGTACTCGACCGCCAGCACGCGCCCCGCCGCCCCGACCAAAAGCTCCGTCAAGGCCCCGCGCCCCGGCCCGATTTCGATTACCGTCTCGTCAGCCTTCGGCCCCAGCGCCCTGACGATGCGCCGCGCGTAACTCTCGTCAACCAGAAAGTTCTGCCCCAGACTCTTTTTCGCACGCGGAAGCTTCATAAAAGAAAAGCTGTGAATCGTGAATCGTCAATCGTGAACAGATAAAAGCCGTCAATCGTGAATCGTCAATCGTGAATCGAAAGATTAGGATTTTCTATTCACGATTGACGATTCACGATTGACGGCTCTTAAATGTATCCAGTGATTTCGACATCGTGTCCGTGGCGTTCGATCTCGACATCACGGAGTTTGACGGCCTCTTCGATCGTCAGCGCGCCCACGCCGCCGACCGCGCCGACGGCGTCGCCGCCGAGGATGAGCGGGGCGACGAAGAAGCTCACCTTATTGACCAGTTCGGCGCGCAGAAATGCGCCCGCGGCATTCGCGCCGCCTTCGACCAGCACGCTCTGAATCGAGTGTCGCGCCAGACTTTCGAGCACCGCCCGGAGGTTGCGCCCGCCCGACGCTTCCGCAACGATTTGGACGCCGCACTCTTCCAGCGCGGCGACGCGTGTTGGGTCGGCTGTCGCTGCGGTGATAACCATGACAGGGGCTTCGCGGGCCGTCCGCGCCAGCTTCGATGCGGGCGTCAGAGAGAGACGCTCGTCGAGCAGGACGCGGACGAGCGGGCGGCGGCGAGCGAGGCCGCTCCTGTCCGTGAGCAGCGGGTCGTCTTTCGTCGCCGTCCCTGCGCCGACCAGAATCGCGTCGTACTCGCGGCGCAGTTGGTGGACGCGCACGCGCGCCTCCTCGCCCGTAATCCAGCGCGCGTCGCCCGTGCGCGTCGCGATGCGCCCGTCGAGCGAGGCGGCAAGCTTGAGATGGACGAAGGGGCGGCCCGTCCGGAGGGCGTGGATGTACTTTTCGTTGAGCCGCGCCGCCTCGCACGCCAGCACTCCCTTCAAGACTTCGACGCCCGCCCCGCGCAGATGCTCGAAGCCGCGCCCGTTGACGAGCGGGTTCGGGTCTTCAATCGCCGCCACGACACGCGCGACACGAGCGCGGATGAGCGCATCGCTGCACGGCGGCGTCCGCCCCTCATGCGAGTGCGGCTCCAGCGAGACATAGGCCGTGCCCCCTCGCGCGCGCTCGCCCGCCTGCTCCAACGCCAGCACCTCGGCGTGCTTCACGCGCTCGTAGAGATAGAAGCCTTCGCCGACCACTTCGCCGCCGCGTCCGACGATGACGCAGCCGACCAGAGGGCTCGGGCTCACCTGCCCGCACCCGCGCGCGGCGAGTTCGAGGGCGCGCGCCATCATGGCCCGGTCAAAGTCAGGAGTCTGGAGTCTAGAGTCTGGAGTCAAAAATCCTCACGCCGAAGTCGGGGACGGGAGTTTCGAGCTGGAAGCATTTCGCGCTCAATCGTTTCGCACGACTCAAGCATTCCGGCTCCAGACTCCTGACTCCTGACTCCTGACTTTTTTTAGTTGAAGAGTCCGTCCACGTACAATTCCGGCTCGAACTTGACGAGGTCGTCAACCTTTTCGCCGATGCCGGCGTAGCGTATGGGCAGCCCAAGTTCTTTGGCGATGGCGACGGCGATGCCGCCCTTCGCCGTGCCGTCGAGCTTGGTCAGGACGATGCCCGTCACGCCCGCGACCTTCAGGAACTGCCGCGCCTGTTCGAGCCCGTTCTGCCCCGTCACGGCGTCCACCACGAGCAAAGTCTCGTGCGGCGCGCCCTCGACCTCTCTCGCCGCGACGCGCTTCATCTTCTCCAGCTCGGCCATCAGGTTCGACTTGTTGTGGAGCCGCCCGGCGGTGTCCACGATGAGCACGTCGGACTTGCGGGCCTTCGCCGCCTTGAGCGCGTCGAAGAGGACAGCCGCCGGGTCCGTGCCGTGCTTCTGCTGGATGAGGGGGACGCCCGTGCGCTCGGCCCAGATGGCGAGCTGGTCGGAGGCGGCGGCGCGGAAGGTGTCCGCCGCGCAGATGAGCACGTCGTTGCCCTCGGCCTTGATGCGCTGCGCGAGCTTGCCGATGGTCGTCGTCTTGCCCACGCCGTTGACGCCCACGACCATGATGACGTAAGGCACGACACCTTCGGGAGCCTCCGTCTCGTCGCCGACGCCGCCCTTCTTCGAGTCTTCGAGGATCGTGAGCAGCTCGTGTTTGATGGAGGCCTTGAGCGCCTCGACGTCGTTGATCTCTTTGCGCGAGATGCCGCGCCTGACGGTTTCGAGGATCGAGAGCGTCGTCGGTACCCCGATGTCGGCGGCGATGAGCGCCTCTTCCAGCTCGTCGAGCAGCTCGGCGTCAATCTGCTTGCGGCCCTGAAAGACCGTATCGATCTTCTCGGACAGTGACTCGCGCGTCTTGGCGATGGCGCGCGAAAAACGCGCCGCGAAAGCCTGTTCGAGAGCCGCCTCTTCGGCCTGCAAATCCTCAATCGAACGGTCGAGGCCGAGGATCGAGGTCGAAAAGGAAGAGGAGCGCGCCGGTGCGGGCGGCGTGCGCGCGGGCGTCGTCGTCGGCGGCGGCGGCAGTGTCGCGGCGACGGTTTCGGGCCTCTTCTCACTCGCGCCCGTCGAGGCTTGCGGCGTTGCGGGCGCGGCAGACGGGCGCGGACTTTCGATGACTTCCGGCTTCGCTCCCTGTGTCAGCGCCGACTCGCTCGCGGGCGGCGGGGTCGGCGACGCGCCCGTCGGGACTGGCTCAAGGGCCGGTTCGGTGACGGACGCCTCCGCCCCCACAGCCGCGCCGCGCGTCGCGGCGGGCGGCTCAAGCCGAGTGTCCGGCGCGGCGGTCGAAGCGGTCGCAGGCGCTTGCTCCTCCTCCTCAGAAGGTTTCTGTGCCGACTCGTTGAGGCCGAGCGTGATGTAGCGATCCTCTTTTTTTCTTCTCCAGAATGCCATGTTGATAGACGATTACCTTCGTGAATTTTTATCTTCCAATCAAAGTCGGAGATTATAAACGGAAGAGCCGCGCTGCGACAAAGCAGCGCGGCTCTTGAGGCTTTTCTTCGGTTCCTTGAGCGGCGACGGCGCGGCGTCTTCAGGAGACGGTGAGGGGCGCGGAGTCTTTCGCGTCGCGCGGGGCGGCGGGACTCGTCGCGGGAGACCCCGCCGCGAGTTCCTTCGACCGGCGCGAGAGGCGCACGCGGCCCGCCGCGATTTGCCCCGACTCGCACGCCTCGACCAGCGCCGCCACGACCCGCTCGTCGTAGCGCGTGCCGACGAACGTCTTGATGAGCGCGATGGCGTCTTCGAGTTTCATTCCCAGCTGGTACGGTCGGTCGGTCGTCATCGCGTCGAAGGTGTCGGCGACCGAGACGATGCGCGCCTGCATCGGAATCTCGTCGCCCTTGAGGCCCTGCGGGTACCCTCCGCCGTTCATCATCTCGTGGTGCATGTACATGCCGGGCAGGAAGTCGCGCATGGCCGGAATCTGCGACATGATCTTGAAGCCCTTCTGCGGATGCTGCTTCATGATCTCGTACTCCTCGGCGGTGAGCGCCGCGGGTTTCTTTAGAATGTTGTCGTCAATGCTGATCTTGCCGACGTCGTGGAGGAGCGCGCTGATGCGCAGCTTCTCGATCTCGTCGTCGGCCAGCTCGAGCCGCTCGGCGATGGCAATCGAGAAGCGGGCGACACGCTCCGAGTGGCCGCGCGTGTAGGGGTCTTTGCCGTCAATCGCCGCGGCCAGCGCCTTGACCGTGCCGAGGAAGAGCTGGCGGTTCTCTTCCGCCGCGCTCCGGAGGTCTTCGATGTAATGCTGGAGCTGGTCGGTCATGAGGTTGAACGAGTCGCCCAGCTCGCCCAGCTCGGTGCGGCTGCGCACATTGATGCGTTGCGAAAAGTCGCCGCCCGCGATGCGGTGCGCGCCCTCGGCCAGCTCGCGCACTGGACTCGTCAGCTGCTTGGCAAAGACAAAGCCGATGACGAGGGCGAAGGTCGCGGCGAGCAGGCTGATGACGAGAGTCTGGCGACGCATGTCCGTCACGGATTGCAGCGCGGCGTGCTCGTCCTGAATTGAGATGACGCCGAGCAGCGCGTCCTGATCAAGGCGCGCGGTGGCATAAGCCCCGAGCATCTTGACCTCATGCCCCTCGCGCTCGGAGGTGAAGGGCGCGAGCGCGGACTTGACCTGACGGCCCGTCGCCATCCACTCCTGCACGACTCGCAGGTCGCTCATCGGGCGCTCGGCGAACGCCTCGCGCGCATCGGGGTGCGCGACGGCGCGCCCCTCATGGTTGACCACGAAGACGACGGGCAGGCCGCGTTCGAGCCCATGACGGGCGCAGCGATGGTGAGCGCCATCTCCTGGCTCGAACGAATGACGTGGGGGCCGCGGATGCGGATGCCCGGCTCGGACATGTCGACGAGCGTCGCGTTGACCCGCGCGTTGACCTCCTCGCGCGAGATGGCGTCCGGCTTGTATGCGATGTGCGGCGTCCCCGTGACGGGCAGGATGGCGAGCGCGTCCAGATTCTCGTCCTCCACGACCGCCCTCTGGAGACGCCGATCCGTCCCCTCTTCGCCCAGCACGCCGACGCCGCCAGTCAGCTCGAAGGCCCGCGCCAGTCCCGTCACCACGTCGCGGTAGCGCTGGCCGTAGAGCTCGATCTGCCGCGCCTTGTCCTGCACGAGCTGCGCCTGATAGCGCCCCTCGATTGAGCGCAGTTCTGTGGCGCTGCGCTCGGAGAGCATCCAGCCGGCCATGCCGAGCGGCACAAGGCCGACCACCAGCAGGGTTCCGAGGACGATGTAGAGCAGTCGTATGCGGCGCAGCCGTTCAAACATGTGCGAAGAACTTTGGTCTAAAAGAAGGTAGAATCAAGGTTGGCTGGAAGGGGCTTCCGTTAAGCCTCCGCGCGAACACCGGGACGAGCGCCGCACGCCGGAATATAGTACGTTTCCAGAGAGCCGGGTGTCAACTGTTTAACCAACTTTTAACTTCTTGAGTTGCTTGACATAGCCTCTCAAAAGAAGTCCTTCTTCCCTGTCTCCGGCAACGGCTTGGAGAGCTTCGGGGGGTGGGGGGCGGGGGCGGCCCGGCGGCTCAATCATTTGCAGACTAAGGCGGCGGACAAAGCGTCTAAATTCCGTGGCGAGCGGTTTGGAGTCGCCTCGCGAGCTGAGGCGCACAGAGGTTTCTTCGGAGAGGTGGTGACGGCGACGACCGACGAGCAGATCGTTGAGCAGGCGCTGGGCGGCGAACCGGAAGCGTTCGGCGAACTCGTGCGCCGCTGGGAGCGGAAGATTTTCTCGCTCTCCTACGGCATGCTTGGCAGCGCCGAGGACGCGCGCGACGCGACACAGGAGACCTTCCTCGCGGCCTTCAGAAATCTGCAAGGCTTCCGCGGCGAGTCGAAGGTCTCGTCATGGCTCCACCGCATCGCCGTCAACCAGTGCATCTCCCGGCAGAGGCGCGTGCGCGTGCGCCCCGAGACGGGGATCGAAGACGAGACGGAAGCGGCGGGCGAGCGCTTCCTCTCCACGCCGGAACACGCCTCGCCCGCGCACCGCGCGGAGAAGAAGCAGCGTCGGGAAGCGGTCAGGAAGGCCGTCTCGTCACTTCCGCCGGAGCTGCGTGAGGTGGTCTTGTTGAAGGAGTTCGAGGACCTCACGTTTCAGGAGATCGCCGACGCGCTCCAGATACCACTGAGCACGGTCAAGAGCCGCCTCTACACGGCGCTCAGGCAGTTGCGTATGCGACTCGGGAAATTCACCATGGAGGTTGCCCAAGGATGAACGAGAAGTTGAAAGGTGCCGAACTCAATGGAGGGCTGCTCGCCGCTCGCGGGTGCGACCGCGCCCCCGAACTGATCGCATACCTCTACGGCGAAGCTGCCCCCGCCGAGGCACAGACGTTCCGGCGACACCTCGACGGCTGCGCCATCTGCCTCGACGAACTGGCGGCCTTCGGCGGCGTGCGCGAAACCGTCGGCGAGTGGCGCTCCGACGCTGTGAGCGTCCCGCCCGCACTTGACCTGCTTGAAGCCTACGCTTTCGCCGAGCCAGCGCCGCGCCCCCCCGTGCGCGAACGCTCGGCGCTGGCGGCGTTGCGCGAATTTTTCTCACTCTCTCCGCTATGGCTCAAAGCGGGTGCGTGCGCGGCCACGCTCGCCGTCTGTGCGCTGGCTGCGCTGACCCTCACCCGCTCAGAGGTTCGCTGGAACGCGGACGGCTTCGCCTTCCGCACCGGCGTGCGCGACGAGCGCGTCGTCGAGAAAAGAGTCGAGGTGCAAGTACCCACAGGCTACACGCCCGAACAGGTCGAGGAGATCGTGAAGCAGCGACTCGAAGTGGCGCAGGGCGAGTGGGAGTCGAAGCGGGAGCAGCCGGCGGTCGCCGGGGCGAGGGAGAATCGCCGGAAGTCTGACCCGCGGTTGGAGACGGCCTCGAACACGAGTCAGCCGCGGCGCAAGCGCGCGACCCCGCGCCTGGCACGTCGCGACGCGCAGAGTCTTGAAGACGAAGATAGTTTACCGCGCCTCTCCGATCTCCTCGGCGGCGCTCATTGAGTTCGTCGCTGGCCGAGCGTGTGACTCTTCGCCCCCGAGCAGGAGCGCGAACGTTGTTCTGGCCAGCCCTTTAGCGCGAACGTTGTTCTGGCCAGCCCTTTATCGTCCGAGGTCGTCATGACTCCCTTCGAGACCTTACACGCTCGCGACAAGTCCCACGCGGCCGCCAACGCCGCCGGGATGCTGCTGCTGCTGCTGCTGCTCCTTTTCCCACTCGCGCCGTCGGCCCGCGCGCAGGGACAGGACGCGGCGCCCGAGCCGCAGGAAGGCTCAACGCAGCCGGGGAGGCCGGGGCGGGGCGGCGCTAACCTGCTTCTGCAGCTCAACCTCACGCCGGAGCAGCTCACGCAGTTGCGCGATATTCGCGCGCAGAGCGAGCAGCAGGCCCGCGCCCTCACGCGCCGCCTGAACATGGCGCGCCGCGCGCTCGACGAGGCGATCTACGCCGACGACTTGAATGAAACTCTCATCGAAGACCGCGCGCGCGAATTGGCGGCGGCGCAGGCGGCGCTCGTGCGCCTGCGCGCGCAGACCGAGTTGCGCGTGCGGCGCGTCCTCACCGCCGGGCAGCTGCAGTCCTTCCGAGACCTCCGACAAAGCGCGCGGCTGCGCCAGAGGGAACAGAGGCGTCTCGAGCGGGGCTTTCGGCAGAGGCCGCGCCCCGGCGACCGCCCAGCCCTACGCCCGAACGCCCCCGCCGATGCCACGCGCAGGCCGGGCCTTAACACCTCGCCGCGCGCGCGCCGCAGACCGTAAAAAGCCGTGAATCGTCAATCGTGAATCGTGATAAGAGAAACCCGGTTCTTTCTCATCACGATTCAGGATTTACGATTCACGGCTTTTAACTGCTTGACGCCCCCGCCTTTTTTTGCGCATCATAGCCCGTTTGCTTTTGCTGTCCGCATTCGCAGCTCCGGCGGCGGGTTGCGTGCGATTGACTTCGCGGGCGGCGCTCCTGTTGCCCCGCGGTACCAACGCCGGGCAGCTCAATCCCTGCACGACGAATATGTTTCCGATCCGGCTCTCTTCATGAACTTTGCCCTGCGCGCCCTGCTAGAGGTACAGGAGTCCACTTTGCTCGCGGCGCGCGCCGCGCGGAGGCTTTTTCGACGCCCAACCTACATCCCCGAAATGATTACGCAGATGGATGTGATCGGCGTCGGCTCGCTGACCATCATCCTCCTGACCGGCTTTTTCACCGGCGGCGTGCTCGCGCTGCAAACCTATCCGACGTTAAAATACTACGGCGCGCAGGATCAGACCGGGCGGCTGGTGGCGACCGCGCTCGTGCGCGAGCTGGGGCCGGTTTTAACCGGGCTCATGGTGGCGGGCCGCGTGGCTTCGGCCATCGCCGCCGAGCTCGGCTCGATGGTCGTCTCGCAGCAGATAGACGCGATGCGCGCGCTCGGCACAGACCCCGTGCGGAAGCTCGTCGCGCCGCGACTGATCGCGCTCATCGTGACACTGCCGCTGCTCACTCTGATCGCCGACACGGTCGGAATCGGCGGCGGGTGGGTGGTCTCGACGCAGTTCTTCGACATCGCCTCGGGCTCGTTTATGGCCGCCGTCTGGGAGGGCCTGTCGACCGACGACATCGTCGGCGGCTTCGTCAAATCCACGGCCTTCGCGCTTATCATCGCCACCGTCGCGTGCCGGCAGGGTCTCAAGACTGAGGGCGGGACGGTGGGCGTGGGGCGCTCGACGACGACCGCCGTCGTCAGCTCCTCGATCCTGATTATCATCGCTGACTACTTTATTACGCGGGGACTTCAGATTATCCTTGGCCTTCCGACGGCCTAGAGAGGGCGGCTGAGGCGACCGAAGAGACCACATGACTTCCACCGATGTTGAAGTGAAGGGGCGCGACGCGACAGAGGGCGCGGACGGCGGGGTGAGCGATGCGGCGGCCGAGTCCACCTTCGCCGAAGTGGACGACCGCGAGCGCTCGATTCCCGCCATCGAGTTCCGCGAGGTGACGCTCTCTTTCGACGATCGCGTCGTCCTCGACGGTCTCAGCTTCACGGTCCAGAGGGGCGAGACCAAGATCATCCTCGGCGGCTCGGGCGGCGGCAAGTCCACGACCATCAAGCTCCTCCTCGGCCTCCTCAAGCCGGACTCGGGCCGCATCCTCGTGGACGGCGAGGACATCACCGACTACACCGAGGCCGAGATGATGTCGGTCAGGAAAAAGATGGGGATGGTCTTTCAGGAGGGCGCGCTCTTCGACTCGCTCTCGGTCTACGACAACGTCGCCTACCGCCTCCACGAGCAGGGCGTGCCCGAGGAGGAGGTCGAGCAGGAGGTGCGACGGATGCTCAGCTTCGTCAACCTCGAAGACGCGATTGACAAGATGCCGATAGAGCTTTCGGGCGGCATGCGCCGCCGCGTCGGCATCGCGCGCGCGCTCGTGGGCGGCCCCAAGATCGTCATGTTCGACGAACCGACCGCGGGGCTCGACCCGCCGACGTCGCGGACCATCTGCGAGCTGGCGATCAAGCTGCGCGACCTCGAAGACGTCTCCTCCATCTTTGTCACGCACGAGATGAATAACGTCCACTACATCACTTCCGAGTATGCCGTCGTCAACGAGGCGGGCGAGATTGACTTCGAGAACGAGGGCGAGCGCCTCTGCCTCGTCAACACCAAAGTCCTGATGCTGCGCGACGGCGGTATCATCTTCGAGGGCACGGACGAGGCGCTCCGCAAGTCAGAAGACGCGTATATCTCGCGGTT
>JAIVJM010000281.1 GCA_020199995.1 Acidobacteriota bacterium | reverse complement strand
GCTGTTAGCAGTTAGCTTTTTGTCTTTAGCTGAAAGCTAACCGCTAACGGCTTTTCAGTAAGCCGCGAGTTTGCGCGCTGCGTCCAGCACGTCTTTGACTTGCGGCAGGTGGTAGTCTTCGAGCGGCGGCGAATATGGCACCGGCGTGTCGGTCGCCGCCACGCGGACGATGGGTGCGTCGAGCCACTCGAAAGCCTCCTCGGCGATAGTCGCCGCAATCTCGCCGCCGATGCCGCCCGTGCGCGAAGCCTCGTGGAGAATCAGAACCTTGCTCGTCTTCTTCACCGAGGCGAGGATCGCGCCCCTGTCCATCGGCGCGAGCGTGCGCAGGTCAATGACCTCGACATCCAGCCCCTCTTTCTCCAGCACCTCGGCGGCGTCGAGCGCGTTCAGGACCTGTGCGCCAAAAGTGATGATCGAGAGGTCACGCCCCTCGCGCCGGACGAGCGCCTCGCCGAGGGGCACGATGTAGTCGTCCGCGGGCAGCTCCTCGCGCAGCCGCGGCAGGCGGTAGAGCTTCTTGTGCTCGAAGAAGAGCACGGGGTCGGGGTCGCGGATGGCGGCCTTGATTAAGCCCTTCGCGTCGTAGGCGGTCGAGGGCTCGACCATCTTGAGGCCCGCCGTGTTGAGGAACATCGCCTCGGCATTCAGCGAGTGGAAGGGGCCCGAGTGGACGCCCGCGCCGCACGGCCCGCGGAAGACCGTGGGGAGCCCCGCGCCCCAGCGATAGCGGCACTTCGCCGCATAGTTCGTCAGCATGTCGAAGCCGGGCGAGATGAAGTCAATGAACTGGAACTCGGCCACGGGCCGCATCCCTAAGAGGGCCGCGCCGCACGCCGCGCCGACAATCGCCGCCTCCGAGATGGGCGTATCAATGACGCGCCCCTCGCCGAACTCGTCCAGCAGCCCGTCCGTCACCTTGAACGCGCCGCCGTAGAGGCCGACGTCCTCGCCGATGACGAAGACCGAAGGGTCGCGCTCCATCTCTTCCCACAGCCCCTGCCGGATGGCCTCGACAAACGTCGCCACGCCGCCGCGCTGCGGGCGGTTGGATTTGTGCTCTTTCTTAGTCGCTGTTGACATAAATTCCGCTTACTCATTCCCCCCGAACAACGGCGGCCTGAAGGCCGGCGGCACGACCGTGTTGTCGAAGACGTTGTAGGCGGCCTTCTCCGGCTCGGGCATGGGCGACGATTCGGCCCACGCCGAGTCCTCTTCGATCTCGCGCCGCACGTCGGAGACAATCCCGTCCAACTTCGCTTGCGTCGCGACGCCGTTCGAGAGCAGATGGCGCGTGAAGCGGTCTAAGGGGTCGCGCTTCTCCCACGCCTCGATTTCGCCCTCGGGCAGGTAACGCTGATCGTCGTGCTCGGCGTGGCCTTTGCGCCGGTAGGTCTTGGCCTCGACGAGCACCGCGCCGCCCCCGCCGCGCGCGAACTCGGCCGACTGCCGCATCACTTCGTAGCAGGCGACGACGTCGTTTCCGTCAACGATGTGGCCGGGGATGCCGTAGCCCGCGGCCTTCTCGGCGAGGTGCTTGACGGCGGTCTGCTTCGAGGTGGGCGTCGAGTAGGCGTACCAGTTGTGCTCGGCGACGACGATCAGGGGGAGTCGCTGGACGGCGGCGAAGTTCAAACCCTCGTGGAACGCGCCGGTGCTCATCCCGCCGTCGCCGATGTAAGCGACGGCGACCGACTCCTTCTTCTGCATCCGCGCCGCCAGCACGATGCCGGTCATCACCGGGATCATATCGCCGAGGTGCGAGATCGGGCCGATGAAGCCCTTCTCAAGGTTGCCGAAGTGGATGTTGAGGTCGCGGCCCTCCGAAGGGCCCCACGCCTTCGCCATGTACTGCGCGAAGATTTCACGGGGCCGGATGCCTTTGACGAGGACCGCGCCGAGGTCGCGGATGAGCGGCGCGATGAAGTCCTCGCGCCGGAGCGCGTAAGCCGTCCCGACCGCCGTCGCCTCCTGCCCGAGCGAGCGAAAGACGCCGCCCACGATCTTCGTCTGCCGGTAAAGGTTGACGAGTTTTTCTTCGACCAGCCGCGTGAGCTGCAAGTGCCGATAAAGCTCGAGCAACTGCCCGGGCTCAAGCGTCGTCTCGCTCGTGCAGATGAGTTCCCCCTGCTCGTTCAAGGGGTCTGCCGCCTCCGCGAGGCCATCCACGCGCGGCGGCTCGACGGTGACGAACGGCTGCCCCTTCGTCGCCCCCGCCGCCGCACCCAGCGCTTCGGGCGTCCCGTTCTCGCCTTGACCCTTGCCGCCCGCGCCCTTCGCTTCCTTGCGCGACCCGCTCTTGTTTGCCGAACCGTTTTTCATGATGAGGCTGTTAGCCGTTAGCCGTTAGCCGTTAGCTTGAGCCCTCTTCTGAGCTAAAAGCTAAAAGCTAATGGCTAACAGCTCTTAAAAATGAATCGTCAGGCCGTGGATGCCTTCGGCGGCTTCCATGACGGATTCGGAGACGGTCGGGTGCGCGTGGATGGCGCGGCCCAGTTCCTCCGCGGTTGATTCGAGGTGCATGGCGACGATGGCTTCGTGGATGATCTCGGTCGCGTGCGGGCCGATGATGTGGACGCCGAGCAGCTCGTCGTACTTCGTCTCGCCGACGACCTTGACGAAGCCCTCCTCCTCGCCGAGTATCCGGGCCTTGCCCGAGGCCGAGAAGGGAAACTTCGCCACCTTCACGTCGTAGCCCAACTCCTTCGCCTTCGCCTCGGTGAGGCCGACGGAGGCGACCTCCGGGTCGCAGTAGGTGCAGGAGGGGACGTGGCGCAGGTTGATGGGATGAGGCTTCTGCCCCGCGATCTGCTCGACGACGAGGATGCCTTCCTTCGACGCGAGGTGCGCGAGCCACGGCGTCGGGATGACGTCGCCGATGGCGTAAACATTCGGCTCGCCCGTGCGGCACAACTCGTCAACGGAAATCGCGCCGCGCTCGACCTTTACCTTCGTCCCTTCGAGCCCGAGCCCTTCCGTATAGGGCATGCGCCCGACCGCGACGAGCAGCATCTCGGCTTCGAGCGAAACATCCTCGCCCTTCGCGTTCTTGCCCGAGACACGGATGCCCGCCTCGGTCTTCTCCACCTTTTCAAGTTTCGTCTCGACCAGCGCCTTGATGCCGCGCTTACGAAAAGATTTCTCGATCTCTTTCGAGACCTCCTCGTCTTCGAGCGGCATCAGCCGCGGCAAAAGCTCGACGAGCGTCGTGTCTGTCCCGAAGCGCGAGTAGACGGAGGCGAACTCGACGCCGACCGCGCCCGAGCCCATCACGATGAGAGACTTCGGCACTTTGCTAAGTTCGAGGATGTGGTCGCTGTTGACGACGCGCTCGCCGTCGGTCTCGAAGCCGGGGATGGGCCGGACGACCGAGCCCGAGGCGATGATGATGTTTTTCGACTCGATGGTCTGCTTCTGCCCGTCCGCGCCCGTGACTTCGACCTTGCCGGGGAGCTGGAGACGCCCGTGGCCGTTGAAGACCGTCACCTTGTTCTTCTTCATCAGGAACTCGACGCCCTTCGAGTTCTTGAGGACGACCTTGTTCTTGCGCTTCTGCACGTCCTCGAAGGCGAGGCGGATTTCCGAAGCCTGCACGCCGAACTCCGCCGCGTGCTGCATCTGCTCGTAGACGTGCGCCGACATCAAAAGCTGCTTGGTCGGGATGCACCCGCGCAGGCCGCAAGTCCCGCCCAAACGCTTGTCCTTCTCGACCAGCGCGACCTTCAAGCCCAGTTGCGACCCGCGGATCGCCGCCACATACCCTCCGGGGCCGCCCCCGATAATCGTCACGTCAAACTGTTCCGTTGCCAATGCCATTCTCCTCAATAATTAAATGATGAATGCGGAATGATGAATGATGAATCAGAAACAGGCTCTCTGTCTTTCATTCATCATTCCGCATTCATCATTTTCTTCCTCCACTCCGCAATCTGCGCCGCGTGGTGCGAGAGATGCCGGAAGGTCACGCCTTCGGCGAACTTGTAGATGGGCGTGCGCTCTTCGATCTCGTCGGGGAGCGTTTCGAGCACTTCAGTCATCTCACGGTGCGCCTCGTCGAACTCGGCCCGAACTTCGGCGAACGTGCGGGAGCGCCGCTCTTCGACGGCGCTGTCGTTGAAAGTGTCAATGGCCTCTTTATCGAAGCGCTGCGGCTGGTATGTGCCCTCGCCGATGGCCTTGATGGAGCGCGCGCCCTCAAGTTCCCACGCGACGACGTGCGAGAGTGCGTCCCTCACGGACCACTCCGGGTTGAGGCCCGCGCGTGTCGCCTCTTCCTCCGTCAAGCCTTCGAGTGCCCGCAACATCTCGCCGTGCGCGCCGCGCACGCGCTCCACCAATTCAGTCTTCTTCATAAAAAATGTCTCCGCAGATGATTTGACGAGCGGCGCGGCGACGCACTCCCGCGGGCGTCGGGCCGTGTGCCCCCGGCGACTTTCCGAAACGTCTCTCGCGATATGTGTGCCGTATTCAAATAGAGATTATAGACGCACTACCCTCTTTCGGCCAATTCGCCGGGCCGCCTTTTGCGCCCCTCAACGTCAGCGCGAATTTTCCCGTGGGATTGGGACATCTTCAGGCGCGAAACGCCAGCAGGCATGAGCCCCGACCTCACGGGCCGGGCTCATACCACTCGGCGCTTCGCGCCTGTGCGACCTGAGCTTTGACGGTCTGACGCGGCGTCCGGGTGTCGCCTATTCCCCCATCGACTTGAGCAAAGACTGGTAGTCGGTGTTGAGTTTGTCGAGCTTGGCATTGAGGGCCGGGTCGCGCATCGCCATGCCCATGTATTTGATCTTCAACTTGCCGACGCTCATGACGTTCTGGGTCATGCTCTCCATCATCTTCTTCTTCGTCTCGTCGCTGACCTCGTAGCCGCGCAGCCCCTTGAGGGTGCCGAGCTTGGCTTGGAGGTCGGCCTTGCGCGAGTCGAGGAATTGCTGCGCCGCGTCAACTCCGGCGGAAGGGTTCGGGGCGGAATCAATCTTGGCGACCATCTCCTTCGTGAACGTATCGAACTCGGTGAGCACGGAATCAACCTGCGCGTCCTTCTTGCATCCGGCGAGCAGCGCCGCACAGGCGAGGGCGAGCAACGGCGGAGGGCGGACAACTCGCGGCGCTCCGGTTCAAACTCTCTTCCGACAAGAGGATGGTCACGTGAAGCACACCGAAGGATTCCTGCGACTCGTCGAGGACGCGAGGTCGCGCGTCCGTGAAATCGGCGTCGCCGAGACGCTCGAACGCCTCTCTGTGAAGGGCGCGGGCACGCGCCTTCTGGACGTGCGCGAAGACCGCGAGTGGGAGGCGGGCCGCGCGCGCGGCGCGGAGCACATGGGCCGCGGCGTCATCGAGCGCGACATCGAACAAGAAGTCCCTGACAAGGAGGCGGAACTCATCCTCTACTGCGGCGGCGGCTACCGCTCGGCGCTCGCCGCCGACAACCTCCGGCGCATGGGCTACACAAACGTCTACTCGCTGGCGGGCGGCTGGAAGGCGTGGAAAGAGGCGGGGGCTCCGACCGAAGGTGGCGACTGAAGCCGACGACTTGAAGACGGGCCGCACGGGCGGCGACCCAAGAAGAATCGTCATGAACTCGACCAGCCTCACGCGCCGACCGGGCGTCGCGCGCTCCGTCTCGCGCGCCGCCGCGCTCTGCCTCCTACTGCTCGGGCTGAGCGCCTCGGCGGCGCACGCCCGCCAGCAGTCCGCCCCGAACGGCCCCACGCAGCCGGCGTGGGACTCTCTGATGCAGCGACGGCTCGAACTCAGCCGCCGCGCCATCGAGGAGCAGACGAGGCGAAAGATCGAAGAGGGCAAGCAGTCCGGCAGGTTCCCTTCGGACGCGAACAAGGCCGCGGCCAAACCGGGGACGCTGCGCGCCGTCTCGCCCGCAGAGCAGAAGGCGCTCGCGCACACGGAGAAGGGACTCGCGCACTTCTCGAAGAACAAGTTCGAGCAGGCGATCAAGGAGTATGCGGAGGCCATCCGCGCCTTCCCCGCCCTCGCCGCCGCGCACAACAACATGGGGAGCGCGCTCTTCGCGCTCTCGCGCTTCGAGGAGGCCGCCGCCGCGTTCAGGGAGGCCGCGCGCATCGAGCCGAAGTACGCGCAGGCGCACTTCAATCTCGGCCTCGCGCTCCTCAAGCTGGGCCGCGACGGGGAAGCGAACCTCGCCTTCATCGCCGCCGCCGAAAGCTATCTCGCGGAGGGCGAAGAACACCTCGGCGCGGGCCGCTTCAAAGAGGCCGAGGCGGCGTTCAAAGAGCTGCTCCGCATTGACCCCTCCTTCGCCCACGCGCACCTCAAGCTCGGCATGGTCTATAACGCTGAACGCCGCTTCGCCGAGGCCGTCGAAGCCTTAAACGAACTCGCGCGCCTCCAACCCCGGAGCCTCGCCGCCTACGAACAACTCGGCGCGGCCTACAACGGTCTCGGCAAACACCCCGAAGCCATCGCCGCATCGGAGCGCGCCCTCCGCCTCCAACCCAAGTCCGCCGCCGCGCACTTCCAGCTCGGCGTCGCCTACGCCTCGCTCGGCAGGCAGACGGAAGCGCTCGCCGAGCACCAAAAGCTCAAAGAGCTGAACGCCGCCGAACTGGCCGACACCCTCTCGGAATTAATCGAGAAGACTTCTCGAAAACCTTAGACAATCCAGCCCCCTTTACTGATAGCTGCATCACCCGGTGACGGTCTTCCGCACCCGGTGGCGGCCCATAGTGCCCCTCACGGCCCCGGGGCGGCAAGGCGAACTCCGCGCAGAATCGCCCCGTGTTGAATTTGGGGGTCGCGCGATTGGTCGTCCTTTGCGCTTTAACGCAAGCGGGATGGCAAAGCGCGAGCGTGGCGGGGGCGAGAGAGGCCCGGCCTGGGGCCGTGAATGCTGAGATGAAGATAAGCGCGTTCGGCGAGTGTGACAACATGAGACGAGATTTCACCCTAGCCAGCGCTCGAAGATTTAGATTGATATAACAATCGGGTTGGGATATAAGGCGCGGTCAATAAGGGCGGGACTACCCGCGCGCCCGCCTGTGAGGATCGAGCGCGGCCACACGCAATCCTCTAAAGACACGCAATCCTCTAAAGATTTGTGAGACAGGCGGCGGTGACAGTGAATCAAGCAACACGAGCGGTTTAGACAAGGCTATTGGCGACACGATTAACGTTTCTCTTAACCCGAGGTAGAACAAGAAAGGAATGAGGATGCGAACAAAAAAAGAGGGGCTGATACTCCCTTTCGGGCTTTTGCTATTTGCTGCCATGGCGTGTAACTACAGCGCCACGACAGCTAACATCAGCAGCCTGAAACTTGGTAAGGATAAGGACGTCAGCCAGGAGGCGAGTAGTTTCGGCGCAAAAGCCACGGTCTACGCGCTTGCGACCATTTCCAACGCCCCCGGTGCGGTAAAAGTAAAGGGGCGCGTGCTGATTGAGGAGGTCGCGGGGCAACAGCGGGGGCCTATACCGGGACTCGAGAAGACGCTGGAGCTGCCTGGCAGCACCACGGCGAGTTTCAGCTTTACGCCGCCGACGGCCGGCTGGCCCGCGGGCAAATATAAGTTGGAGGTCCTGATGCTGGACGAAGGCGGTGCGCAGAAGGATCAAAAGGCGGTTGATTTTACCATCCTCTGAGCCTGCGTTGTTAAACTGCCAGTGGGGCGACACGCTTATCGTTGAGTCAAGTAGGCGTGTCGCCCTATATATGTAAGAAGCAGCGCGACCACGCGAGAGTGTGAAAGAAAACAAGGGCGATGAGTTTAGTCCAGAAATTTTTCACGTCAATTTTGCCTGCTTCGTGGGCGCAATCAATGGAGGCAGATTCGCGCCAATGGTTTATGAAATGCCCGGAATGTGATTTTGAAGAATCATATTGGGATTTCGGCGGGATCCGCTGGAAGGCGGTGGGCAATTCAAGAAATTTGAGGAAATGCCCAAACTGTAAGAAAAGGTCTTGGCACCTGACTTATAAAAAAGGGAAGGGGCAAGGTTGATTCCTATCCCTCCCGATTCATTGGCCACCGTGGCCATTAATTCATCCCACCACCTTCATTCCCACAAGACGCGCTCCAGCCACGCGCGCACCCGTGAGCCTCGGCGTCTGCCGGATGATCTCGCGGTCAGCGTTTCGCTCATCGCCTCAGAGCAACGTGGCCTTTATCTTCTATCTCTCTCTCTCGGGGCGTGGCTTCGGCTTTGCTCGCCGTACAGCCGGGGCCGGGGGTGCTCCCGTCAGGTCGCCGGCCAGTAGGGGGCGCACAAAGTCTTTGTAAGATTTAAGCCCGCTGTCACTGAATTTGAATTCGGTGCCTGCCCAGCGGCCCGTCACGCTGTCCGCCGCCAGCAAAGCTCGTAACGCAGCAGCCTTGACCTCAACGTTCGCTATCTCGATGGCCAAGCCGTCCATACTATCTTCCGGCTCCGTGTCCCTCTCGATCGGTATTTTGAGCAGGCACTACCAACGTCACGTCGAATGTGTGCTTGGGGGTCGTCGGGTCGGGGTTGAAGGGGCCGCAAAACACCAGCGTCAGGTTCTTGGGCTGATCATATCTAGTTCCCGTCGGGCAGGGTTTCGCCTCACGGGGCGGGGTTTGCGCCGCGACGGGCCAGGCGCAGAGCAATAAAGCGATAAAGGCGAACGGTTTCATAGTGCGATCCTTTCGATCGGGAGGCCGGCGCAACTCACCACGCCCCAGAGGGTTCTTGTGTTGTCGGCCCCTGTGACGCCCATATCCAATTCGCGCACTTCCTCTCACCCGACTATGAAGCATAGGCTTACGCCTTCGACGGCCTAACCCTCCCATCCGCCTCCTACACTTGTTAGCCTGCGTGATGTAAGAAATGCGCGGCGAGGATATTGGCGGAGGCATGAGAAGTCAATGGAAAGGCGGCGGGTAAAATCGAACAGGCGCGTCAGCACGTTCGGACGAAGATGAGGAGCCGGGGCCGGGTTGAAAGGAACGGGGGGAGTAAAGCATTTGCTTTACTCCCCCCGTTGTTGGTTTTTTGAGATGTGATTCAAGCGGAAGCTTTGGGCGGGGAGCGTCGCTGTGGTGGCGGCGGCGCTCCCCGCTTCGGCTTTTACTTGAACTTGAAGTGGGCCGTGTGCTCGGTGCCGTCGTTGAGTTTGATGATGAGCACGCGGCACGTTCCCGCCCAGCTATTCTCGGTCTTCCAGTTGTAGTGGTACTGGTCGGGACTGTAGCTGAGCGTGCTGCCGCCCGAAGTCTCCGTCCCTTCGAGTTCGGAGATCGGGGCCGACGTGTTGCAGGCGATCTGCTGCGAGGCCGGGTAGCCCGCGGCCATGATGCCCAGACCCTTGTTGCCGCTCAGGCTGAACTTCACCGGGACGCCGCGGCCCGCGTTGACGTTGTTAATCGTCGGCAGGTTGCTGACCGGCGAGAAGAAGCCGGTGAAGTTGTAGAGCACCGTCACCGTGAAGGTGCACGACGCAGTGTTGCCCGCGGCGTCCGTGGCCGAGGCGGTTACGGACATCGTGCCGACGTTGAAGACCGACCCCGACGCCGTGCTGTAGGTGACGGGCAGCGTGCCGCCGCAGCTATCCGTGGCGGTCGCCGCCGCGTAGCTCACGGCCATGCTCGTGGCCGTCGAGTTGAGCGGCAGGCTGACGACGATGTTGGCCGGGCAGGACATGACCGGCGGCGTCGTGTCAACCACATTCACCGTGCGCGTGATGGGCGCTGCGGCATTGCCCGAGTCGTCGCTGGCCGTGTAGGTGATGGTGTACGTGCCGGGCACGTTCACGTTCACGCTGCCGGAAGCGTTGACGGGGACGATGCTGTCGCACGCGTCGGCGGCGGTCGCGCCCGGATCGGCGAACGAGGTGTGGCACTCGACCGTCATCGTGGCGGCACCGGTGCGCGTAATGACCGGGGCCGTGACGTCAACGACGTTCACTACCTGCGTGGCGGTCGCCGTGTTTCCGGCCCCGTCGGTGGCCGTCCAGATGACGGTCGTCGCCCCGAGCGGGAAGGAGGCGGGCGCGTTGTTGGTCACGGTGACGGTGCAGTTGTCGTTCGCCGTCGCCGAGCCGAGGGCGACGCCCGAGACGGCGCACGAGACCGGGTCGGCGTTGACCGACACGGCGGCGGGCGCGGTGATCGTCGGCGCCGTGATGTCGTCAACGATCACCGTCTGGTTCTGCGTGGTCGTGTTGCTTGCCGCGTCGGTGTACGTCCAGACGATGGTGTACGTCCCCTGAGCGGTGTAGGTGGTTGGGTTGGTGGTAGTCGCGGTGACGATTCCGGCGCAGTTGTCGGTGGCCGTCGGCGGCGTCACGGTGACGGAGCACTCGTCGGTGAGCGTCGGGAGCGACGCCACGTCGGGCACTGGTGCCGCGCCGTCGGAGACGATCACGGTCTGGTTCTGCGGCGTGATGTTGCCTGCCGCGTCCGTGAACTTCCAGTGGACGGTGTATGTCCCCGGCGTGTTATAGGTGAGCGGGTCGGTGGTGGTGCCGGCAAGGTCGCTGCCGGCGCAGTTGTCGGTGGCCGTCGGCGTCGTCGCCACGGTCACGGAGCACTCGCCCGTCAGAGTCGGGAGCGATGCCGCGTCGGGGACGGGCGCCAACGTGTCCGGGGTGACGGTCACGGTCTGCTCCTGAGTCGCGATGTTTCCCGCGCCGTCGGTGTACGTCCAGTGAATGGTGTAAGTACCCGCCGCGTCGTAGGTGAGTGGGTCGCTGGTCGTGGCGCTGATGTGCGCGCCGCAACTGTCGGTGGCCGACGGGATGTCGGACGCCATCAACGACACGGCGCATGCGCGCGTGATGGTCGGCAGCGTCCCCACGTTGGGGGTGGGCGCCGTGGTGCCGAGAGTGCAGCCGGACTCGGTCACCGTCACGTTGAAGGAGCAACTGCTGGAGTTGCCACCGAGGTCGGTCGCCGTGCAGACGACGTTGGTCGTGCCGAGGGAAGAAGGAGCCGGAGGCTTGGCTCGTATTCAATTCCCCGCAGGCGCCGACGGGCTCGGCAGCGTCGAAGGTAACTATCGCGCCGGGCTGAGAGTTTTGGACGGTGTCGGCGGCGACGGTGATGTTGTTCGGGCACGACAGAGTGCACTCGGCCGCGCCACCCGTGGCGCTGACGACGGCGTTGGCGCTCGAAGTGTTGTCGGCGGCGTTCCGGTCAGACGTGGGACTGGTGACGGTCGCCGTGTTGACGATGTTTTCCTTGGCGGCCACGCTCGCCCCGACTTCATAGACAAAGGTAAATTCGGCCTTCGTGCCGGCGGGCATGCTGGCGATGGTGCAATTGGTCGTCCCCGTAGAGCCCACCGAGGGGTTCGTGCAGGTGAACGACGGCCCGCTGCTCTGCGTGCCGGAGAAGAAGGTCGTGTTGGCCGGCACGGGGTCGGTTAAGACCACGCTCGAGGCGGCGTCCGGCCCCCTGTTCGAGAGGAATATTTTGAAGCCGACGTTCGAGCCGGCAGCGACCTCTCCGACGCCGAGGACGATCTTGGTCAGCGTGAGATTGGCCGCGGCCTGCGCCGGGTCGCGCACGGAGAAGCTGGCCTTGGCCTTGGTCGAACCGTCCGTCGTGTTGGAGCTGATGGCCATCCACTCTCCGCGGTTATCGACCAGCACACCACCGATGAGGGTGGTCTGCGTCGCAGGGAGCGTGAAGAGGTCAGTCTGGGTGCTCGAAGTGATGTTGGTCTGTTGCCGGATGGCGTTAGCCGGGTCAACCCACGAGAAACGTCGCAGCGGTCGTGTGGGCCTGAGGATAGACGCGTTCGTCACTTTCGCGCAGACCGTCTCGCCGAGGATGAAGATGGACTTCGGGGTCACACAGTCGGCGGCGAAGGTCTCAATAGTTTCTTCCCCGGAGGTCTGGAATAGAGGCATGAAGCCGAAGGGCGAGGCAATGATGTTCCGAACGCCGCTTTCATTCATGGTGGAGGCGCGCCGAGAGACGCGTGCGGGACTGGCCGGAGGGGCGGCGGGTCGCACGGCGTGGGCGCTCCTGAGTGGGGCGACGAAGGGTGCCGAGTAGATGATTCCGGCGGTCACAATGGTCAGGAAAATTGCCGCGCCGCGGCGCGCGACTCCGCGGCGGAAGCGCCGTGACCTGTCTGCGCTGAGAGGAGCGGTCTTCGATATTGAGTTTCTAAGCCTGTTGGCGGGGTGAGCCTCGGCGTTCATGGGGGATTCCATCAGAGATGACCTCACTTTCGAATTGTGTGTTAAGCGGGCTGCCAAGTCATTTGACAGGGGGAACCAGGCTTTCATGGCCGGGCGAAGAATTATCCGGTGAATTTAGACCCTTCTGAGGACGGAACTCTCGAGCCAGAACGGGGACGGTCGGTGCATACGGCACCAAGGGCATTTTGCGGACGTCTCTATATCTCATCCACGCATAATAATC
>JAIVJM010000181.1 GCA_020199995.1 Acidobacteriota bacterium | reverse complement strand
GAACTTACTTGACAAGACCAGGCTCAGCGCGCCCATGAGCCTGGGCGTCCCGCCGAGCGTTGAAGGAATGATTCGCGCGCTGCGCAGACCCCGGCAGATGCTGTACTCTTCGACAGCTTTTTTAAGTTCCGCGCCGATGAACGGCCACGAGCGCGCTATCTCGCCGCCGACAATGACTGCCTCCGGGCTGAGACCTTTGATGATATTCGAGATGCCGATGCCGAGGTATCGTCCCGTCTCTTTGAGCGCGGATTGCGCGGCTTTCTCGCCATCTAAGGCGGCATCTACTAGTTGGACGAACCTCACGCCTTCGCCTCGACCGGAGAGCTTAGCGTAGCGTGCCAGAGCTGCGCGCTCTGAAGCGAATGCTTCCCAACACTCGTGGCCGCCGGCGGCGCAGGCGACGGGCGCGTTTACGCCGATGGTCATGTGGCCGAATTCGCCCGCCGCTCCCACTTCTCCGCGATAGACCTGTCCGTCGAACACAATTCCGGTTCCGAGTCCTTCCTCTACCAAGACCAGCACGAAGTCCCGCACCTCGCGGATTTCCGGGCGGCCAAACCACAACTCTGCGAGCGCCGCCGCGTTGGCGTCGTTATCAATCCTGACGGGAACACCCGTTGCGGCCTTCAACTTCTCAGCGATATCCCAATCGCGCCACCTGAAATGTGGAATAAAGATGACGTTTCCCGTTTCAGGCTCGACTAGGCCGGGCACGCTGACGCCGATGGCCTCTATGCCCTTCTCCTTCCCGATCATCTCGGACGCACAATCCAATATTTTTTCTAGTGTTTTCTCTGCGTTCGCGCTGGTCTTGAAGCTCTCCTGGCTGAGCACGCGCCCCGCAAGGTCGCACGTCGCCATCACGGTTTGATTGATGCTTAAGTCTATGCCGAGGGCGATAGGCCCGGCGGCGCGCAGTCTGAGGAGGATGGGCGGGCGTCCGCCCGTGGACTCGCCTTCAGTCTCTTCGATGAGCCGCTGGTCTTTAAGCTCGTCCACGATGAGGGAAACGGTCGAGCGCTGAAGCTCCGTCTCTTGCGAGATTCCGGCGCGCGAGATCGGCCCACGCTCGCGCACGTAGTTGAGCACAATCTGACGATTGATATTGCGAATCGTGTCTGAGCGCGCGACATTGGCTGTTTTTAGATTTATGCGACGAGCAGGATGTCCATCGTTAGCTGATCCAACCGCTCGTAGCGCAACCCGTGTGCAGCCAAAGCCGCGCGGTCGAAATTCTGCGCGAGCAGCGAGGCGGCCCTTCGTTTCTCGAACTTCCCGACCCGTGCCCCATTGCCGTCGCGCGCGGCGATCTCCGAGAACAATGACTTAATTTCCGGGTGCGAGTTCCATTGCCTGGCCTTCTCTTTCAGGATGAGGTAGGTACGCATACTCCCGCGCGCAAATTCCTTCACGCCTTCGTAGTCCTCCGTGCGGTAGGCGTGAGAGTCGAAGTGGCGCGGGCCGTCGTAGCCCACGTCCTCAAGAAATTTCACGAGCCAGAAGGCCGCCTTCGGGTTGGCCGAGCCGAAGCGTAAATCCTGGTCGTAGCGCCCCGGCACCTGGTCGTTAAGGTCTACGTGAAAGAGCTTGCCAGCCTCCCACGCCTGTGCCACCGCGTGCGTCATGTTCAAGCCAGGCATGTGCTCGTGCGCCACCTCCGGGTTAACACCGACCATTTCAGCGTGGTCAAGCGTGGTAATGAAGTGAAGGTACGCGCCCGTCGTCGGCATGTAGATGTCCGCGCGCGGCTCGTTAGGTTTCGCTTCGAGCGCAAACTTGTAACCGTAGTTTTGTGAGAGCGAATACTCGCACAGATAATTTAAAGCCTCGCGCAGCCGCTTGATGGCCTCGTCTGCGCGGCGGCAGCCCTCGGTCTCAACCCCCTCGCGCCCGCCCCACAAGACGAAAATCTTCGCGCCAAACTCCGCACCCAAATCCATCGCGCGCATGGTCTTCTGCACGGCGTAGGCGCGCACAGAGGAGTCGTTCGCAGTGAACGCGCCGTCGCGGAAGACCGCCTCATAAAAGAGATTCACGGTTGCCATCGGCACAGCGATGCCCGTCTCTTCGCAAACGCTGCGGAACTCGCGCACGATCCGGTCGCGCTCCTGCGCGGTGGCGTCAATCGGCACTAGATCGTTATCGTGGAAGTTAACGCCCCAGGCCCCGACTTCCGCCAGCATTCGCACGGCATCAACGGGCTGAAGCGTAGGGCGGACGGCGTCGCCGAAGGGGTCGCGACCGCGGTTGCCGACGGTCCACAGACCGAAGGTGAATTTGTGCTCAGGCTTTGGCGTGTATTTATCTTCTCCCATACTG
>JAIVJM010000189.1:33617-56554 GCA_020199995.1 Acidobacteriota bacterium | reverse complement strand
CGGAGGATTTCCCCGCGCAACTTTTTGATTTCGCGCTCGATGCTCTTCGTGCTGGGCGGCAATTCGACTGTCACCATTCTAGAAGATGTTGGATGAAAACTGGCGCGCTCATCATAAAGTCAACGCACGCGCGACGCAAAGGAGTAGACGGTATGCAGTTCGGAGCGCCGCCGAATTTGAAGCGCCGTCAGGCGCGGAAGATTTTAGCCCACGGCGTCAGCCGTGGGTTCAACGTGCGAAGGCGGGAGTAAGAGCCCCGGAGGGGCGAAAGAAACGCGAGACGGCATGGCTCTCATCCTCGCATTTCTTTCGCCCCTCCGGGGCTCGAATGTTTGTGTCCGAATGTTTGTCCCCACGGCTCGCGCCGTGGGCTAAATTCTTCCGCGCCCAATGGCGCTCCGAACTGCATTCCGTCTACTCCTTTGCACCGCGCGTGCGTTGACTTTATGATGAGCGCGCCGGTTTTCATCCAACATCTTCTAGAATGGTGACAGTCGAATTGCCGCCCAGCACGAAGAGCATCGAGCGCGAAATCAAAAAGTTGCGCGGGGAAATCCTCCGCCACGAAGAGCTGTACTACGTCAAAGACGACCCGGAAATCTCCGACGCCGAGTACGACGCTCTCGTCGAGCGGCTGCGATTGCTCGAAGAGCGGCACCCCGCATTGCTGACGCCCGACAGCCCGACTTTGCGCGTCGGGGGACGGCCCGCCGAGGGCTTCGACGAGTACGTCCACCGCCGACCCATGCTCTCGCTCGACAACAGCTACAACCTCGAAGACCTACGCGCCTTCGACGAGCGGTGCCGACGTTTGGCCGACGGGCGCCAGTTCGAGTACGTCGCCGAACTGAAGATAGACGGCCTCTCCGTCTCGCTCCATTACGACGAGGCGGGGCTCCTCGCGCGCGGCGTGACGCGCGGCGACGGGCGCGTCGGCGAGGATGTGACGCCGAACGTGCGCACCATCCGCAGTATTCCGCTGCGCCTGAAGGATGGGAGGGAGTCTGAAATTGAGGTGCGCGGCGAGGCGTATCTTTCGCGCCGGAGTTTCGAGCGCATCAACGCCGAGCGCGAAGAGGCCGACGAGCCGCGCTTCGCCAACCCGCGCAACGCCGCCGCCGGAACGATTCGCCAGCTCGACTCGAAAATCGTCTCGCGCAGACACCTCGACATGTTCGCCTATGACGTTCTGCGCGGCGACCGCAAGCCCTTCGCGACACACTGGGAGGCGCTCGAATGGCTCGGGCGCGCGGGCTTCGTCGTCAACCCGCACCGCGCGCTGTGCGTCTCGATTGAAGAGGTCATCGAGTTCTGCAATCGTCTGGAGGCCGAGCGCGACTCGCTGGAGTACGAGATTGACGGCGTCGTGGTGAAGGTCAACTCGACCGCGTTGCAGGAGGAGTTCGGCGCGACCTCGAAGGCGCCGCGCTGGGCCATCGCCTACAAGTACCCGGCGCGGCAGGCGACGACGCAGGTCCAGTCAATCGTTGTGCAGGTGGGCCGCACGGGCGCGCTCACGCCGGTGGCGAACCTCACGCCGGTGCAGTTGGCTGGGACGACCGTGGCGCGCGCGACGCTGCACAACGCGGACGAGATCGAGCGCCTCGGCATCCGCATCGGCGACTGGGTGTTGATTGAAAAAAGCGGCGAGATCATCCCGAAGGTCTTGAAGGTCGTCGAAGCGAAACGTACCGGGGAAGAGAAACCGTTCGAGATGCCGATCGAATGCCCCGTGTGCGGCGGCGTCATCTCGCGGCCCGAGGGCGAGGTCGTCGCGCGCTGCGTGGCGGCGGACTGTCCGGCGCAGCTCAAGGCGCGGCTCCTGCACTTCGCCTCGCGCCGCGCGATGCGCATCGAGGGGATGGGCGACGCGCTCGCCGAACAGAGTCTGCATCGAACCTTCTGGCGCAGATCGAGGCGAGTAAAACGCGCGACCTGCCGCACCTCGTCTACGGTCTCGGCGTCCGGCACGTCGGCGAGCGCACCGCCGCACTGCTCGCGCGCCACTTCGGCTCGCTCGAACGCCTCGCCTCGGCTACCGTCGAAGAGATTGACGACATCCACGAGATCGGCCTCACCGTGGCGCAGTCGGTGCGCGACTGGTTCGACGACGAGGGCAACGTCGAACTCTGCCGGCGGCTGCGCGAGGCGGGCATGCAGACCGAGCTGAAGGGCGGGGCCGCGGGCACACAGCTCGACGGAGAGTTCGCGGGCAAGCAGTTCGTCCTCACCGGCAAGCTCGAAACACTGACGCGCGACGAGGCGCGCGCCCTCATCGAATCGCGAGGGGGCCGCGTGACCTCGACCGTTAGTAAGAAGACCGACTTCGTCGTTGCGGGCGAAGACGCCGGGTCGAAACTCGACAAGGCCGGGGCGCTCAAACTCAACGTGATTGACGAGGCGGCGTTGAAGGAGATGTTAGGATGAGTAGTCAGCCGGAAGGTAAAGCTGAAAGCTAAGAGCTGACCGTTAAAAGCTTAAAACAAATGGAACAGACAGACGGATTGAAACTGGTCTACACACTCTTCTGTGACGACGTGCGTCTGGAGGTGGGGAACAAGCTGTCACTGATGGGAGTGTTTCACCAGATCGTGGTGCATCACTTCCCCGTGACGCTGATGAAGTTCGCGGTGGTCAGCCAGTGGCGGGGGGAGGGGAGGCACCTCTCGGAGGTGCGCATCCTGACCGAAGACCGGCAGCAGCCCGTCGTGCTCTCGGAGCCCGCGCCCTTCGAGATCGCGCCCGGCGGCGTCGCCAACAACATCAGCTTCTTCTTCAATGTCGAATTTCCCGCGCCCGGCAAGTACCGCGTCCAGACGCTCGTTAACTCGACGCTCGCCGACGAGCAGGAATTGACGCTCATCCACGCCGGACCCGACGCGCCGACGCCGCCCGATACGACCTCCGAAGCCGTCAACTGAAGAAGGCAAAAGTAAAAAGGTCAAAGGCAAAAGTGAAGAGACGTTGAATCCTCTTCACTTTTGCCTTTGACCTTTTGCCTTGTTAATGCGGATGAGTGGACTTGAACCACCACGGTGTCACCACCACAGGCTTCTGAGACCTGCGCGTCTGCCAATTTCGCCACATCCGCTAGTGCCGTGAAAATTATATTACGGACGCCGGTGCGGAGGTGTCAAGCGCACCCTCAAAAGAGGATGGCGGCTCAAGCCCGAAGGCTTGAGCCGCCATCACTTTCATCCGTCTCCGCCCTCGACGGGCGATGGTTGATGCTGCCGATCAAGCGGCTGCGGACGCCGTCTTAGTACCGGTAGTTGCCGTTGTTGTAGCCGTCGTTATAGTTGCTGCCGCGGAAGCCGTCGTTATAGCCGCGCGCGAAAGCCTCGCGGAAGTAACGCTGGTAGGTGTCGCGGTCGCCGAGACGCGAGCTGTAGTCCTGCGTGGCATTCCGGTAGGCGCTCTCGTCCGCATAGTTGAAGCGCTCGTTGCGGTCGCGGTCTTTGCGGCCTTCCTGCATGCCGTTGTTGTAGCCGGCGTTGAGGGCCGTCTGACGGAGCTGGTAAGAGCCGCCGTAGTTGCCATAGTTGTCGCGGTTGCGGTAGCCGCCGTAGTTATCATCGCGGTCATCGCGGCGGTCGGCGCGGCGATCCTCGCGTCTCTCGCGTCGGCGCTCTCGTCTCTCGTCGCGGTCGTCAATCCCGTCGTTATCGCGGTCTCGGTCGCGACGCCTCTGATCATCATAGCGTCCGTCGCGGGCGTCGTGCCCGTTGACGAAGATTTCCGTCGGCTTGCCGCGTCCCCTGCCGCGTCCCTGACCGAGAGCGACCATGGGCAGCGCCATAAAGGCGACCAATGCGAGCATGAATGCCTTCGCTAAAAATCTCTGACCATTGCTTTTCATTTTTATCTCCTTTTCCCTTTCAAGCGCCCCCCGCAACGTTTTGTTGGTAGAGCGACAAACCTTTGCGAAAGTAACAAACAAGCGTCGTGCCACGTGAGGACGTGGGACAAATCACCGGGAAAGGAGCCCTAATGCGGGTGATAATCAAAGCACTTACACCATCGAAGTTACGCGCCGTACCGAATCGTGTAGCTTCGGGGCGAGACACGGCGCATTAAGATGAAACGGTGGTGAATGGCTTGGTTGCGGACGCGTGTAAGCGCTTGATATAGTCTTTCGACGGTCGCAATAGAATCGCAACAATGATGACGGTCACGCCGCAGGAACCAGAGAGCTTGCGCGCGCGTCTCGAAGAGGTCAGACGCCGCGTCGAGATGAGCGCACGCCTCTCGGGGCGCGCGCCCGATGAAGTGACGCTGATCGCGGTCAGCAAGACGCACCCGGCGCAAGTGCTGCGCGAAGCCGTCGCCAGGCTGAGCTGCCCGCACTCGCCGCGGGCTTCGGCACGTGCGAGCGCGTGCGCTGCGTGGGATTGATGACGCTGCCGCCGTTCTTCGAGGACGCTCAAGCGGCGCGCCCTTACTTCCAACGCCTGCGCGAGCTTCGCGACGCGCTGCGCGCGCGCGGACTCTTCGGCGACGGCGCGGGCGAGCTTTCGATGGGCATGAGCCATGACTTCGAGGTGGCCATCGCCGAGGGCGCGACGCTGGTGCGCGTGGGGACGGCGATTTTCGGGGAGCGGGGCGGCCCCGCCCTCTGACCTTTCCAAGATAACAACACTGAAGAGGCGCAATTCTTCGTCATGGATATTTTCGCTCTGCTGTCCGTGCTGACCTGGTACTTGATCGCGTCGGTGATCCTCGTCATCATCGCGCTGATGCTGGCGCGGCTCATCCTCAACAAGGCCGACCTGAACCCTTTCAGCCGCCCGGCGATCCTGATCCGGCGCTGGACCGACCCGCTCGTCAATCCCGTCCGGAGGCCTTTGGTTGAGATGGGGTTCAGCCCGAACGTCGCCCCGCTCGTCACCATCCTGATCGCGATCCTCATGGGCTTCTTCGCCTCGCGCTTCATCAACACCGTCCTCTTCACCGTGCGGGGTCTGATCCGGAGCGCGACGGAAGCCGCGCCCATCTCCTTCATCGGCTACTTGCTGTACGGGGCGCTGGCCCTCTGCTCGCTCCTCATCTTCATGCGCATCGTCGTCTCATGGGGGGCGAGCCCGATGAACCGCCTGCTGCATTTTTTGATCCGCATGACGGAGCCCATCCTCGGGCCGTTCCGCCGCATCATCCCCCCGCTCGGCATGTTCGACATTTCGCCCATCGTCGTGCTTTTGCTGCTCGACTTGTTGCAGCTGGCGGTCGCAACCACTCTGCTCTGAAGAGTCCGCCGCGCCGAAACCTTCCGGCGCAAGGGTTGTCGTTCAGTGATTGATCGCCGCGCCGCCCGTTGACGGCGCGGCCAACCAAGAACTCGTCCACACGCTCGCCAAAGCTTTGAACGTCCCGCCGCGCTCCGTCGAGATCGTGAGTGGCCTTTCGTCAAAGACGAAAAGGGTGCGCGTCCGAGGTGCTGACATTAATCGTTTTTTGAGTCTGGTATGAATCTCAAGCCGATGACCAAACGCACGCACGCATTCGCGTTCGGCTTTCTGGCGGGCCTGACACTCATCGTCGCGGCCAACCTATACAGTTACCAACGGATGAGAATCACGTCCGTCCTGATAAACGCCTCGGTGTCGTTCGGCGTTCCTTTCGTGCTGTGGCACGAGGGAGGGTTCAGCGGGTCGGTCGTACTTTGGGGCAACCTGTTGGCGAATGTTTTCGTCGCGGTGTTGACTGGGCTCGCGCTCGGTTGGGCCTGCCAACGCTGTCGGCGTCGCGTCGCCGTTTGCGCTAACGTGGACAGCGAGAGAGCCGAACTCTAACCGAGGTTGCGGGCCTGAAAAAACGCGTGATATATTCGCGCCCGCTTCCACAACAAATTTCAAGACTCTACTCCGAAGGAACTCATTAAAGATGTCGGGACACTCCAAGTGGCATACTATCAAGCACAAAAAAGGCGCGCTCGATGCCAAGCGCGGCAAGGTCTTTACGAAGCTGATTAAAGAGATCGCCGTCGCGGCGCGCACGGGCGGGGGCGACCCTGATGCCAACGCGCGCCTGCGCAAGGCCGTTTCGGACGCGAAGGGCGCGAACATGCCGAACGACACCATCGCGCGCGCCATCCGGCGGGGAACGGGCGAGGAGGAGGGCGTCACCTACGAGGAGATCGTCTACGAGGGCTACGGCCCCGGCGGCGTCGCCGTGATGTTGGATGTGATGACCGACAACCGTAACCGCACGGTCGCCGAGATTCGTCACATCTTCGGCAAAAACGGCGGCAACCTCGGCACTAGCGGCGCGGTCAACTGGATGTTCGAGAAGAAGGGTTACATCGTCGTCGCGAAAGAGGCGAAGGCGGAGGAGGAATTGTTCGAGATCGTCACCGACGCGGGCGCGGAAGACCTGCGCGACGACGGTGACAATTTCGAGGTCATCACCGCGCCGGAAGATTTCGACGCCGTGCTCGAAGCGATCAAGAAGGCGGGCGTCGAGCCGGAGGTCGCTGAGGTCGAGTTGTTGCCGAAGGAGTACAAGACGCTCGAAGGTCAGGAGGCCCGGCAGATGCTCAAGCTCATGGAAACTCTGGAAGACCACGACGACGTCCAGAAGGTCTCGGCCAACTTCGACATGAGCGAGGCCGACATGGCCGGGGCCTGAAGTGCCGGCGTGAGGCAGGCGGCCTGAGACCGCATGGGTCGGCATCGCGTTCGCCGGCGGGGCGCGGTGAGACACCGACACTGTCGGGGCGGCGCAAAAACATGGGGAGGGGTGAGGGGCGAGTCTTGATTGCTCGCCCTCCCGCGCCTCCCCTTTGTGCTTCCCGCGCCGAAAAAAAATGAATTGCCACGCGGACGCTTTTGGTGATAGATTCCGCGCTGCCTTTAAGTCTCTGTGGTTTTGCGACTGCATCCCGCCAATTTCTTCACCCGAAGTTCGGCGGGCCATCTCGTTAGCGTCAAAGGCTCGCTCCTCCCTTGCGGGAGCGGGACTCTCATCAACCTGAATCCAAATGGTCGTCCACTGGCCGTGAAATAAAAACGCGGCCTGAGTCATGAGGATTGTGGAGGACGTGCGCCTCGCGGGGACACTCGCCTCGCGCGGCGCGCGTCCGGCGCCGTGCGGAACCAGACGCCTATTTCCAAAGGAGCTTCACCATGCCGAGGAATAGTAAAAAGTCTCTACTCGGAGACCAGTTTCGGAAGTGCCAGCCGAAGCTGCGGATGATCGCCAACAGCACAACCAAGGTCAATACCGTCCGTGCCGAGCAATGCGGCTCCATCGCCGTTACCAACCAGACCCTCCTCGAACAGACCCCCATGGTGCGGGGCGACGAGTCGGTGCCGTTCAAACGGAGCGAACTGTCGCGCTCCGCCAAAAAGTTCGGGAAGTTGAAAGAGGTCCCGGCCAACGTCTATGCCAACGTCTTCATCGAGACGCTCGACTCAAGCGCGCAGAAGGGCAAGTTCCCGGGCGAGAAGGCGCGCAAGACGAATCTTGTGACCGCGCGCGTGCCGCTCAGCAAGCTGAAGACGATTGCCTCCAGCGACAACGTCATGCACATCGAGCTGGGCGAGCCGCTCGCCACGCCGACGCCCATCATCTCGGCGGACAAGGTCGGGCCGCCGAGCCCGACGCTCCGGCGCTTCGGCTCCGCGCAGCAGCACGGGGGCGGCGCGGGCGTGCTCATCGGCATCATTGACGTGCAGGGCTTCGACTTCTCGCATCCGGATTTCCTCGACGAGCGTGGCCGGACGCGGTTCGTGCGCATCTG
Organism: Acidobacteriota bacterium; assembly: GCA_020199995.1. GTDB lineage: Bacteria > Acidobacteriota > Blastocatellia > Pyrinomonadales > Pyrinomonadaceae > JAIVJM01. The sequence continues at coordinate 48,816 of JAIVJM010000189.1, read as the reverse complement.
GGATCAGGGCGCGCCCGAAGGGTTCTCGCGGCCCTCGCCGCAGGGCGACACGCAGTTCGCATACGGCGCGGAATTTCATGACACGCACCTCAATGCGGCGATGGCCGCGTCGCCGAAGATGAAAATCCCTGCCTACGAGCTGGAGCGGCAGTCGCAGATGGCTGCGGGGTCGCACGGCACGCACGTCGCCAGCATCGCGGCGGGCAAACGGGGCGTCTGCCCGAAGGCGAAGATCGCGGGGGTCTTAATCTCTTTGCCGAGCGCGGACCTCGACCGCCGCAGCTCTTTCTATGACTCGACGCGCATCGCCGACGCCGTCGACTATCTCGTCAAACTGGCCGACGAGCTCGGCCTCCGGCTCTCGATCAACGTCAGCCTCGGGACCAACGGCCACGCGCATGACGGCTCAAGCGCCGTCTCGCGCTGGATAGACGCCGCGATGTCGGCTCCGGGCCGGTGCATCTGCGTGGCGGCGGGCAACGCCGGGCAGGAGGTTGCCGCCTTCGAGGGCGACAGCGGGTACGTGATGGGCCGCATCCACACGAGCGGCACCGTCCCTTCGCGCGACCTCATCAAGGACGTCGAATGGCTCGTCGTCGGCAACGGTTTGATGGACCTCTCGGAGAACGAGCTGGAAATCTGGTACGGCCCGCAGGACCGCTTCGCAGTCTCGGTGCGGATGCCCGGCTCCGACAAATGGATCGGCCCCATCGAGCCGCGCCAGTTCATCGAAAACCGGCAACTGTCGGACAGCACGTTCCTGAGCGTCTACAACGAGCTTTACCATCCCTCGAACGGCGCGAACTACATCTCAGTCTATCTCTCGCCGTTCCTCAGCGAGCAGGGCGTGGTCGGCGTTCCCGCCGGGCGCTGGACGGTGCGCCTGCACGGGCGCGAGGTGCGCGACGGGAAATTCCACGGCTGGATCGAGCGCGACGACCCGCGCGCGCTGGGGCGCGTCGGCGAGAAAGAGGCCTGGCGCTTCCCCTCGTTCTTCTCCGAGTCGTCGAACGTGGACGACTCGTCGGTCAGCTCGCTGGCGTGCGGGCACCGTGTCATCTCGGTCGCCAATCTCGACGAGGCGGTGGAGCGCATCAACATCACGAGCAGTCAGGGGCCGACGCGCGACAACCGCTTCAAGCCGGACACCGCCGCGCCGGGAACCAAGATCGTCGCGGCCAAAGGCTTCGCCGGCCCCAAAGACCTCTGGGTCGCGATGACGGGGACGAGTATGGCGAGCCCGTTTGTGACGGGCGTCGCCGGCCTCATGCTCTCAGTGCAGCCGAAACTCACGGCGGCGCAAATCGAGGGCATCATCATCCGCACGGCGCGCCCGCTGCCCGGCGACAGCTTCAAGTGGCTCAACCACGCGGGCTTCGGTCGCATCGACCCGAACGCGTGCATCAGGGAGGCCGCCATGATTAACGAACGGGAGGACAAAACCTAATGAATCTCACAGTGTTCCAGTCCGACAAGGGCGACTGCCTGCTCCTGACCGGCGCGGACGGGCGCATGGTGCTGGTCGACGGCGGGATGCGCGCCTCGTACTCGAAGCACGTCGCGCCCGCGCTCGGGAAACTGCGCGACGCCGGGCAGTTGGTGGACGCGGTCTATGTCTCTCATATTGACCAGGATCACATCTCGGGCGTCCTGCAAATGATGGACGACGAGGTGGAGTGGCGCATCCACGAATTCCAAAAGACCGTTGGCAATACCAACCACAAGCCGCCCGCCGCGCCGCGCCCGCCGCAGTTCAAGGCCATCTGGCACAACGCCTTTCGCGAACAGGTGACGAAGAACGCGGGCGAGATCGAAGACGCGCTGGCGGCCTCCGCCGCGATCCTCTCGGGCTCCGAGACGAAGGCCGTCAAGGAGCTGGCTGCGGCGCAGCACGAGTTGGTGACGAGCATTGCCGAAGCCATCCAGTTGTCGCGCCGCGTGAGCCCCGAGCAGCTCGGCATCAAGCTCAACCCGCCCGCCAAGGGGAAGCTCATGATGGCGCGCAGCACGCCCACCCCGGCAATCAAAATCGGCGGCATGCAGTTCACCATCATCGGCCCCTTCCCGGCAGACCTGACCGAACTGAGGAAGGAATGGAACGAATGGCTGAAGAAGAACAAGGAGCGGCTCAAGACGATTCAGAAGCAGGCCGAAAGGGACGCGGGTGCGTTCGGCGCGAGCGAGATTGCTTCGCTCATGCTTCCGAAGTTGCAGCAGGCCGACAGTCTGAGCGACCTTCTGCCGCTCGCGGCGGCGACCACGAAGTTCAAGCTCGGCGACCGCCAGAAGGTGACGACGCCGAACCTCGCCTCGCTCATGTTTTTGCTCAAAGAGCAGGGCAAGACCGTGCTGCTCACCGGCGACGGCCACTGGGCGGACATCCTCAAGGGTCTCAGACAGACCAAGAAGCTGAAGGCGACGGGCGGACTCCACGTGGACGTGCTCAAGGTGCAGCACCACGGCAGCGAGCACAACGTCAGCGAAGAGTTCTGTCGCACCATCACCGCCGACCACTACGTCTTCTGCGGTAACGGCGAGCACGAGAACCCAGACCTGCGGGTGATCGAGGCCATCGCCGACTCTCGCACGGGCGCGCCCGAGAAGCTGAGCCAGAACAAGCAGGCCGGCCACCCCTTCAAGTTCTGGTTCAACAGCAGCCAGACGGCGACCGTCAAGCCCGAGGCGAAGGAACACATGAAGCAGGTCGAAAGCCTCGTCCGCAAACTCACCAGGAAGAGCGGCGGGCGTCTGGACTCCTTCTTCCTCAAAGGGGCGAGCTTCAACCTCGCGGTGTGAGAAGGCGTGCCGGGGGAGTGGAGCACAGGTCTCGCCTCGGAGGCCTGTGCTCCCTTCCGACCGCGCGATAGCATTAATAGCATTATTTGAAGACCGGGGCTTTGATTGTCTGACAACGCGCGGCGTTTTGAGGTATAAAGGCGCGTGCTTGTTCTGGGAATCGATCCGGGCAGCGAGACGACCGGCTGGGGGGTCGTCGAGGGCAACGCCCGACGCTACGGCCTCGTCGGATTCGGGACGGTGAAGGCGAGCCCGCGCGAGCGGTTCGCGGCCCGGCTCCTGAAAATCAGCGACGGCATCGAGGCGCTCATCGCGCGCTACGCTCCGGAAGTCTGCGCGGTCGAAGAATCATTCTTCGCCGCCAACGCGCAGACAGCCTTGAAGCTCGGGCAGGTGCGCGGCGTGGTGCTCGTCGCCGCCGAGCGCGCCGGGGTCGAGATCGCCGAGTACGCGCCGCGCCTCATCAAGCAGACGGTCGTCGGATACGGCGCGGCGGAGAAACATCAGGTGCAGGAGATGGTGCGCGTGCTGCTCAGGCTGCGGACGGTGCCCGCGCCGCACGATGCTTCGGACGCGCTCGCCATCGCCATCTGCCACCTCCACCACGCCGCCGTGCCGAGACCCACAAAGACGGCGACGAAGACTTCCGCGAGGAGTAAACTCGACACCCTTCTGGCCGCGAACCCTCGGGGCCGCCGCGCCCGCCGCTGAAACTTGCCCTCCAGCCGCACGGCTGAACGAAACAGACGCTTCCCGCCGATCTCACAGCAGGAGTGTGCCATGCCGCTTTATCTTCCGGAAACCTCGGACGGCTGCCCCAACGTGCGCCGTCCGGCATTTCTGACCACGCTGTCCTTACTCCTTTTAATTCTGCCTGCGCCCGCGCACGCGCAGAAGAAGCGGCGAGCGCCGGCGGGGGGCCGCGTCGCCGTGGTGGTGGACGAGCGCCTGTCGGCGCTCCGCGATGCGCCGTCGCTTTCGGCGAACATGTTGCGGAGAATCGGGCGCGGGCGGCTCGTGGCCATCGCGCGCGCGCGTGAGTCGGCGGACGGCGTGATGTTCTACCGCGTCGTCGTGACGAGGCGGACGGGCGGGTGGTTGCATTCGGACGCCCTCGTCACGGCGTCACGCGCGGGCGACGACGAAAGACTCCTGCGTCTGGTGCGCGGCTCCGCGGAGTTCGACCGCATCGAGCGCGCGCGCATCTTTCTCGAAACGTTCCCGCGCTCCACGCTGCGGCCCGCAGTGCTGCTGCTTTTCGGCGAGGCGGCGGAAGAGGCCGCCGCGCGTCTCTCGCGCGACGCCGCGCGACGGCTCGACGAGGCCGAGATGGAGGCGGGCGGCGCGCCGCTCAGGAGCTACTACCTGAGCTTCAACGGGCTCGACCGCTTTAATCGAGTCGGCGTGAGATTCGTTTTCGATAGCGACGCGAAGCGATTTCACTACGACGGAGCGGCATGGCGCGAGATTCTGCGCCGGTACCCGCGCAGTCCTGAAGCTGCTGAGGCGCGCAGACACCTTGAGGCGCTGAAAAGTAGTATTAAAATAAATTGAAGGGCGCTGCCGAAGGCCGCCATGTGTGTGGATGAAGGAGCCGGTCCTGCTGGAATTCGATGGAGCGGAAGAAAGCCGCCGAGAAGTTGGCGCGGCGCGTCCAGACACAGTGCTGGTCTGAGCCGCAGGCCGTGATTTGGCTGAACCGGAAGTCGAGGCCCGCCTGATCGTGCCGGCAACTGAGGAAGTCTCGGCAGTGCTGGCCGACAAAGAGCGTGGGGTCGTCGTTGGCCTTGGCCGAGGGTTCGGGAAGCTGACACAAGGGTGCGAAAAATTTTGCGCCGGCAGGTTTTTCTGCTCTGGACGGCGTGGCGTGGATGGCTATTGCAAAATCGTGCGGGGGCAGTTAGATTGTCGGCGGGTGAGCAGATTCAAGAGCAAGGTGGAGGTCTCTCCCGTCAGCAGGGTGCGCCTCTTCCGCGTCGTCATAATCGTGGAGGAACGGAACAGTGCCGGTAGGAACATGCCCAGAGTGTGATGCGGACGTGCACGTTGATACGGACGCCGACAAAGGCGACAGCGTCTCGTGCGCGGAGTGCGGAACGGAGTTGGAGGTCGTCGGGCTCGATCCCGTCGAACTCGACATCGTCGAAGAAGATCTCGACGAAGACGACACGGACGACGAAGACGAATACTGAAAAGCCGTGAAAAGCCGTGAATCGTAAATCGTAAATCGTGACAAGAAAGGGCTGGTTTTATCTTGTCACGATTTACGATTTACGATTTACGATTCACGGCTTTTCACGGCTCATGGTTCACGGCTTTTGTATTCGTTACGATTCTGGCGCGCGGAAAGGCCGCGAGGGGCTTCGACACGGACGGTGTGGAAGCGCCCGTCGCGCCTTTTCTCTTCGGGCGGGTAGAAGGCCAGCACATAGGTCGAAGTGACCTCTTCGGCGAGCGCCCTGAAGAGCGGCTCGTAGTCTTCGGCGGTGGCGCAGAAGTTGTTGCCGCCCGTCTTCTCGGCGAGGCCGCTCACGTCGAGCGGGGTGGGCAGCGGCTCGCGCTTCGTACCGGCGGAGGCCAGAAGACGCGAGAAAGAGGGCAGCGTCACCGTGTAGACGCTCACGTTCGCTTCGTTGGCGCGCTCGATGACCGTGCGCGGCGAGATCGTGTCGCCGACGGGGAAGCCGTCGGTGACGACGACCACGGCGCGCTTTAACAGCTGCCCGGCGCGCGTCCGCGGCGCGTGGCGCGCGAGCAGGCGGATAGCGTCGTCCACGGCGTCGTAGGTGTGGGTCGAGAGCCCTTCGGCCTCGCGCATCAGGCGCTCGAAGGAGCGGCTCAGCTTCTCGCGGTTGCTGGTGAACGACTGATGGACTTTGGCGCTCGTGCCGAAGCTCATCAGCGCGAAGGTCGCGGGACGCTCCGAAACTTTCTGCGAGAAGGCCCCGAGCGCGCTCCGGAGCCGGATCATCTCTTCCGCGGTCATGCTGCCTGAGACGTCCACGGCGAAGACCACCGCGACGGGCCGCTCCGCCCCGCCCCGCCGCTCGACGTTGACGAAGGCGATGGGGCGCTCCACGCCGTCCTCATAGAGCTTGAAGTCTTCGGCGCGCAAGCCCGAAACGGGCCGCCCGTCCGCCCCCGTCACCTTTACCTCGACCAGCACGAGGTCGGTGTCAATGCGCAGGACGTCATCTTCGTCCAGCATCTCGACCCCCGGCGCGGGCCGCGGCTGTCGCTGCTGCTCACTCCCGGCCCCCGCCGCGCCAGCTTGCGCGCACGCCGAAGGCGGAGGCAGAGACACAGAGAGGAAGAGCGGCGCGCAGACGAGGAGCATCCATGCGCGCCACTGTTTCGACGCGCCGGGAGGCTTCGGGGGATCAGATGTGTGCGGCATAAAATCGGGGTATTCGGACTTGCGACCGAGGTCGAACCGTGGAGTCGGATTATACGGCCTTCAAGCTCGGACGCGCCAGAGTCCGCGTCAGAGAGGCAACAGCGCGTGCCGCCCCGCGCATCAACCGAGAGCGCCGACGCGCGCGAAAATAATTGTGCCGCCGCGCTTCAAGCATCCCCGTTCGCGCGCCGGTTCACGCATGATATAATCGCCGCCCGACGCTTTGAGGCCACGGTCGCCGAAAGAAAGACCCGACGAATGTTTCGACCTCAAACTTTTTATAGACGCCCAGCGGTCTTACTGGCCGCGACGCTCGCCGTCGCCCTCGGGCTCTTGAACGCCGGCGCTTCGGCGCAGCGGCGCACGCCGCCGACGACGGGCGGCATCAAAGGCCGCGTGAAGGTGGAGAAGGGGAGCGCCGCCGGAATCGGCGTCTCCATCTGGCAGGGCGAGCGCGAAGTGGCGAACGCGACGACCGAAGGCAAGGGCGCGTTCGAGGTGCGCGGCATCGCGCCCGGAACCTATGCGCTGACGCTCCGCAAGCCGGGCCTGCGGGTCGGGCGGATGAGCGAGGTCGAAATCCGCGCGGGCAAGGTGACATCGCTCAAAGACTTCTATCTTCCGATAGACGAAGGCTCGATAGCCTTTCTGCGCGGCAGCGTCTTTTACCCTTCGGGGCGGAGTGTGGCCGGGGCGCGCGTCGAAGTGGCGCTCGTCGCGGCGGACGGGACGCTCAAGCGGATAGACAGCCGCGTGACGACCGAGTATGGCACTTTCAGCTTCCGCCTGCCGCCCGAGCCGGCGCGCTACCGCGTGACCGTCAAGGCCGGGGGGATGGAGACCGCCACCTCAGACGTGGAGATTGACAGCGCGGCCATCTTCCGCGTCGCGCTCACGCTCACACCCGCCGCGAAATAGGCGGCGGCCACGGAAGGCGAACGTGAAAGAAGCGCCAGCTTCAGCGGACGGGACGCGCGAAGATTTCCTGACGGCGCGTCAGCTCGCCTCGATCCTTCAGGTGAGCGAATCCACCGTGCGCCGCCTCGCGCGCGAGGGGCGCATCCCCTCCGTGCGTATCACGCCGCGCCTCATCCGCTTCAACCTCAAGGCCGTCCGCCACGCGCTCGACGGCGCATCGCGCAACTCACGCCGCCACGCGCCCGACGCGGGCGACGATTCGCAGCTCTCCTTCACCGATATCTTTTAAAAAACCGGCAGCGCGCGGTTGGCAGTCTGAAGCCCCGTCAGGGGCGGAATAATTTAGCCCACGCCGCAAGTCGTGGGTAAACGCGAATAAAGAACGACGAGAGCCCCGACAGGGGCGAAAGAGAAGTGAGACAGAACGACTGTCACGCTCGATTTTCTTTCGCCCCTGCCGGGGCTCTCTAAATTTTTTCTCGGATTCGTCCCCACGGCTCGCGCCGTGGGCTAAATTATTCCGCGCCTCTGGCGCTCCGAAACTGCCTGCCGCTTACTGCTTACTTTCTTCTTCCGTCTCTTCTTCATCGGCGAAGTTGCGGCGAAGCTGCGCGCGCACGTTGAGGAACCATGCGACGACGCCGAGCGCGGCGGCGACGAACGAAGCGTCCGCGAGACCGCGCCACCAGAAGGCCGCCGCCGCCACGAGGCACAGGCAGGCGACCGCGAGCCATCCCTGCCTGATCCTCAAGCCTTCCTTTCTCAAGCGCGCCTCAGTTGACGACCACGGGGATGGCCGCTTCGATGGTTCGGGGTTGGAGGCAAGCCTGATCGTTGCAGGGCTGGACGCGGATGCGCGCTTTAAAGGTGTGACGCCCCTTCGCCGCCGAGAGTTCGGCGCGGAGCGGCAACTTGATGACCGCGCGGCCTTCGTAGACGGCAAGCGGCTGCTCGGCAAAACTGAATTTCTTCGTCAGCGCGGGCGGGTAGACCGGCTTGCCCGGCGTGATGCCCTCCTGCGGCTCGGCCTGTATTTCCGTCCCGATGTAAAACTTGTCGGACGGCGGGTTGGCGTTGACGTGGTAGCCCTCGGCGATGTCGAGCCGGACGGCGGTCTCGGCGCTCCCGCCGCCGGCCCCCAATTGCACTTCCTCGACGGAGGCGGTCACGACCTGCGCCTGTGGAATCGGGGTCGGCGTCCGCGCCGTCTGATTCGCGCCGGGGGCGGCATTGGACGCCGCGTTCGACGGCACTTCTTGGCCGGAGGCGCACGCGGAGAAGAGAAGCGGCGCGCACAGGCAGAGCGTGTTGAGAGTGTTCCGAAGCATGCGTGGGAGTCTAAGGTCTCGGGTGCAAAGTCTCAAGCCGTCGCGCCGGAGCCGCGGGGGGTAGCGCCGGGCGAGTAGGCCGCCGCGGCGCGCGGGCCTCAAGGCGCGGGCTGAGTCTCAGTCGGCACGATCCGGGCGGGCGGACGATTCAGGCGCATGCGGCGTACAAGGAAGCGCAGGATCAGTGCCAGAGGCAGCGCGACGAGGACGAGGACGGGGATCAGCGCGAGGATGATTCGGATGAGCGCGAGCGTGATGCTGGCGGCGATGTCAATGCCGTCGCCGAAGGCGCGACCGATGCTCTGGAAGAAGCCCGACGCGCTGGCGTTGACGAGCGGCGCGGGCGGCTGGAGCGTGACCTTGATGGTCGAAAGGCTGGTCTGGTTTTCGAGGAAACGCCGGCGGCCTTCGAGCCGCTCGATCTCGGTGCGCACCTTCGCCAGCTCGCTCTGCACTTCGAGCGCGTCCGTAACCTTCGAGGCCCGCTTCATGATCTCGAGGAATTGACCCTCCAGCGCCTTCTGCGTGTGGACGCGCGCTTCGAGGTCAATGTATTCCTCGGTCACGTCCTGCCCTGTAATCTTCTCGGCGGAGACGCGGCTGCCCATGCCTCGAATCTCGCCGATGACGGCGTCGAACTGCGCGGCGGGCACGCGTATCTCCAGCGTGACGACCTCGTAGGTCTTGCCCTTGTCGTAGCCGCCCTGCTGCCTCGACTCGGAAGTGACGACGAAGCCGCCGCGCGCTTCGGCGACCGAGGCGATGCGCCGCTGCGCTTCGGCGGGGGCCTCGGCCTCGACCGTGAGGCTGGCGTTGCGAATAATCTTGCGCTCCACGGCAGCCACTGGCGCGCTCTGCGACGCGTCGGCCTGAGTGAGCGAGACAGTCTTCAAAGGCACTGACGCCGCATTAGAGGCAACCTGCTCCATGGAGCCCGCCTCCGCAGGAGCTGCCGATCCGGACGTCGTCTGCGCGCCACTTGATTGAGCAGGGGCCGCTTCATGCCCACCCGCGCTCCGGTTTTCAGCCATGCTGCAACCCGAGGCAGCTATTAAAAGTAGTGAGAGGAAAGCCGTCGTCGCCAGTCTCATATCACACCTCCAAAACTTTGTTTCCGTCAAACAATGTCTGAACGCCGCGGAACGGCTCCGCTTGCGGGCTTCCGCTCCAGCCCTTTCAAGCGGACGCGCGGCCTCCGGTAAAGAAAGCGCGCGCCGCGCCGAGCATGCGCCTGAGCGCGCGGACGACCTTCGGCAGAATCCAGACGAGCAGCAGCAGGAAGATGAAGATCAGGACGAGGATGACGACCGGGTGCATTACGGCGAGGACGACGGCCCCGACGGCGAACACGTCCTCGGCGAGTGAGAGCGCCCAGTTCGTGAAGGGTTCCGGGCTCAGGTTGGCGGTGGCGCGCAACGAAGCCTTCGTCCCATGCGTCGAGAGCGCGAGGCCGCCGCCCGCGAGCAGCGCGGCGACTTGCAGCGCCGGGTCGAGGTCGGTCGTCGCCGCGAGCGCCAGCAGCGCCCCCGCGGGCACGCGGATGAAGGTATGCACGGCGTCCCAGACCGTGTCCATGTATGGAACCTTGTCGGCCACGAACTCGACGGCGTAGAGGAAGAGCGCGAAGCCGATGACCCACCAGTTGTCCAGCGCATCGAGCCCGCCGGGCAGCCCCTTCACGAAGTCGTAGCGCTGCAGGAGTCCCAGCACCGCCACCGTCGCATAGAGGTTGATGCCGGAAGTCCACGCCGCGCCGAGCGCCGTCCCGAGGATTGTGATGATGTCCATCAGCGAAAGCCGTTCCTACTCTTCATGTAGTGAAAAGCCGAGAAGATCAAGACTGCGAGAGCTGCGGACGTCATGCCGCCCGCAATGACGACCCATCTCTCGCCGATTGTGCTGGTGTCGAGGGCCGAGATTCTCTCGGCGGAGGAAAAGTCTCTGAATATGTAGGCAGCACCGTGACGCAAGGCCCATCCTGCCCCGGCGAAGAGAGCCAGTGAGATTACGAGCGAGAGTAAAGAGAGTCTCATTCTTCGCTCTCCTCCTCTTCTTCCTTCCCGTCATGGCGCTCGGGCCGCTTGATGCCGAACTTTTCGAGGCGGTATTGGAGGGTGCGGAAGGTGAGGCCGAGGAGCTTGGCCGACTTCGTGATGTTGTAGTCGGTGCGCTCCATCGCCTGAAGGATAAGGTTGCGCTCGACATCCTCGAAGTTGACGCCCTCCGCCGGGAGCTTGAAGCCGGACTCGGCGATGGGCCGCGACTCCTGCCGGACTTCGAGCGGAAGGTCTTCGACCGTGATGTAGTCGTTCTCGGCGAGCAGGATGGCGCGCTCGATGGCCGATTCGAGCTGGCGGACGTTGCCCGGCCACGCATAGTCGAGCATCACCTTGCGCGCGTCCGGCGTCAGGCCCCGGATGAGACGCGAGGTGTTACGCGTGTGCTTCTTCAGAAAGTAGTCCATCAGGACGGGGATGTCTTCGCGGCGCTCGCGCAAGGGCGGCACGTCAATCGAGAGGACGTTGATGCGGTAGTAGAGGTCGTCGCGGAAGCGCCCGTCCTGCACCATCGCGCGCAGGTCGCGGTTGGTGGCGGCGACGGCGCGGACATCCACCTTGATGGCGCGCGTGCCGCCGACGCGACGAATCTCTCGCTCCTGAAGTGCGCGCAAAAGTTTCGCCTGCATCGTGATGTCGAGCTCGCCGATCTCGTCGAGGAAGAGAGTGCCTTTGTCGGCGACTTCGAAGAGCCCCTTCTTCTCGGCGTGCGCGCCGGTGAACGAGCCCTTCTCGTGTCCGAACAACTCGGACTCAAGGAGGTTCTCGTTGATGGCGGCGCAGTTGACGGCCTGAAACATCTCGGACTCGCGCGGACTCTGGGTGTGGATGGCGCGCGCGATCAGCTCCTTGCCCGTCCCCGACTCGCCGCGGATGAGCACGGTCGAGCTGGAGCGCGCGACCTTGAGGATCATCTTCTTGACGGCCTCCATCTCCGCCGAGGCCGAGATGATCTCCTGATCGAGCGCGTCGAGGCGCGCCAGCGCGCGGCGGATCGTCTCCAGCATCGTCTCGCGCTCGAAAGGTTTTTCGAGATAGTCGAACGCGCCGCGCCGGAGCGCCTCCTTCGCCGAGTCAATCGAGCCGTGCGCCGTGAGCAGGATGACGATGATCGAGGAGTCGAAGGCCAAAAGCTTCGACAAAAGCTCGATGCCGTCAATCCCCGTCATCATCAAGTCCGTCAGCGCCAGATCGAAGCGCCGCTCGCGCGCGATCCGCAGCGCCGCCTCGCCCGACGAAGCGGTCGTCACGTCGTAGCCCTCGCCCGACAGAATCATCTCCAGAATCTCGCGTTGCGACTTCTCGTCGTCAACGACCAGAATGCTTTTCCTTGCCATGAGTAATCACGTGATAAGTGATGAGTGACAAGTGATGAGAAAAGCCATGCTTTCTTTCTCATCACTTATCACTCATCACTTATCACTTCCTCCTGCTGTTGGTATCTCGACCGTGAAGGTCGTGCCCTCGCCCGGCGCGCTGCGGACGCTGATGGTGCCGTGGTGGTCTTCGACGGCCTTCTTGACGATGGCGAGGCCGAGGCCTGTGCCCGTCTCTTTCGTCGAGAAGTAGGGCTCGAAAATTTTCGGGAGGTGCTCGGGCTCGATCCCGCGGCCCGTGTCGGAGACCTCGACGCGCGCGCGCCCGTTGTTCGCGGCGAGCCTCACTGTCAGGCTCCCGCCTTCGCCCTCGATTGCCTGCATGCCGTTAATGATAAGGTTTGTGAAGACGGAACGTAAAGACTCCTCGTCGCCGAGCACGGCGGGGAGCGACGCGCCGCCCTCGATTTTGGCCTCGATGCCGTTCTCGGCGGCCTGCGCTTCGACCATCCGCAACGCGTCGGCGATGACCTCGCGCAAATCGAGCGGGCGCAGCTCGATTTGCGCGGGCCTCGTGTACTTGAGGAACTCCGTGATGCGCGTGTTGATGCGCGCGACTTCCGTCTTGAGTTGAGAGGTGAGCCGCTCGACGAGCGCGCGCTTCTCGGGGTCTGACGGCGTGAGGCTCGTGCGCAGGTGATCGAGCGTGAGGTTGATGTAGTTGAGCGGGTTGCGGATTTCGTGCGCGATGGCCGAGGCGAGCCGACCGACGACCGCCGAGTGCTCGGCCTGCTTGACCTGCGCCTCCAATTCGCGCATCCGCCCGAGCTGCGTCACCATCTCGTTGAAGGTCGTGGCGAGCACCCCGATCTCGTCGCGCCGGTGGGCCGAGGGGACACGGAAAGAGAAGTCGCCCGCCGCGACCCTGTTCGTCGCCTGCGCAAGCTCCTTGATGGGGCGCGTGAAGCGCCACACCAGCACGCCCGCCGCGAGCGTGGCGAGCAGCAGCACCGAGAGCGTCGGCAGGTACGACTGCAACGCGCCGCTCAGCGTCTGGCTCTCCAGCGTCCGGCTCGCGCCGAGCACGATGATGATGTAGTTTAAGCCCTTGCTCGTCGCGACGGGGATCGGGAAGGCGCGCGGCTCGCCCGCGACGGGACGCGCGTCAGGCGGCGGAGAGGAAGGGATGAGCTGCCGGATGTTGCCCGTCGTTTGCCCGGCCTCGACGAGCCTCGGCAGTTGAATCTCCGAGATGTGGTAATACTTCGCCGTCCCGTCCTCCAGAGTCGTCGGCGCGTACTTCCGGTCGAGGCTGTCGTCCACGCGCCCCTGCTCGTTGACGACGAGGATATTCTGGACACGCCCCTTCTGCTCTTTGAGGAACGAGACCGGGCGCTCTTCGTCCAACTGCCACAAATACTGCGGCGGCTCCATCGAAATACTTTCGAGCGCCAGCGCCGTGCTCGCGGCGAGCGCCTGCTCCTGCTCGGCGATGACCACCGAACGACGGTTCTGCTCGTGGCGGTTGAGGTAAAACTGCACGCCGAGCGTGCCCAGCAGAAGCAGCGCCATGAGGAGCAGTAGTCGCGCCCGAAAGCTGTGCAAAAGTTTAGGCAGTCGCATAAGTTAAAGGCCCCCGGCCCCCTCGTCAAACCAATCAGCGGGAGAGCCTCGGACACTACGTTGAACAGTGCACCACAGTTTTTGGTTGCCCGGCACGCACTCAAATGTTATAGTCCGTGATGGTCTCCAGCGCAAACCCCTCCCGGAGACCGCAGAAGGTGTCTCTCCTGCCTTTACGGTGCGAAAAGAAGTTTCGAATAAGAACTGAAAGCTGTTTTCCAAAAAGGCTTCCGAGTGATTTTTCAACGCTTCGAATTTGACACCGACAAGGGGCGCGGCAGGCGTCGCGCCGTACAACACGTCAACAAAGTTTCACTCAGCGCATCTTAGAAGTTAACGGGCGGCCCTTTCGCTCCCCTCCTGATAGTTTTAGCGGTGGGCCGTCCCTCGACTTTTTTTACTAAGCGAGGAAGTGTCAAATGACCCGAAAGTTCCTGTCCCCCAGTCTCGCCGCGTTCGTCGTCTCCGCCTTCATCCTGCTTACCGCCGCCGCCACAATCCAGGCCGCCCCTCCAAAGAAGCCCGCGCGCGCGGCCGCCGCCGCCAAAGCTCCCGCGAAGAATTCAAAGAAGACCGTCGCCAAAAAGGAGTCCGGCAGGCGGAAAGAGGTCGCCGCGAAGAGCAGCCGCGCCGATAAGCGCCGCGACTCGAGGAGCGAACGCGCCTCGAAGAACGAGAGGCGCGGCGCGAAGAGCGAGCGCGCTGATCGCCGCAGCGCGCGTGAGGAGCGGGCGGAGAAAAACGCGAGGGGCAAGGACTCGCGCAAGACGTCACGCCGAGAGCGCATCGCCGAGGCGCGCCGCGAGGCCGAGCGCCGCCGCCGCGAGGCGGCTGAGCGCGCGCGGCAGGCGGCGATTGCCCGCGCCCTCGCGATTGCGCGCCAGCGCGCCGCCGATCAGGCGCTGCGCGACGAGGCGGTCGCCAACATCCTGCGGGACGAGACCACGGGCGAAGACATGGAAGTGCGCCGCGTGGCCGTCGAGGCGCTCGGCGACCGCGCCGGGACGGTGGTCGTGATGAGCCCGAAGACGGGCCAGGTCTATACGGTCGTCAATCAGGACTGGGCGATCCGCAAGGGCTTCAAGCCGTGCTCGACAATCAAGCTCGTGTCGGGCCTCGCCGGCCTCGCCGAGAACGTCATTGACCCCGTGCAGACCGTCAACATCGGCACCAGCAGTTACCGGCTCGACCTTACGGACTCGCTCGCCTTCTCCAATAACGCTTACTTCCAGAAAGTCGGCGGCGAGGTCGGCTTCGACAAGATGATGGACTACGCGCGCAAGCTCGGCCTCGGCCAGCCGACCGGCATCAACCACCCGTTCGAGTCTCCGGGCCGCCTGCCCGTCTTCAAGCAGGGCTACGCCATCAACCACATGTCTTCGCACGGCGACGACATCGAGGTGACGCCGGTGCAGCTCGCCTCGATGACTTCGACGCTCGCCAACGGCGGCAAAGTCCTCGTCCCGCACCTGCCGCGCACGCCGGAAGAGAGCGTCCGGTTCAAGCGCGAGGTAAAGCGCGAACTCGACGTGCCGCAGGATCACGTCCGCCGCCTCGTCCCCGGCATGATCGGCGCGGTCAACTACGGCACGGCCAAGGGCGCATACGACCCCGTCCAGACCGTGGCCGGGAAGACCGGCTCGTGCCGCGGGCAGGGCTCATGGCTCGGCCTCTTTACCTCCTACGCGCCTGTTCACGACCCGCAGCTCGTCGTCTCGGTCATCCTCCGCAACTCGGGCGCGCGCGGCAAGTACGCCGCCGCCG
>JAIVJM010000189.1:15977-33577 GCA_020199995.1 Acidobacteriota bacterium | reverse complement strand
CAAGACCAGCTATCGCCCCGTCTTCACCAACACCCCGAACGCGCCCGCCGCCGCCGCCCCCCCGACGCCCGCGCCCGTGCAGAACCAGAACACCGGGGCCGGACGCCCGCGCCGCGTCTCGGATAAGCCGTAGGAACAGTCCGGAGTCTGGAGTCTAAAGTCCAAAGTCGGAGGGTCAAGCCTTTCGACTTTGGACTTTTTATTTCCCGCTCATGTCCCAAAGGTCGAGGGGATGAGTCTTCAACTCAGGACTCCCGCCGGAAGACTCCAGCCTCAGTGCTTCAGACTCCGGACTGCCCCCACTTCGGATTCCGGGAAGACTACCCTTGCGTGCTCCGGCTGACCTCGGTTTGGCTTGACACTATTCGGGCGGTTGTTGCAGTATCACGGCGCGAAAAGGTTCCAAAACCAGCACGACGACCTTTTTTCTCCCTCAGAAAGGGCCGCCGCACGCGCCGGTTCAAAACTCGGCGGCAACTGGCCGGAAGGAGCGCGCATCTCAATCTGCACGCGACGCTGGTCATTGAGGAGCGCGCGCCCCCACGAAATTTAATTCCAGTAGAGCATTCAGCGCACGGAGGATTTGCGACCGATGAAGAACGTATTTCGACTCTTGATTATCGCCGCCATGGCAGTGACATTCGCGCTCCCGGCTTTGGCGCAGACAGCGGCGGCGACGCCTGCGGCGGCGCCGGAAGACCCGGCGAAAACCGCTCTCTATGAAAAATTCGTGAAGGAGCGTGGGGATAAAACACCCGCCTCGCAGAAGGCCGCTTTCGAAACGGGCAAAGAATTTCTGAGCAAGTACGGGACGACCGACGACCAGTATGTGACTTACGTGCGCGGCTGGGTCGCGAAGTACGAAGTCGCCCTGCGCGACTTCGAGTTCAACACCGCCCTCGATAAGGACCCTGTGAAGGCCTTCCAACTCGCGCGCGGGGTCCTGGCGAACGACGCCGACAATTTGGGGGTTTACGTGAAGCTTGTGGGGGCGGGTCTCGCCAACGCGTCTAAGTTTGAAAGCCTCGCCCCCGACACGCTCAACTACGCGCGGCGCGTACTTCAGCTGGTTGAGCAGGGCAAGACGGTCGAACAGTGGACTCCCTTCAAGAGTCGCGAGGACGCGCTCAGCTGGTCGAACTACGCCGTGGGGGCCAACCTCATTAAGAACTCGCCGGAAGAGGCGGCGACATACCTCATTAAGGCGGCGCAGTCCAACGGCCCGGCGAAGACCGAGCCGACGACCTACTCCGGGCTCGCCGTCGCCTACTACAACGGCGAATTCAAGAAGCTCGCTGCCGAGTACAAGGCGAAGTACGAGGGTCAGCCGGAGACGCCCGATGGCATCGCCCTGTACGAGAGGATCAATCAGGCCCTCGACCGCGTCATTGACGCTTACGCGCGCGCCCACGTTTTGAACACGGATGCGATGCGGAAGAAGGAGATGATGGATAAGTTGGTCGCGGTCTACAAGACCCGCCACGAGAACTCCGACGCAGGCCTTAAGGAGTTCATCGCGGGCGTGATGAACCGACCCCTGCCGCTCCCCGGCCAGCCCATGACGCCGGCCACGACCCCGTCTTCGACGGGCACGACCACGCCGACCACCACGGCCCCGACCTCGGGCGGCAACACGGCGGCCGGGACGAACGGCAGCGGGATGCAGCCGGCGGGTAGCACCGCGAAACCGGTTTCGACGACCACCACCACCACCACTACCACCACTACCACGGGCGCGAAGCCCGCGACGGGGGCGAAGCCCGCGGCCACAAGCGCCCCGGCCAGCACCAGCGCGCCGAAGCCGATCTCGAAAACCAGGGCTCCGGTGAAGAAGGCGAAAGCCGGTCACGCAGCCGCCGGCCACTGAGTCAGTACGTCGGTCGCAACGACAAGAGAGCGCCGGGCGCATCGTTTGAGTTTCTTCAACGGTGCGCCCGGTGTTTTGTTACAATCCCCGCCATGTCGAAGAAGGGCAATGCCGCTCCCGCCGCTCTCCCCGCGCTCGAAGAAAACCTCGGATACAAATTTAAAGACCGGCAACTGCTCGAACGCGCGCTGACGCACCGCTCGTGGGCGCACGAGAGCGTGAAGTCGGGCGATGAGGAGAAGGCCCGCCACCTCCACAACGAGGCGCTGGAGTTCGTCGGCGACTCAGTCCTCGGCCTCGTCGTGGCCGACGAGCTTTACCGCTCCTACCCGGAAGTGACCGAGGGCGAGCTTTCGCGCATGAAGCACCGTCTGGTGAGCACGCAGACGCTGGCGCGCACGCTTTTACAGGAGCGCCTTCAGGCCGAGCGACACGTCGCGCCGCAGTACAACGTGGTCGAGACGCTGGGGCCGCCGCACGCGCGCGTCTTCCGCGTCGAGGTCAGTTGGGACATGGGGCAGGGAGGCGGCGAGGGCGGCACCATCAAGGCCGCCGAGATGGAGGCCGCGCGCCGCGCCCTCGACGAGATGGGGCCGCCCCCGGAGACGGCGGAGGCGGAGGGGTGAAGAGTCGTGAATCGTGAATCGTAAATCGTGACCAGAAAGAACAGGATTTTCTTGTCACGATTGACGATTGACGATTCACGGCTTTTTCTTCTCCAGCCTTGACCGTTCTCGTTTCACTTCACTACGATGAATTTATATGAGCAAAGAACAGAGGGGCGCGGGGCTGGCTGAGGAGCCGCCCGCCGCCACGCAGGGGCCGGGGCCGCGGCGCGCGCGCGTGCCGGAGCATGACGACGGCACGGGGGAAGACGGTGCCGGGGCGCAGACGCAAGGGGCGCCGCGCGGCGTCGTCCGGGAGTATTTCGAGTCGCTCGTCGTGACGGCAATCATGGCGCTCTTCGGCATGACCTTCGTCGTGCAGGCGGTCAAAGTACCGACCGGCTCGATGCAGAACACAATCAAGATCGGCGATCACCTGCTCGTCAACAAGTTCATCTTCGCGCCCGGCCCCATCGTCCCCTTCCTGCCGCAGCGCGAAATCCGGCGCGGCGACATCATCGTCTTCAAATACCCCGGCAAGTTCCCCTCGGCGCAGTTCGAGCGCTACAACGTCAACGACGACGACGAGAACAACACGCCTTTCAAGACCAACTATGTCAAGCGCGTGGTCGGCCTCCCCGGCGACCACATCGAGATCAGGGACGCGCGGGTCTTCGTCAACGGCCAACCGCTCGGCGAGCGCCGCGTCGCCGCCAACAACCCCCCGGACGCCGACGACCCGCGCACGAGCGGGGACGAGCGCGGCGCCGAGCTTTCCATCACAGACGACCCGCCCCCGGCTGACGAAGGCCAGTACACGGTTTACTGGAGCCCGGACACTCTGAGGGGCGACAATCATATGCAGGGAGAGACCGTCTTCGACGTGCCGGCGGGACACTACCTCGTGCTCGGTGATAACCGCGAGAACAGTCAGGACAGCCGCTTCTGGGGCTACGTCCCCCGCCATCTCATCATCGGGCGCGCGATGTTCGTCTACTGGTCTTTCGACGAGAGCCTGCCGCGCAGCGAGGGGAGTTTCGGCTTTCTCTCGGACTTCTTCCAGAACACGCGCTGGGGCCGGACGGGCACGCTCGTCAGATAAAGCCGTGAATCGTCAATCGTGACAAGAAAGAACAAGATTTATCTATTCACGATTGACGATTGACGATTCACGGCTTTTAGATTCGGGCAGGAAGGGGAGTGGAAATGTTTGCTGCTTTAAGCACCGGCGATCTGTCGTGGAAAGAGCTGGCGAAGCGCGCCTGGGCCGAGATGCAGGAGGACGAAGTGACGGGGCGCGCGGCGCAGCTCTCCTACTACTTCCTGCTGGCGCTCTTTCCCGCGCTGCTGTTCCTCACCTCGGTGCTCGGCTACTTCGCGGGCGAGGACGGCGAGATGCGCGCGAACCTCTTCCGTTATTTGAGCGCGGTTTTACCCGGCGAGGCCACCGAGATTATCAGCAAGACCGTCACCGAGGTGACCGAGAACAGCGGCGGCGGCAAGCTCTCGTTCGGCATCCTCGCCACGGTCTGGGCGGCGTCGAACGGGATGGGGGCGATCAGCGAGTCGCTCAACATCGCCTATGACGTGCGTGAGACGCGGCCCTGGTGGAAGACGCGCTTAGTCGCTGTCGAACTCACGCTGGCGCTCTCTTTGCTCATCATCACGGCGCTGGTGCTCGTGCTCTACGGCCACGACCTCGCGGAGCTGGTGGCCGGGAAGTTCGGGTTAGGCCAAGCCTTCGAGTGGACTTGGAAGATCGCGCAGTGGCCCGTCGTGTTCGGCTTCGTGCTCCTCGGCTTCGCGCTCATCTACTACTTCGCGCCCGACCTCGAAGACCCCTCCTGGAAGTGGGTCACGCCCGGCTCCGTGATCGGCGTCGTGCTCTGGCTCCTCATCTCGTTCGCCTTCAAGGCGTATCTCAGTTACTTCAACTCCTACAGCGCCACCTACGGCTCGCTCGGGGCCGTCATCATCCTCATGCTCTGGTTCTACTTCACGGGGCTGGCGATTCTGGTCGGCGGCGAAATCAACTCCGAGATAGAGCACGAGATGGCGAAGCGCGGGCAGCCGGACGCCAAAGAGAAGGGCGAGAAGAGCCCCGGCGAGAAGCCGCGCGCGGGCGGCGCGCGGCTCCAGCCAACCGACGCGCGGGCCGGGGGCGCGGCGGCGGCGAAGGACAAGTCGCGCGCTCGGTCCAAGCCGCCGGCCCGCGTCGCGCGCGCGAGCGGGGACGCCGGGGGGCGGCGGGGTTCGTTCAGCGTCGGCAAGCTGGCCGTGGTGTTGGGCGCATGGGCGCTCTCGAAAGTCGGGCGCGGGGGCTCGGCGCGTAAAGGGCGTTAAGGCTTCCGGGGATGCGGTGCGCGTGAGGCAGTGCTCAATCAACTACTAGGATCATTCATCTTCTCGACCGCGGTGGCGTTGCCGCTGTGGGTCGCTTTCAGGGTCAGGGCGAACGTCTCGGGAAGGAAGCTGAACGCAGGGGCGTCACTCGGGAGGGAACTGTTACTGACGTCCTTTTTCCTCTATCTGGTCTTCGTCGCGGCGCTGACGGTCGTCCCCATCCCCATGTCGAGGTTCAGAGTCCCCGGTTCAAGCGAAGTCAATCTCGTCCCGATTCTCAACTCTCTCAAGTGCCTGCCGCCGACACTGACGGCGAGGCGCAATGTGTTTTTGTATTGCCTGCAGAACATGGCCGGGAACATCTTCTTATTTCTCCCGCTGGGGTTCTTCCTGCCTCTCGTCTCCGATAGGTTCGGGACGATAAAGAGAGTGCTGCTCGTCGCCCTCGTCCTCTCTTCGAGTATCGAAGTCGTCCAATTCCTATCCAGATTAATCGGCACCTTCAGAACCGTAGACGTGGACGACGTAATTCTCAACACGCTGGGCGCGGGCGTCGGCTTCCTTCTCTTCACTTTGGTGAAGCGCAAGAAAAAATTGACTCATTGACTCACCGGCTCATTGGCTCATTTGAACTAATCGTCAATGAGCCGGCGAGTCAATCCTTACATCTGCGTCGCCGCGACGCCGAGCAGGATGATTTTCTTGATGCCTTTGTAGATCGGCTCGATCTCGCAGAATTCAGTGAGCGCGTGTGAGTCGCCGCACGGGGCCGTGCCCGTCGAGATGGCCGAGATGCCCGCGAGCAGCGCGACGTTCGAGTTGTTCGAGCCGGTGACGGTGATGGAAGGCTGGAAGCCCATCGCATAGTGGACGGCCTCGGCGGTCTTGACCAGAGCGGATTCGCGGTGGCCGGGAATCTGCGCCGCCGGGGTCGAAGAGATCAGCTCAGTCTTGGCCGTCATCTTCTCGCGCTCCGCCTCTTCTGTGACGATAGCCGCGATTTTCTTCTCCAAATCGGCGATAACCTCGTTGCTCGTCGAGCGCAGGTCGACGGTGAACCACGCGTCGGCGGCCTTGGCGTTGACCACCTCCGAGCCGCCGAGCATGCCGATGTTGATGTGCGTCGGCGGGCTCGAAGGGAGCGGGAGCTGGTAGATGCGTGTGATGGCGCGCGCGAGCGGCAGCGACGCCGAATACGGAGGGTTGCGCGAGCGCGTGTGGCCGCCGGGGCCGACGAAGTGGTGCTTGTACCAGTTGATGCCGATGCCGCCGTAGGTGAAGCCTTCGTAGCCGCCGTCGAGCGCGATGTAGTGGCCGATGCGCCCCTTATTTTCTTTGACGAACTCCTCGACGCCGCGGAACGTCGTCTCCTCCTCGACGGTGAAGACGAAGACGAGGTCGCCCTTGGTCTTCACGGCGGCGGCGTCGAGCGCGCGGATCATGGCGAGCATGGCCTCGATGTTGCGAGTGTCGTCGCCGATGCCGGGCGCGTAGATTTTTCCATCGCGCATCTCGGCCTTGATTTTCAGGCCGTCCTGAAAGACCGTGTCGAGGTGCGCGTCAATGACCACGGCGGGGCCGCCGCCCGCGCCCTTGCGCACGGCGATGAGGTTGCCCGCCGAGTCGGAGCGCACGTCGAGCGATGCGGAGGCGCGCAGGATTTTCTCGACGAAGGCCGCACGCTCGCGCTCCTTGCCCGAGGGAGCGTTGATCTCGGTGATGGCGATCCACTCGCGAAGAATTCGCTCGCGCTCGCGCTCGACGTGCGCGAAGGCCGCCTGCATCTCGGGGCGTGCCAGCAGCGTTTTGACCGTCGCGTCGTAAGTCCCGCCCGCCTGCGCCAGCGTCGCCGTAGAACTGCCCAAAGACAAGCAGGCGAGGAGCGCCAGCCTCACGCATGATCGCTTGATTCTCAACATCTGTCGTCGCACCTCGGCCAAAAATTTGTTACGGATTTGAAGGAAAGAACTGGAGAGCCTTGAAGGCGTAAGTGTAACATAACGTCGGTTCGGCGCCGGCTCCGTCAAAATTTTTTCGCAATGTGCATCAGGCGGCACAGCCGCTGGTGCCCGCTTCGTCGGTGTTGCTTTATCGCCTCTCTCGGAGGTGCTTGATCTTCGGCGCGAGCATGTGAAAGGGGATGTGCTCGGCCTGCCGTCCGACGCCGCGGAGCAGCTCGATCATGCGGAGCGCGCCGTCGGCGTTGCGCGTGTGGACGATGATGGTCGCGGCGCCCTGCCGGTCAGGGCGCGAGGCGAGCCAGCGCGCGACGGCGTAGCCCGTCTTCTCGTCGTCGAGGACGTCGGAGTGGTAGTGCTCCGGCAGCAGGTCGTGGTCGAGGAAGACGAGGTCGTAGTAGTTGGACGAGAGCAGCTCGATGGCGCGCGCGGGCTCGGCGGTGAGGTCGAGGCGGTCGCCTTTGAATTGTTTGGCGAACCAGTCGTGCCGCAGCGTGTCGTCGTCGAGCAGGAAGACGCGCACGGGATTCTGCGGCCTCGCGAGGCTTTCGAGTCCGAGCTTGCTCAGCAATCCTTGAAGAATGCCCATGACTGTCGGTCCTTCCCTCGTTGGCGACGCTCGACGGGCCAAAGATGGGGCTTAAAACTCCTGTGCCGGGATAGGTATTTGACGCAAACTATAACATAAACGGCGGGGGCCTGAGACGCGCCGGACGCGGCCCGCATGCGGGCCGCGACTTGAACGCCGGGCCTCATTCGTGGCATGTTTGTCGAACCCGCTAAAGAGCGTCTATTGAAATGACCAAGTGTCCATATTGCGCCAGACCGCTGAGGATGGCCGGAACCAGATGCCGCGCGTGCCGCCGCTTCGTGCTGGGCTGGCCCCACATCATACTGTTGATCCTGCTCGGCGTCGCCGCCGTGCTCGGCCTCTTCGAACTCGTCACCGCAATGGGCTGAAGCGCTCGCGCTCTCAGGCCCCGCACGCGCCGGGGCTCCTCTCTGAATGAAGCAGATTCTGCAAAACCGCAGGACGGGCGAAGTGGAGGTCGCCGACGTGCCGGCCCCGACGCCGCAGCGCGGGCGCGTCATCGTCCGCACCCGCGCCTCGCTCATCAGCGCGGGCACGGAGCGCGCCGCCGTAGACCTCAACCGCAAGAGCCTTTTGGGGCGCGCGCTGGAACAGCCCGAGCTGGTCAGGAAGGCGCTCGTGCGCGCGCGCGAAGAGGGCCTGCTGAGCACGGTCGGCGTCGTGCGCGCGAAGCTCGAAGAATCGGTCGCGCTCGGCTACAGCGCGGCTGGCGTCGTCTCGGAGGTGGGCGCGGGCGTTCGCGACATACGGGTCGGCGACCGGGTGGCGTGCGCGGGCGTCGGGTACGCCTCGCACGCGGAGGTGCTCTGCGTCCCGCACAACCTCTGCGCGCGCGTCCCCGAAGGGGTGACGTTCACTGATGCGGCCTACGCGACGCTCGGGGCCATCGCGCTGCAAGGCGTCCGGCTCGCGCAGCCGACGCTCGGCGAATCAGTCCTCGTCGTCGGTCTCGGCCTGCTCGGCCAGCTCACCGTCCAGCTCCTCAAGGCGAACGGCTGCCGCGTCTTCGGCGTTGACCTCGACGCGTCGAAGGTCGAGCTGGCGCGCTCGCTCGGCGCGGACGGGGCTTGCGCGGCGGAGGGGGCGGACGCGTGCGGCAAAATTCTGGAGTGGACGCGCGGGCGCGGGGCCGACGCGGTGCTCGTCACGGCGGCCACCTCTTCGAGCCGCCCCGTCGAGCTGGCGGGCGAGGCTTCTCGCGCGAAGGGCCGCGTCGTCGTGGTCGGGCAGGTCGGGATGGAGGTTCCGCGCGAGGTCTACTTCAAGCGCGAGTTGCAGCTCACGGTCTCGATGTCTTACGGCCCCGGACGCTACGACCCTGAGTACGAGGAGCGCGGCCACGACTACCCACTCGCGCACGTCCGCTGGACGGAGGGGCGCAACCTCGAAGCCTTCCTCGAACTGCTCGCCGCTGGAAGCGTCAACGTCGAGCGGCTGACGACGCACCGCTTCCCCGTCGAAGAGGGAGCGCGCGCCTACGAGCTGATTACGGGCGGGGCGGGCGAGCCTTATCTCGGCGTGCTGCTCGAATACGACGCGGGCCGCGAGCTTGAAAAAAGCTTCGCGCTGAGAACGCACGCCAGCCGAGAGGCGAGTGATAGGAAGGGCGCTGTCGGGAATGAGTTGGACGCTGCCGGCAATGTCAGGGTCGAACCGGAGGCGGGCGTTCGTGTCGGATTGATCGGCGCGGGGGCTTACGCGGCGGGCGTGCTCCTGCCGCACTTCAAATCGGCGGGCGCTGAGTTCTGCTCTATCGCCAGCGCGTCGGGCGTGTCGGCTGTCAACGTCGGCAGGCAGTTCGGCTTTGCCTCGAGTGTCTCGGGAGCCGACGAAGTCGTCGAAGACTCTCGGGTGAATCTCGTCGTTATTGCGACGCGTCACGACACGCATGCCGCGCTCGCGCGCCGCGCCCTTGATGCCGGGCGCAACGTCTTTGTCGAGAAGCCTCTGGCGCTCGACGAAGAAGAGCTGGACGAGGTGCTCGAAGCCGCGCGGCGCGCGGAAGGGAAGCTTTTGGTCGGCTTCAACCGACGCTTCTCGCCGCTTGCGCTCAAGGCGAAAGAGTTCTTCGAGGGACGGCGCGGGCCGCTCTCCTTCGTCTATCGCGTCAACGCGGGCCGGGTCCCGCGCGGACACTGGACGCAGGACGAGCGCGTGGGCGGCGGGCGCATCGTCGGCGAGGTCTGCCACTTCGTTGACCTCTTGCAGTTCTGGGCGGGAGCGCCGGTCACGCGCGTCTACGCCGAACGGGTCGCGGGCACTGATGAGCAGGCGACGAACGAGGACTCCGTGATGATGACGCTGCGCTTCGCCGACGGCTCGAACGGCGTCATCGCGTACCTCGCCGAGGGCGACAGGACGCTCGCCAAAGAGCGCGTCGAGATATTCGGCGGGGGCCGCAGCTTCGTCCTCGAAGACTTCCGGCGCGCCTCGATGTACCGCGACGGGCGCGAGGAGATTCTCAAGCTGCGTGCGCCGGACAAAGGGCAGGCAGCACAGGCCCGCGCCGCCTGCGCGGTCGTCCTCGACGCCGCGCCGCCACCCTTCACGCTCGAAGAATTGGCTAACACAACGCGCGCCACATTCCGCCTGCGGGAGTCGTTGCGGACGGGCCGCGCGCTGGAGGTTTAAGAAAAATACTCTGCGCGTCTTCGCGCGCAGATTTGCAGAACGGGGGGCAGGGCAAAGTGCGGGGGCAAGCCCCCTTCCAGACCTTTGAGCTTATCAATCCATCAAGCTCCCACGCAGATTTCAGCTTCCATAACCTCGCGGGTTAGGAAGGGGGCTTGCCCCCGCTCCGGTTGGAGAATCCCGAACTCTCGATGTGATGCGAGTCGGCGTCATTAACCACAAAAGCGGACTTGAAAAAATGAAATCCCCCAACAGGTATCTGGCAGCCCTCGTTCTGTGTCTCACCTTTTCGGCGTTGCCCGCGACCGGAAGCCGCGCCCAGACGAAAGCGCCGCGCGCCGGGGCAAGTAAAGAAGCGGTCGTCTTCGCCGTTAGGAAGTACGACGCCGCGGTGCAGATGGAGCCCGTCGTCATCATCAAACGCGGCGTCTTCGTCAAGCCGCCCGTGGACGAGGGCGACGTGGCCGGCGGCGACATCGAGGCGCAGTCCAAACGTTTCATCAACGAATACTTTCGCGCGGGACGCAAGTACCGGCTGCTTTTTGGCGGTGGCGAGGCGGGCAGCGTCACCGTGCAGAAGTACTTGGAGCCGGGCTGCACGGGGATGAACGCGGAGGTGACGGCTGAGACGCAGGCGCGGCTCGGCGGAGAGGTGCAGGCGCTCGCCGTCAGCTCCGAGACGATGGGTCGGGGCACAAGTTCACGCCGCGCGCCGACCGAGGCCGAGAGGTCTGCGGCGCTCGAACTCGCGCGCGGAGCCTTCGCGCGCAACGGCGTGCCGGCGGCGCTGGTCAGGAAGATGGAGACGCTGAACCTGACGGCGAGCGACCTCGAGCGTGATGGGAAGACGGACTTGATCGGGAGCTTTCGTGTCGTCGGCCCCGACTACACAAACTACGCGCTCTTCATGTTCTTCGAGCCGGCGGGCGATAAATTCAAACCGGCCCTCACGTGGTATCACAAAGGTGCGGAAGCGACCGCCGCCGACCGCCGCCTCGTCGATCAGATCGATCTCGACGGCGACGGTGTGGCGGAAGTCATCACCGAAGGTCACTACTACGAGTCAAACGACTACATCATCTACAAAAAGCAGCAGGGCCGCTGGCGCAGCGTCTATCAGGGCGGCGGCGGCGGGTGCTGAGCATGTCGAGAACGCAGGCGCGCGAATCCGACACACGCGTGGACGAGAGAGGCGTACAAAGTTTTCCACTTGTGGAAAAGAGTCGTCGTCCTGTTCGGGCGCGAGAGGTATTAAATCGTGTGCGCTTCGGAGCGCGCCGCAATGAGAATTTTTCATCCGGCGTTCGGCGCGAATTGCCCGCGATTTCGCGTCTCCGCACGTGCCGGAAAGTGAACCTTGCAATCTCTGCTTCGAGTGCTATAATCCGCCACGCTCGATGAGGGCAGAACAAATTTAAGTCTTCGACCTGAGCCACCCGCGCACACCGTGAACCACCCCCGCGCGGACAATCGCAGGAAGAAATTCAAGACGCTCGCAGGATGTCTTCAGACAACGCCAAAAAGATTCCGTCGCTGTTTGCCGTCCCCGAAAGGGACGCCGCGGAGTCGTCTGTCGAGAAGCCGAAGGTCGGGCGCAGGCGGAAAGAGGAAGCGACCCCGGCCTGCACGCGCTGCTTCGGCACGGGCCTCGAAGTCGTGCCGGGCAAGGGCGCGCGGCGCTGCGAGTGTCGGACGCAGGACTCGCAACTGAAGCTCTTCGACGGCGCGCGCATCCCGCGCCGCTACGAAGCCTGCACGCTCCAGAACTACTATCCCGCGCCGAACAACGGCACGCAGCTCAAGGCCTTCAACTACGCGTTCCGGCTCGTGCGCGAGTATCCGGCGGTCGAGCGCGGCCTGCTCTTCATGGGGACGGTGGGCGTGGGGAAGACGCATCTCTCGGTCGCCATCCTGCGCGGGCTGATGGAGAAGGGCGTGCCCTGCATGTTCAGTGAGTTCAGCACGCTGCTCAAACAGATACAGGACTCCTATAACCCGATCTCGAAGACCTCCGAGATGAGGGTGCTCGCGCCGGTCTATCAGGCCGAAGTGTTAGTGCTCGACGAGCTGGGCGCGTCGAAGCCGACCGACTGGGTGCGCGATACGATGATGAATATCATCGGCACGCGCTACAACGACAAGAAGCTGACCATCTTCACCACCAACTACCTCGACGCGAAGGATAAAAGGCCGCGGGCATCCGCGGCTTTTTGTCGTGAAAGCCACGCCGGGGGACGACGGAACCCACCCGCGTGCCGGCAATGGGGCCGTTATGTATAATGGCCCGACCGCAAAGACAAACGTAAAAATCCCCAATTTGAATTGCCTGTTTGACGACAGATGCCCAGACGCACAGACATCCGTAAGATTCTCATCATCGGCTCCGGCCCCATCGTCATCGGGCAGGCGTGCGAGTTCGACTATTCGGGCACGCAGGCCTGCAAGGCGCTCCGGCAGGAGGGCTACGAGGTCGTGCTCGTGAACTCGAACCCGGCGACGATCATGACCGACCCGGAGACCGCTGACCGCACGTACATCGAGCCTTTGACGGTCGAGGTGGTCGCGGCCATCATCCGCCGCGAGCGGCCCGACGCGCTCTTGCCGACCGTGGGCGGGCAGACGGCTCTCAATCTCGCCGTCGCGCTCTCCGATGCGGGCGTGCTCCGCGAGTTTGGCGTCGAGATGATCGGCGCGACCGAAGAGGCCGTCAAGGTAGCCGAAGACCGCGAGCTGTTCAAAAAAGCGATGGAGGAGGAAGGACTGCCGATGCCGCGCGGCGGCTTCGCGCACTCGTGGGCCGAAGCCGAGAAGTTGGTCGAAGAGACGGGCTATCCGGCCATCATCCGCCCCTCGTTCACGCTCGGAGGCTCTGGCGGCGGCACGGCCTTCAACCCCGAGGAGTTCGAGGAGATCGTGCGCGGCGGGCTTGCGGCCTCGCCCATGCATCAGGTCTTGATTGAAGAATCCATCCTCGGCTGGAAGGAGTTCGAGCTCGAAGTGATGCGCGACCTCGCGGACAACGTCGTCATCATCTGCTCGATTGAGAATTTCGACCCGATGGGCGTCCACACGGGCGACTCGATCACGGTGGCCCCGGCGCAGACTTTGACCGATGTCGAGTACCAGCGTCTGCGCGACATGTCTATCCAGATCATCCGCAAGGTCGGGGTGGAGACGGGCGGCTCGAACATTCAGTTCGCCGTCAACCCTGCGGACGGCGAGGTGCGTGTCATCGAGATGAACCCGCGCGTCTCGCGCTCGTCGGCGCTGGCCTCGAAGGCGACGGGCTTTCCCATCGCCAAGATCGCCGCCAAGCTCGCCGTCGGCTACACGCTCGACGAAATCAGTAACGACATCACGAAGAAGACCCCCGCGAGTTTCGAGCCGACGATTGACTACGTCGTCGCCAAGATTCCGAAGTGGGCCTTCGAGAAGTTCCGCGAGGCCGAGGACGTTCTGGGGACGCAGATGAAGTCGGTCGGCGAGGTGATGGCGATTGGACGCACCTTCAAGGAGGCGCTCTTCAAGGGCTTGCGCTCGCTCGAATCGGTCAAGCCGCTGAGGCTCGCCGATGTGCCCGACGACGAGCTGCAACGCAAGCTCGCGCGCCCCAACTCGCAGCGCTTCTCCTACATCACCTACGCCCTCCAACATGGCTGGACGATCTCCGAGATTCATCGCCTGACGCGCATTGACCCGTGGTTCCTCGAACAGCTTCAGGACGTGATGGAGATTCAGGAAGAGATCGAGGGGCGCGAGCTGGAAGAGATTTCGCCGGAGCTTTTGCGCACCTTCAAGGAGGCGGCTCTCTCAGACCGCCGTCTCGCCTACATGACCGGGCGCACCGAAGACGAAGTGCGCGCCTACCGCAAGCGGCTCGGGATCGTCCCCGTCTACAAGCGCGTGGACACGTGCGGCGCGGAGTTCGAGTCGTTCACGCCGTACCTCTATTCGACCTACGAGGAGGAGGACGAGTCGGCGCCCACCGACCGGCGCAAGATCATGATTCTGGGCTCGGGGCCGAACCGCATCGGGCAAGGGATAGAGTTCGACTACTGCTGCTGCCACGCCTCGTTCGCGCTGCGCGAGGCGGGGTTTGAGACCATCATGGTCAACTGCAACCCCGAGACGGTCTCGACCGACTACGACACCTCCGACCGCCTCTACTTCGAGCCCTTGACGTTCGAGGACGTGATGAACATCGTGGATGTCGAGAAGCCTGAAGGCATCATCGTCCAGTTCGGCGGGCAGACGCCCTTGAACCTCGCGTTGCGGCTCGCGGCGGCGGGCGCTCCCATCATCGGCACCTCGCCCGACTCGATTGACCTCGCCGAAGACCGTAAGCGCTTCGGCGCGTTGCTGAACGAGCTGGGCATCCCACAGCCGGAGAACGGCACAGCCGTTTCGGGCGAAGAGGCGAAGAAGTGTGCCGAGGCGATAGGCTACCCCGTGCTGGTGCGCCCTTCCTACGTGCTCGGCGGGCGCGCGATGGCCATCGTCTACGACGAGAAGAGCCTCGACGAGTACATGCGCACAGCCGTTGACGCCTCGCCCGAGAAGCCCGTGCTGGTGGATAAATTTCTCGAACGCGCCGCCGAGTTCGACGTCGACGCGCTCGCCGACGAAGAGACCTGCGTCGTCGCGGGGATTCAGGAGCATATCGAGGAAGCGGGGATTCATTCGGGCGACTCTTCGTGCGTGCTCCCCCCGTTGCGCATCCAGCCCGAACATCTCGACACGATGCGCCACTACACGCGCACGCTGGCGCGCGCTCTCAAGGTGCGCGGCCTCATCAACATCCAGTTCGCCATCAAGGACGACCGCGTCTACGTGCTCGAAGTCAACCCGCGCGCCTCGCGCACGGTGCCCTTCGTCTCGAAGGCGACGGGCGTGCCCTTAGCGCGCATCGCCGCGCTGGTGATGGCGGGCCAGCCGCTCTCAGGCTTCGGCCTGCCGGAAGAGCTGACCGTGAGCCGCTTCTTCATCAAGTCGCCGGTCTTCCCCTTCGCCAAGTTTCCGGGCGTTGATCCGATCCTGAGCCCCGAGATGCACTCGACGGGCGAGGTGATGGGTATCGGCGACACCTTCGGCGAGGCCTACGCCAAAGCGATGGCGGGCGCGGGGCTTGAGCTGCCCGCCTCAGGCACGGCCTTCATCAGCGTCAACAACACGGACAAGGGTCAGGCCGCGCTGCTCGCGCGCCGCCTCGTGCGCCTCGGCTTCCAACTCACGGCGACGGTCGGCACCGCCGCGCGTCTCAAGGAAGTGGGACTCGAAGTCGAGTCGGTCTTCAAGGTCAATGAGGGCCGTCCCAACATCGCCGACAAGATCAAGCAGGGCGAGATCGCGCTTGTCATCAACACGCCTTTGGGGATGGCTTCGCACTTCGACGAGCAGGCCATCCGCCGCGCCGCGCTCCAGTACAACGTCCCCTGCGTGACGACGATGACCGGCGCGCAGGCCGTCGTCGAAGCCATCGCCGCGCGCGAGCGGACGGAGATTACGGTCGTCTCGTTACAGGAACTCCACGCCGGTTCAAAGTTCAAGGCTCAAAGATCAAAGTCAGATAACGATCTGGCAGTCAAATTGTGAACCTTGAGCTTTCAAGCTTGAATCACCTCGATAGGAGGTAAATGCCATGACCGCTGTTTTGACCCCGCCTAAAACAAGTACCGTCGAGAGAGTTGTCCTCACCGGCGTCAGTTGGGAGACTTACGAGAGTCTTCTGGCCGACATCGGCGAACGCAGTGTTCCCCGCCTCACCTACGACAGAGGAACATTACAAATCATGAGCCCGACTCCCGAACACGGACACTACGGACACATACTGGCTCTACTGATTGAAGTGCTGGCCGAAGAGATGAGCCAGAACGTGAGATGTCTCGGCGTAACTACCTTTCGCCGGGAAGACCTTAAACGCGGGTTTGAGCCTGAGACCTGCTTCTACATCCAGAACGAGGCGATTCTCAGGGGGAAACTGGACTTAGACTTTAACGTTGATCCGCCGCCGGATTTGATTGTTGAGGTGGACATCACCAGCCCTTCGCTCAACAGGTTCCCGATCTTCGCTCAGTTCGGCGTGCCCGAAGTCTGGCGCTTTGACGGAGAGAAGCTGGAAATCTTCCTCCTGTCAGGCGGGACTTACGCGATGAGTGAGAAGAGCGCGGCACTGCCTTTCGTCGTCCCCGAAGCCTTCGTCGGCTTCGTCGCCGAGAGCGTCTCGCTCGGTCGCCTCGAATGGCTCGCCAAGGTGCGCGGATGGGTGCGGGAACAGAGGGAAGGGAAGCGGGCCGAATGAGCGTCGTGTTGAGGGCCGTGGCCGTCACCGTCAGCGACCGTTGCGCGCGTGGCGAGCAGGAGGACGAGTCGGGCGCGATTCTGGTTTCGCTGTTGAAGGAGTTGGGCGCACGGATTGTAGCGACCGAGATTGTGCCCGACGACCTTGTGCCGCTGGCGGAGAAGTTACGCGGCTACGCCGAGCGCGCGGACGTGAACCTCATCATGACGACGGGCGGGACGGGCCTCTCGCCCCGCGACAACACGCCCGAGGCGACGCGCGCCGTCATCGAGAGGGAAGTGCCGGGCATCGCCGAGGCGATGCGCGCGGAGAGTCTGAAGAAGACCCCCACGGCGATGATCTCGCGCGGCGTCTGCGGCGTGCGCTCGGGCGCGCTCATCGTCAACCTGCCGGGCTCGCCCGCCGCCGTGCGCGAGTGCTTCGACGTCATCCGTCCTGTGCTCGCGCATGCCGTCGCGCTGCTCGCAGGCCGTTCGCACGACGGTACGGATGCCTCCGCTTGAGCGGAGCTTTCGACAGTTGAGCGGAGCTTTCGACACCTGAGCGGAGCTTTCCAACAGTTGCGCGACGTTATCGCCTGCCCGCTCCGGAGTTTGATTCAAGTGGCGCTCAGATGCTCTGCCGTCAGCGAGTGATGCGAGCGGGGATAAAAACACTCCATGCCGAGCGTCCGACCGAAGTTCGTTGACACGCGGCGGCCCGCTTGCCTAGAATCCGACTCAAGCTGCGGAAGTCATACCCGGCACACTCCGTCGAGTCAGTTAACGAAGGCTGAGTAAAAAGAAAATGTTCGAGAGCGTACTTCTCCTTCAGGCGACAGCAAACCCCGACGTCTCGGGCGTCGGCGGCCCCGTCACGGCCTACTGGCCGGTGATGATCTTTTTCGTCTTCGCCGTCGCCTTCCCCGTGCTCCCGATCATCCTCGGGCGCTTCGTCCGCCCGAGCCTCTATGGGAAGGCGAAGATGAGCCCTTACGAGTGCGGCATTGACCCCGTGACCGAGGCGCACGACCGCTTCACCGTGCGCTACTACATCGTCGCCATGCTCTTTTTAATCTTCGACGTCGAGACCATCTTCCTGCTCCCGTGGGCGATCATCTTCATGGGCGACGACTTCACCTTCACCAAGTTCGCGCTCATCGAGATGTTCGTCTTCATCGGCATCCTCGTCGTTGGCTACTACTACGCGTGGCGCAAGGGCGCTCTGGAATGGGCATGAGGAGCTGTTAGCTGTTAGCTATCAGCTGTTAGCTTCAAACATTCGGAAGTGGGGCGCTTGCCATGAAGGACTTCAAGAGCCTCAAGAC
>JAIVJM010000189.1:0-15956 GCA_020199995.1 Acidobacteriota bacterium | reverse complement strand
ATCTTCAACTCGCTGCGCCGGAATCTGGGCGCGCCGGTGATGAACGCGAAGCCGGTGCGACACGCCGTCAACTGGGCGCGCAAGTCGGCTTTGTGGCCGATGACGTTCGGGCTCGCGTGCTGCGCCATCGAGATGATTGCCGCCGGGTCGAGCCGCTTCGACATAGACCGCTTCGGCGCTGGCGTCTTCCGCCCCTCGCCCCGGCAGAGCGACCTCATCATCGTCGCGGGCACGGTGACGCTCAAGATGGGGCCGGTGGTGCGGCGCGTCTTCGACCAGATGCCCGAGCCGAAATGGGTCATCGCGATGGGCGCGTGCGCCTCGACCGGCGGCCCCTTCGATTCCTACTCGACGATGCAGGGCGTAGACCGCACGATCCCCGTGGACGTTTACATCCCGGGCTGCCCGCCCCGCCCCGAGGCGCTGCTCTACGGGCTCATGTGCCTGCAAGAGATCATCATGCGCGAAGCGCCCTCGGCCTACATCTTCGAGTCCGACGGGACAGTCCACCGCCAGCGACAACTCGAAGGCGACGACGAGGAGTTGGCGGAAGTCGCTCCGATGGACACGGAATCTTTGGAGGCGGTCGCGGACGCGCAAGCCTAAGGCTGGGGTCGGCGTTTCACGTCCGCCCGCAAGCCGCGACCGGCGAGCAGGACGGTGCCACACGTCGGGAACGAAAAAAGCCGGCCCCGACGGGGCCGACTTTTTCTTTTGTCTTCGTCAATTCAACTTCCCCTACTTCACCTCTTTGCGGTAGAGCGTATAGCGAATCTTATCGCCCGCGAGGTTCTCTCCCTCGACGCGAATCACGCCGTCTTCGATCTTGCCTTCGCTGACCGAGTACCCGAGATCAATCATCAATGTCCTGCCGACTTGCCTCCACTTGCCCATGAGTGGCCTCGGAACACCTCGCTCGACGAGGAGCAGGTAGCTGAGCTTACCGTCCTTCATGAATTCGATGTCGAAAGTCCCGCTCACGGTCGTTCCCGTCCAGATGGTTCCTTCAATGTCCGGGATGACTTCGCCGCGCCCCTCCTTATCCTCTTCCGGCCTCAGCGTGGCAGAGGGGTGTGCGGTTGGCTCCTCATCGCGCGTGGTCAACTGAATGTTGAGGCTGCGCGCCGCCGCGACGCCGAGCACCAGTTCGTCAGCCTTGTAACCTTCGACGACGGCGAACGGGCGCTGCACCTTGCCCTTGCCGAGGTCGAGCGCGACCTGTTTCGGCACGCGCTCCTGGAGGTGCTTCAACAGCCCCTCGATCGTCACTTCGCCCTTATCGTTAGCCGCGGCCCCCTTTAACCCTTCAACCAGCGCCCACGTAAAGTAGCCCTGCTTTTTCTCCTTGTACTCGTAGGCGCGCTTGCCGATGGCCGTCGCGTAGAGGGTGACGAACGCTTCGACCTCGCGGTTGCGCCGGTCGAAGTTGAAGCCGCGCGTGTACGATTCGGTGAGCGGGTTGTCGGCGTTGGCGCGGCCCGCCGGGTCGTTGCGGCAGGCGTCGAGGATCATCAAGACCTGCCGGACGCCCGACTTTCGCACCCAGTCTTTGATATGGAGGACGTTCACCGCCGTCTGCTCCAGCAGCGTCACGTCGTCCGAGACCTGCGCATCCGAAGGAAGCAGGAATGCCTGCCCGCCGCGCTCCATTCCGTGACCGGCAAAGGAGAAGAGAAGGAGTCCGTCTTTCGGAACGATGGTCGAGAGGTTCGACAAGCGGCGCAGGATATTGCCGCGCGTCGGTTGGCGCTCGGCGGGCTGGTCGGTCGAGAGCAGGATGACCTGATCGGCGGGGAACCCGGCGTGTTCTACGAGCGCATCGCGGAGGGAGCGCGCGTCATTGCTCGCGCCGCCGAGCGTGCTGATCTGCGTGTCGGCGTACTTGTCCACCCCGACGACGAGCGCGTAGCGCTTGGCCTTTGACGGCAGAGCTTTGATCGGGCCGGAACTGTTGCCCGAAGATTTGTCCGGCGAACGGGT
The DNA here is from genome assembly GCA_020199995.1 of Acidobacteriota bacterium. GTDB lineage: Bacteria > Acidobacteriota > Blastocatellia > Pyrinomonadales > Pyrinomonadaceae > JAIVJM01. The sequence goes on along the minus strand of JAIVJM010000189.1, from coordinate 13,976 downwards.
TAACCCGCGCGGCGGCGAACTGCTCTTCATCTCTTCGGCATACGGCGGCGGGAGCCGTGCCCTCAAGCTCGCGCGCGCGGGCGTTCGGACGACAGTCGAAGAAGTCTGGTCGCACAAGCTGATGCGGATTCACTACGGCAACGTCGTCCGCCTCGGCAATTACGTCTACGGTTCGAGCGGCGACTTCGGCACCGCGCCCTTCACGGCTGTAAACGTCAAGACGGGCAAGGTCGTGTGGCGCGAGCGCAGCCTCGCGCGCGCCTCGTTCATCTCCGTCGAGGGGCGCTTCATCATCCTCGACGAAGACGGCCACCTGACGCTCGCCACCCCCACGCCCGAAGGGCTCAAGATTCACTCCAAAGTCGAGCTGCTCAAGAACAACGCCTGGACGGCCCCCACGCTCGCCGCCACGATGCTCTACGTCCGCGACCGTAAGACCATCTCCGCGCTCGACCTGAAGTAAACGCGGAACCATGAACTGAAAAAGCCGTGAAGCGTAAATCGTAAATCGTGATGAGAAAGACTTGGCTCTTCTCATCACGATTTACGCTTCACGGCTTTTACTTCAGGTGGCGCGTGTCGTTGACCGCCACGACGCGGATTAGTCCTTCGTGTTGGAGGTGAATCCGCGTCACGCCGCAGTTGGCGGAGGCGATCCAGACGGGACGCAGTGCGGGGGCATCGAGCGCGCCCAGCAGGTGCAGAGCGAGGATGCAGATCGTGCCCGTGTGAGAGAAGACAGCGATTGTGCCCCCGCGGTTGAGTCGGACGGCGCGGTCGAGTTCGTCTGCGGCGCGGTCGAGCGTCTGCCGGTAGCTCTCGCCGCCCGTGAGCACGTACTCGAAGTCGCGTCTGAGAAGCGCGGCGTACTCTTCGGGGAAGGCTTGGGCGGCCTCTTCAAAGGTCAGCCCCTCCATCTGCCCGACGCCGCGCTCGCGGAAAGCCTCAGTCTGCACGATCTCAAGGCCCGTCTCGCGAGCGAGCGGCGCGGCGGTCTGCACCGCGCGCAGAAGGTCGCTCGAATAGATGGCCGTCAAGCCCTCGCCGCCGAGTGCCCGCGCCGTCGCCTCGGCCTGCTCCTGCCCGCGCTCGCTGAGCGGCGTCGCCGTGTGGCCGCCGAAGCGCCGCTCGGCGTTCCCCTCTGACTGGCCGTGCCGTACCAGTAGGACTCTGGTCGTTTCCATTTAGAAAGGCAGACGCCAGACCTTCCCATCGAACTCGGCGATCCACAGCGACGAGCCGTCCCACGCGAGGCCGCTCGCGCGCTTGATCTGAGGCACGACGTACTGCGCGAACACGCGACCATCGGCGGGGTCGATGGATGAGAGCTTGTTGCCCTTCATGTGCCAGAGTCTCGTCCCGTCCCACGTCAACCCGTGGGTCATGTCGGTACTCTTGCCCGGCGGCAGGGGATACTCGGCGGCGACCTTCCCGGTCTCGGGGTCGAGCTTCAACAGAAGCTGTGTGCGCGCGGCGGGGATTCGGTAGTTCAGCCAGTGCCACGCGACCCAGAGATTGCTCCCGTCGTGCGCCAGCCCGGAGTATGACTGGCTCCCCCTGTGCTCGCGATACCTGCCCTTATAAAGATGTGTGACGTCCCACTTCTGTGTGTCGATGCACCCCAGAGATTCGCCGTACGCGCCCCCGACCCACAACTTGCTGCCGTCGAAGACGATGCCTCCGGGGCTCGCGAACGCACCCGACACCTCCCTGATGGCCCCATGGTGTTTCTCCGAGCCGCTTACGTCCCAGCCGAGAGTCGAAGGGTTGAGGGTGGCGTAGCGGCCTCGCCCGAGATAGACGGCGGCCCAGAACTTCTCCCCGTCGTAGGCGAAGCCCGTGACCCTCTGTGGGAGTTCGGGCGGCAGTTGGGCGACGAGCCGCAGCCCCCCGAAATTCGGCCCGTCGTACCGGACGACGGCACTGGTTCGCGCTCCCGGCGTTGGGGAAAAGCCCCCGGCGTAACCCTCGACCGCGAAACACGGCAGACATATCAGAAGCGCAGCCGTCGCTGAAGATAACAGCACATTTTTCATCTCGACACACCTCCCGCCTAAGAATCTCCCGCCGGACGCCCGCCATTATACGCGCCTTGCGACAAAGCCGGACGCCGGAATGGCCCGCGCCGGGCGTGGTCGCTCAGGTGACTTACACGTCACGGACGCCGCTGTTCGGCTTAGCCTGCGGTCGCCTCCTCAACCCCTGTCGCGAGGGAAGGGGTTGAGAGGAGTAGCCCCGGGCGCTCGCCCCGAACTTGCTTGTCAGGTTCTGTCCGACCGTCGAGGGCTCAGCTCCCACTCTTATCTTCCCGCGCGTCTTTACTGCCCTGCCGGGACTTCAGCCCGAGAGCGACGAGCGCGCCGGCCACAAAGCTGAGCGAAGAGATGAGCAAAGAGCCAATGCCTTTCGTCAAAGCCGGAGACGGCGCGGCCCCGCCCGCTCCCGGCGCAGGGTCGCCGGCTCCGCTTTGAGGGCGCGGCACACTGCTGTCCTGCCCACCCAACTCCTTCCTGAGCCGCACCGTCTCAGCTTAGTAGAACTCAATATTGTGCTCCGCCTCCCACAAATCCTCTTCAAAGTGCATCCTCTCCGTACCGTGTTCGGTCGTCTTGTCATTCAGTTCCTTGAGGAATGATTTAAGGCCCACCAACTGCGCCTCGTACTTCTCCAACTGGTTTTCCATTATTCCGCGATTGGTGTTCATTGGCTCTTCTCCTTTTCCCAGAGGCCGAGTATTCGGGCGAGGATTAAGTATGCCGACAACGCGAAAGTGAGACTGCCTTACGGCCCGCACACCGGGATGGCGCGAGACCTTTGCCCCGGCAGCGAGAAATTCGGCGCGCCGACGCGCTTGATGGATAAGAGACTCGCCGGTTTGCACGTCCGGTTCAATGAGTTGTTAAGCCGCGCCCTGAATTGAAAGCAGACTGCGCCTCTGAACGGCAACCTCAAAAAGTGAGAGACATCCGTGTGCCTCACCTCCCGAAAAAGCCCGGGTCCATTAAATACCAGTTAATTAATCCTGTCACCAGCCCGATTCCAAACGCCCGCCATCACCCGCCGCGCATTCAACTTGGAAACCATTCGTGTCTCGCGCATGAAGGCTACGCTATTGCGCGGTCGGCTGCATGGCGATGTTAGGGGGCGCGTCGAGGATGACTCTGCTCACCCGATTAAAGAGGCGGACGGCGGCGTAAATTTTCCAGATGCTCCTGAATAGGTCGCAGCTGCTTCAAGGGGGCGAAAAATCCATCGCTCTTCGTGTCGGAATTAAACCAAAGCCCGTGCACGCCCTGTGAAATAAACTGCTCCAGATAATCAACGATTTTGTCGGTCGGCAAGCTCAAGATCAAAACCCCCTCGCCGCCGGGCGCATCCGCTTCCATCAGCTTGTTCTCCCGCGCAAAACGCTGCAGACGGTCCGTGTCGGTAAACGCCCTGATCATATATTGCCCCCCCGCCATCTGTGCGTTTGAGGCGATATACGGTCTAACATCGGGGAATTGGCCGCGGGCGATAAAATGCCACTCCGGCAGCGCGAAAGCGTGCCCGTAAAGATTTTCAAGGTCTTCTAGCGCGCCGGTGGACTCGGTTACCTTTCGTGATAAGGCATCGAAATCTACTTCGCCCGTCATGAAATCTGTCCTCCTGATTCTCCTCAAGATAGCCGCCTAACGCCCGAATTAACCCGCGAGCAATCAATGGGAGAGGCCTTCAACCTCGCGAATGAAAGGCAAGCTAATTGCGAGTCGGGTTGAATGAGTTGTTGGGCGCGGCAGACACTCTAGTGAATGATCTTCTAGTGAATTATCTTTATGATTCTTGCGCCTATATGAAAAATATGTCCTAACCTTCACTCCATACGAAAATCGATATTCTTTCTTTCTGCCTTGCACGACTAGGAATTGCTCATCTATTTTCTTTTCACTACCATCTGCATTATATAAGGTCATGGTCAATAAGATAGTGGCCTCTTTTTTTCGTGACTGTAATACCGATAAGCCATATCTATAATTTGATATATTGACGGAAGACGACGTACTCCCACCACCGCCACGGCTTGCGCCTTCGTCTAAAGACAACTCTCTCCTCGTACAATTTCCGAATTCTTCGATGGTAAGCTCAACAATGATTTTCTTGCTAAGCTTAGAGGCAGGATTCGCATATATAGGGTACAAAGGGATAAGGGCGCACCAGATAAAGCTTACAGCCAGTTTCGAGATCAAAGTTTTCATCTTTCATTCCATAGATAAGAGGGAAGCGCCCAACGCATATTATGCCCAATGATTCGGCCTAACTTCGCAACGGGGCGTGAAAAGCCGAATCGTTCGGCCTGACACTCACATTTGGGGGTGTCATGCTGCCAGCCGTCTGCGTAGCTTAGCAGATTCCCGTTTACTCACGACTATGTGTGGGCGAGGACTGGTGCATTGACTCATGCTCCGGGCTGGTTGAGCCGTGGAGCGCGGCGTGTGAGAGGAAGAGGGAAGATGCGTGTGGTTATTCGGTCTCGGCCTCGTCGGTCTCGTCGGTCTCGGCCTTCAGTTTCTCGGCCTGATAGTGGCTGACGAGGGTGTTGGTGAACTCGTCAATGTAGCCTTCCATGACGAGGTTGAGCTGGTGGAGCGTGAGGCCGATGCGGTGGTCTGTGACGCGGTTGTCTTTGAAGTTGTAGGTGCGAATCTTCTCGGAGCGGTCGCCGCTGCCGACCATCGAGCGGCGCTCGCTGGCCTGCGCCTCGTGCTGCTTCTGCTCTTCGAGTTCCTGCAAGCGCGCACGCAGCACGCGCATCGCCTTCTCTTTATTTTTGATCTGCGACTTCTCGTCCTGCATCGAGACGACGACGTTGGTCGGGAGATGCGTGATGCGCACCGCCGAGTAGGTCGTGTTGACGCTCTGGCCGCCGGGGCCGGAGGAGCAGAAGGTGTCTATGCGGAGGTCTTTGGCCTCGATCTTGACATCAACCTCCTCGGCCTCGGGGAGCACGGCGACGGTGATGGCGGAGGTGTGGATGCGCCCGCTCGTCTCGGTCTGCGGGACGCGCTGGACGCGGTGGACGCCCGACTCGTACTTGAGCTTGGAAAAAACCTTGTCGCCCTCGATCATGGCGATGGCCTCCTTGACGCCGCCGATGCCCGATTCCGACGAGTCGAGAATCTCCATCCGCCAGCCCTGCCGCTCGGCGTAGCGCCCGTACATGCGGAGCATCTCGGCGGCGAAAAGCGTCGCCTCGTCGCCGCCCGTCCCGGCGCGGATTTCGACGATGACGTTCTTCTCGTCGTTCGGGTCGCGCGGCAGAAGCAGCACTCTCAACTCCTCTTCGGCACGCGCACGTTGCTCTTCGAGCGTCTCCATCTCGGCGCGCGCCAGCTCCCTCATCTCGTCGTCGTCGCCGAGGTCGTACAATTCCTTCGCGCCCGCCAGCTCGTCTCTCAACGATTTCCACTCACGATATTTCGTGACGACTTCGCCCATCTGCCGCTGCTGTTTGGCGAGCTTCGCGTAGGCCGCCTGATCCGTGTAGACCTCGGGCAGGTTCATCTCGTCGGCAAGCGCCTGATAGCGCGCTTCAATCTGTTCGAGTTTGTCGAGCATGAGTTTTAGCCTTGAGCTGTTAGCTTTTAGCCTTGAGCTGTTAGCTCCCAGAGAAGTCAGGAAGCTAAAAGCTAACAGCTAAAAGCCACAACTTTTTTACGCGAGCGGCGTGGCGACCGCTTCGCTGGGTTGAGGTTCGAGCTTGAGCGACTCCTTGAGCGCGACGAGTGCGACTTCGAGCTGGTTGTCGTCAGGCTCTTTGGTCGTGATGTTCTGGAGCCAGACGCCGGGCTTTGTCATGAGCTTGAAAATAATGCTGCCCTCGCGCTTCGCCGAGAGCCGGATAATCTCGTAGGAGAGGCCGGCGACGAGCGGCATGAGCGCGATGCGGACGAGCATGTTGTAGAGAAGCGAGTCGAACTTGATGACGGAGAAGAGCACGACGGAGACAAGCATCACGACCATCAGGAAGCTCGTCCCGCAGCGCGGGTGCTGGCGCGGCTGGATGCGCGAGTTCTCGATTGTGAGGGGCAGTCCCGACTCCCAGTTGAAGACCGTCTTGTGCTCCGCGCCGTGATACTCGAAGACGCGCCGGATGTCCTTCAGCAGAGAAAAGCTGAAAATCATGATGAGGAAGAAGAGCATGCGAATCCCGCCGTCGAGGAGGTTGAAGGCGATGGAGGGGCGCACCGGGCGCAGGTACGAGCGCGCTGAGCTGTAGGCGCGCGTGTACCACGGCGCACCGGCTCCGGCAGCGGCGGTCGCGTCGGTCGCGGCTCCGGCTGTCGCGGCGGCGGCGTCCGTCCTTCCGGCCTGAGTCTGCGCGGCCTGAGTCTGCGCGGCGCTCTCCGCTGCGGTCGAACTTTGCGCGGCGGGCGCGGCGGCCCAGCCGGCGGCGTTGAAGATTGCGTTGGTGAGCACGAGCGGCGCGACGATAAAGAGCAGGACGTTGAAGAAGAGCGCGAAGGCGATGGAGCCCGCCGCGCCCGCTGTCTGGCCGCGCTTGAGCTCGTCCTTCGGGCGCTTCTGCGTGGGGAAGGGGATGAGGCCCGGCGTCGCGCCCGTAATTCCGGCGAAGTCGCCTTCGCCCGCGACGACGGCGGGCGTCAACACGACCTCGACCTCACGGGCGGTCTCCACTCCGGCGAACGCTTCGCCCGCCGAGTAGTTCAGCGCCTTGATGCCGAGCGCCATTGACTGCACGAGCACCGCCGCGCCGCGCAGCACGGGCAGCTTGAGGAGCGGGTACTTGTCGCTCCACTTAGGGAGCCGTGCCCCCGTGTGCGCGATCGTGCCGTCGGGGCGGCGCACCGCGATGGCGTAGGCGTTCGGCGTGCGCATCATCACGCCCTCGATGACGGCCTGCCCGCCGACAATCAAATCTTTTTCGCTGGCGCTCACTGGCTTTCCTTTCGTGAATGGATAAGAACCGTGAATCGTCAATCGTCAATCGTAAATAGAAAGTACAGGATTTATCTTGTCACGATTTACGATTCACGATTCACGGCCTTTACGCACATTAAAATGCCGACGTTCGCTTCGGTGGTCTTTCCGCGCGTCACTTGCAGGATGCGCGAAGGCGACCGCCGGACGCGAAGGCGTCGGCGTCAGAGAATTGGCTGCTAGTACTGTTGGCGTCGTTTCGGCGTCATGTGCGCTGCCGGACTCAGAGGGCTCACTGCGCGGCGGTCGCTTCCGCGGGCGCTTCGGCGGGCGCTTCGGCGGGCGCCGCTTCGTTGCCGGCGGGCGCTTCGGTCTTTCTGCCGTAACGCTTGTTGAAGCGGTCAACGCGGCCAGCCGTGTCAATCAGCTTCTGCTTGCCCGTGAAGAACGGGTGGCAGGCCGAGCAGATTTCCACGTGGAGGTCGCCCTTGCGCGTCGAGCGGGTCTTGAAAGTGTCGCCGCAGGCGCACTGGACGGTGATTTCGTGATAGTCGGGATGAATTCCTTGCTTCATTTTTGCTTCCTCTCTCACAGATGCGGATTGCCGGGGCAATCGAAAGCCCCATCTTACGTGCGCGGGGCGCGTATCGTCAAGCCGTGCAAACACTTGGATGCGCGACAAAGCATGCCGATTGCACGGCGCGCGCGCGCCGCATGAAGTTATTGACAGCGCCTTAAAGCGCATGCTACAAACGCGCTGTCACGCCTTTTCCGAATCTTGATAAACGTTCAAGTCAAAAGCCTTTGCGCGCGGGGACGACCCAGACCCTGAGACGTCCCGAACCGTTCGAGTCGAACCGAAGGATGCGATGACGGACGAGCCCACCAACGAGAATCCAGAAGACGCCGAACCGGGGACGCCGGAGAGCGCCGCGCCGCGCCGCGCCGACGAAAGCTCGACGCGGCGGACGGACGACAAAGCCCCGAGCCCCGGTTTCGAGAGCAAGGACGCGGGAACCCTCCCGCCGCCGCCAGAGAGCGGCGACACTCCACGGCCCACCCCCGAAAGTCAGGCCGCGCTGACCGGCAAAGCGCCTTCGGGCAGCTCCGTCGCGGGCACGACCGTCCCCGCCGACGCGTCCGCGGAGACTCCCGAAGAGAAGAAGGCGCGGCTCGCGCGCATCATCGCCGAGGCGAAGGCGAAGAAGGAGGCCGCCGCCGCTGCCGCCGCCGCGCAAGGAGAGGGAGGCGCGGCCCCGCCGCCGGCTTCCGATGTCGAAGCGAAAGAGCCCGGCGCGAGGAAGGAGCCGCCCGGCGGCGCTTCCCCCGCGGTCGGCGACCCCGCGCAGAGCCCTTCGCAGTCCGACCTTGAGAAAGCCGCGAAGATCGCCGAGGCGAAGGCCCGCGCCGCCGCTTTGAAGGATGCCGCCGCCGCCAAGCCGCCCACCGCGCCCGGCGCACCAGCCGCGCCCGGCGCACCCGTCGCCGTCGCAGGGGCGGGCGTGCCGAAGGCCCCCGTCAAAAAGAAGGAAGAGGGGCCGAAGCCTGAGGATGCGTCGGCGCACCCGCTCGCGGAAAAGCTTCGAGAGCAGTTCGGCGAGGCGGTCACGGGCGCTTTCACTTTCCTCGACCAGCTCTCGTTGCAAGTTTCGCCTTCGAGCCTCGTCGCCGTCTGCCTCTCTTTACGCGACGACGCGGAGTCGGCCTTCAACTACCTCAGCGACGTGACCTGTGTGCATTATCCCGACCGCGCGGACGCGTCCTTCGAGCTGGTCTATAACCTCTACTCGATCAGCCGGAACGAGCGCGTGCGCCTCAAGGTCGGCATCGGCGAGTCGGAAGGCGCGGAGAGCGTGACGGGCGTCTGGCCCACGGCCAACTGGATGGAGCGGGAAATCTTCGACCTCTTCGGCGTACACTTCAACAATCATCCTGATCTGCGCCGCCTGCTCCTGCCGCCCGACTGGGAGGGCCACCCGCTCAGGAAGGATTACCCGCTCGAATTCATGGAGAACAACTGGACGGCCAAGCATCTGCCGGAGTTCACCGAGGTGCGGCGCGAGCAGCTCGAACAGCGCCGCGCCTACGGCCTCGAAATCCTCTCCGTGCCAGACGAGCGCCGCATCCGCGAAATCTTCCGCGCCGGAAAAGAGCCTTTGTCCTTAGAAAGAAAATGATGAAAGCGGAACGATGAAAGAAAAAATGCTTTTCCTTCACCATTCAGCGTTCCGAGTTCTGCGTTTAGAACTATGCATCAAGTAGAAGTCGCCACCACACAGGAGACGCTGCTCGACAACCCCGAGATGATTCTCAACATGGGGCCGCAGCACCCTTCGACGCACGGCGTGCTGCGCGTCGTGCTGCGCCTCGACGGCGAGACGGTGATTGATCTCGACTGCGACATCGGCTTTCTGCACCGCGGGATGGAGAAGATCGCCGAGCACCGTCTGTACCCGATGATCGCGCCCTACTGGGACAGGCTCGACTACCTCGCGGCGGTCTCGAACGGGCTCGTCTGGGTCGAGACCGTCGAGCAGATGATGGGCCTCGAAGTCCCGCCGCGCGCGCACTACATCCGCACCATCCTGACGGAGCTCAACCGCATCTCTTCGCATCTCCTCTGGCTCGCCACGCACGGGCTCGACATCGGCTCGTTCACGGTCCTGCTGTGGGCCTTGCGCGAGCGCGAGGAGATTCTGAAGATTTTCGAGCAGCAGTTCGGCGCGCGCCTGACCTGCCATGCGTGGCGCATCGGCGGGATGCCGAGCGACGCCTACGAGGGCTTCCATGAGGATGTCGAGCGCTTCACGGACAATTTCCCGCACCGCCTCGACGAGTACGAGACGCTGCTTTCCGAGAACCGCATCTGGCTCGGACGAACGGTCGGCATCGGCATCATCTCGGCGGAGGATGCCATCGCCATCGGTCTCTCGGGGCCGGCGCTGCGCGGCTCGGGCGTCGCGTGGGACATCCGCAAAAGCCGCCCTTACGCGGCCTACGCCGATATGGACTTCGACATCCCGGTGGGCGAGAACGGCGACACTTATGATCGCTACCTCGTCCGCCTCGAAGAGATGCGGCAGTCGCGCCGCATCGTCCAGCAGGCTTTGAAGAACCTGCCTGATGGCCCCGTCAACGCGAAGATTCCGAAGGTCATCAAGCCGCCCGTGGGCGACTACTATCACTCGATTGAGGGGCCGAAGGGCGAACTGGGCTGCTACCTCGTCTCGGACGGTTCTTCGAGGCCGTACCGCGTCCGCGTCCGGCCTCCGTGTCTCATCAACTTGCAGGCTCTGAGGCAGATGTGCGTCGGCCACCTCGTCGCCGACGTCGTCGCCATCATCGGCACGCTCGACATCGTGCTTGGCGAAATAGACAGGTAAAGGCCGCAAACCGTAAACCGTGAACCGTGACAGGAGAAAGAACGGTCTTTCTTGTCACCTGTCACCGTTCACCTGTCACGGCTTTCTTATGAACGTTATTCGCTTACCCGTCCTGACGATGACGCGCGAGGCGTTCGCGCCATACGGGGTGCTGATTGACAGCCGCGGGTCGGTGGAGGTGAACTTCGGGATGGGCGTGCCGTGTCTGACCGGCGCGACCGCCGAGCGCAGAGCCTTCGGCTTCGAGTTCATGGCGCGGCACAAGCACACGATGCAGGTCTTCTCGCCGCTCGCCGCTTCGCAGGCGATCATCTGCGTCGCGCCGCCCAACGGCCAGCACGCGCCGGACGTGGATAAGGTCGTCGCCTTCCTCGTCGATGGCCGGCTGCCTTACGCGTACAACCGCGGCACGTGGCACACGCCGCCGTTCCCCTTGGGCGAGTGGTACTCGTATCTCGTGGTTGACCGCTCGGGGACGCTCGACGACGACTACGAGCTGGCGGACTTGAAAGCGACGCGCGGCTGCGTCTTCGAGATTGACGCTCGGAAGCACATCTCTCAATGAACATGCTATTACTCGCGCCACCAAATTTTATTGACGAGCTGCTGCTGAAATTCTTCAGCGCCGAGACGGTCAACTACGTCGTGTGGCCCTTTATCCAGATCGGCGCGGTGGTCACGGCCATCGCCATCTGGGCGGCTTACGCGACATATCTCGAGCGGAAGATTTCGGCCTTCATGCAGGCGCGTCTGGGGCCGATGCGCGTCGGGCCGTGGGGGCTTTTGCAGCCCATCGCCGACGCCATCAAGCTCCTCACCAAAGAAGACCTGATGCCGGACAAGGCCGACCCGTATATCTTCAAGTTCGCGCCCTATATCTCGGTCGTCGCCGCCTTCGTCGTCTTCGCCGTGATCCCGTTTGCGCCCGACTGGGGCGTGATTACGGACGTCAACATCGGCCTCCTCTTCGTGCTCGCGGTCTCGTCCGTCGGAGTGCTCGCGCTGATTCTGGCGGGCTGGGCGTCGAACTCGAAGTACGCGCTCCTCGGCGGCCTGCGTTCGAGCGCGCAGATGGTCTCCTACGAGGTCTCGATGGGCCTCTCGCTGATCGGCGCGCTGATGTTCGCGCGGACGCTCTCTCTGTCGGGCATCGTGCAGGCTCAGGCGGCGGACTCGATGTGGTTCATCCTCTACCAGCCGATGGGCTTCGTCATCTTCTTCATCAGCGGCATCGCCGAGAACAACCGCGCGCCCTTCGATTTGCCCGAGGCGGAGTCGGAGCTGGTTGCCGGATTCCACACGGAATATTCGGGGATGCGCTGGTCGCTCTTCTTCATGGCCGAATACGCGGCGATGATCGTCGTCGCGGCGGTGGCGACCGCCGTCTACTTCGGCGGCTGGTACTTCCCCGGCGTGCTCAGGCTCGCGGGCGGCTACAACAACATTTATGTCCTGCTCAGCCTGCTGATCTTCGTCGCGAAGATGTCGGTGCTGCTCTACGTCTACTTCTGGGCGCGCTGGACGTTTCCGCGCTACCGCTACGACCAGCTCATGGATTTGGGTTGGAAGTGGATGATCCCGGCCTCGCTCGTCAACGTCGTGTGGACGGGGCTCTCGCTTTTCATCGTGCAGGCGCTCGACGGGTGGCGCGGGATGGACACCATCGAGTCGCTGTCGCGCGGGCTCAACCTGACCGGCACGGGCAAAGTCGTGATGGTCGCCTTCGGCCTCGTCGGCCTGCTCATCACGGCGGGGCTGCTTTCGTCTTTCAACTGGCGCTCGCGCGACTTCAACCTCAAGAAGCAACGCCGGCAGGTTCGACTCGTCAACGCCCCGCAGGGCAGGCCGGCGGTCGCCGCCGCCGCCGCGCCCGCCCCGGCCACGAGCGAGGGGGGATAAAAGCCGTGAATCGTCAATCGTCAATCGTGAATAGATAAATCCTGTTCTTTCCTGTCACGATTGACGATTGACGATTGACGGCCTTCAAGGAGTGATTATGGCAATCGTAAGTGTTCCGCAGCCGACGTTTAAAGAGAAGCTCAAGCGCTTCTTTCTGGTCGATCTGGTCGCGGGTTTAAAGCTCACTTTGAAGTTCAACGTCGGGGCGCTGACGGACAAGGATTCGGTCGCGGGCAAGGGCATCTACACCGAGCAGTACCCGAAGGAGCGCCCCATCGTCGCGCCGCGCTTCCACGGCGCGCCGCGCCTCAACATGGACCCGGAGACGCACGAATCACTGTGCATCGCCTGCAACCTGTGCGCGCTGGCCTGCCCCGAAGACTGCATCGACGTGATCCCGATGGACATCGAGATGATGACGGCGGGCAAGGCGCGCAAAAAGAAGGTGCTCGACGAGTTCATCTTCGACACCTCGCGCTGCATGTTCTGCGCGCTCTGTCAGGAGGCGTGCCCGACCGCCTGCCTTGAGCTGACGCAGGAGTTTGAACTCGCGACCTACTCGCGCGCCGGGTTCGTCTGGAACCGAGAGATGCTCGAACAGGGGCGCGAGGCGCGGAAGTTTGAAGCCTGAACGGTTTTCAGTTTTCAGTTTTCAGTAAGAGGCAGCGCGTCAGTGCGTGGCTTGACTGGAAATGAGCAACTGAAAACTGAAAACTGAAAACTGAAAACTATGGTCTTATCCGGCTGGGAAGCGATCTTCTTCTGGGTCTTCGCGCTCGCGGCGCTGGTGGCGGGGCTGCTGACGATCATGGCGCGCAACGCCGTCCACTCGGCGCTGTTCCTGATTTCGGCGCTCGTCTCGGTGGCGGCGCTCTTCATCCTGCTCGGAGCCGAATTCATCGCGGGCGTGCAGATTCTGGTCTACGTCGGCGGCGTGATGGTGCTGTTCCTGTTCGTCATCATGCTGGTCAACGTCTCGGCGGAGGAGCGCGGGAGCGAGGAGCTTTTCAACCGCCCGCGGCAGGTCGGCGCGAGCATCGTCGTCGCGGCGCTCCTCGGGATCAGCCTTGTCTCGGTCATCAGCCGTTCGGCGAGCCAGTTCCATCCGCCGGGGGCCGAGCCGGGACAGAGCCTCGAAGAGCGCGCCGCCACGCAGGACGACTCGCGGCGCGAGCAGCAGTCCGACCTGCGGCGCGCGGCGACGGGCACGTCGAAGATTTCGCGCGACACGCAATTGGTCGGCTCAAGCCTCTATCGCTACGGTGGCCTCCCCTTCGAGATCGCGAGCGTCCTTCTGCTCGTCGCCATCGTCGGCTCGGTGCTTCTCGCGCGGACGGCGAAGCAGGAGGCGGCGGCGGAAGAGTTTGACCCGGAGTCGCAGGGGGAATTGTTAGGCACTGAGAGCGTCGAGAGCCCCGAGCGCGGAGTCTGAGGCGGCAACCAAGAGCTGGCCCGCCCGACCTTCTCCGGCTTCAGACTTCAAACTGTGGACTTCAGTGGACTTTCTGTTTTCGGCCTTGCCAGTTAACGATTATGACAAACCTTTTTGCACCGGCGCTCCTCCTCTTGCTGCAGGAATCCGGGCTCGAACGCATGTCGCAGGGCCTCCAGCATCCCGACCTGTCGAAGTTTCTCGTCATCGGGGCGCTGCTCTTCTCGATTGGCGTGGCGGGCGTTTTGACGCGTCGTAACATTATCGTCATCTTCATGTCCATCGAGCTTATCCTGAACGCGGCGAACCTCAACTTCATCGCCTTCGCGCGGTTCCTCCAGGAC
>JAIVJM010000280.1 GCA_020199995.1 Acidobacteriota bacterium | reverse complement strand
TACTTGATCACTCCGCGCTCCGAGGTCTCGATGAAGCGGACGAGGTCTTCCGTCTCGGGCGAGTCCGCGATCTCGGCGCGGATCCGTTCGAGCGCCTGCGTGGTGTTGAGCTTCGAGGAGAGCAGGAGGCGGAAGGCGTGGTGCAGCGTGTCGATGGCGCGCTGCGGGTAGTCGCGCCGCTTCATGCCGACGTGGTTGAGGCCGTAACACTTCGCGTGGTTGCCGGCGGTGAGCGCGAAGGGGAGCGCGTCCTTGACGACGACCGAGTAGCCGCCGACGTACGCCTCGCGACCGACGCGGCAGAACTGGTGGACGCCCGAGTACGCCCCGATGTTCGCGCCGTCCGCGACTTCGACGTGACCGCCGAGCGTCGCCGCGTTCGACATGATGACGCCGTCGCCGACGCGGCAGTCGTGTGCGACGTGCGCCTGCGCCATGATCAGGCAGTCGTCGCCGATCGAGGTCAGCATCCCGCCGCCCTCCGTGCCGCGGTGGATGGTGACGAACTCGCGGATGCGGTTCCTGCGGCCGATCCTCGTGCGCGCGGGCTCGCCCCTGTACTTCAAGTCCTGCGAGGCGAGACCGATGGAGACGAAGGGGAAGACGTGCGTCTCGTCGCCGATCTCGGTGAGGCCGTCGACGACGCAGTGCGACTCGACGCGCACCGAGTCGCCCAGAGTCACGCCCCCGCCGATGACGGCGTAGGGACCGACGTGGCAGTCGCGGCCGAGCTGCGCGCCGGGGCTGACGATGGCGGTCGGATGAATCATCAAAGTTAAAAGACGAAAGGCAAAAAGCGGAAGCGCGGCGCGCGGCCGCTCTCGCCTTTTGCCCTGACTACCCTTCGCGCCCTCATTTCATCGCGGCGCGGTCGGCGACGACGCTCGTGATCTCCGCCTCGGCGCAGACGCCCCTGCCCTCGACCCGCGCCTCGCCCCGCATGCGCTGCACGCGCGAGCCCGTCCTGAGCGCCGTCACTTCGAGTATGAGCGTGTCGCCCGGGATGACGGGCTGGCGGAAGCGCGCCTCCTTGATGCCCGTGAAGAGCGGCAGCTTGTCGGCGCGATCCGCGAACTCGCGCAGGGCGAGGATGGCGCCGACCTGCGCCAGCGCCTCGATGATGAGGACGCCGGGCATGACGGGCGCGCCGGGGAAGTGGCCCTGAAAGTACGGCTCGCCGATGGTCACCTGCTTGACGCCGACGATGCGCTCGCGCGGGACGAGCTCCACGATCTTGTCGACGAGCAGGAAGGGGTGGCGGTGCGGCAGGATTTCCTGGATGGCGCGCAGGTCGAGCAGTGTGTCCATAAAAAAGTGGTCGGCAGCCAGCAGTCAGCGATCAGCCGAAGAGCTTTTACTGACTACTGACTGCCGACCACCGAGGGTCCCGCGAGTTACGGACGACCCGCCGCGGCGGTCGTCGCCGGGTGGGTGCGGTTGTACTCGGTGATGAAGTCGCGCGTGATGTTGACGCTGTCGGCGACGACGAGGACGGGCACGCGGTTCATGTCGATGACGACGGCGATGCCGCGCGCCTGCGCGTACGCCTGCAGCGCGTTGAAGACGTCCTCCTGGAGGGGCGTCATGACCTCGCGCTGGCGGCGCTCGACCGCCGCCTGCGCGTCCTGCGCCTTGCGCTCCATGTCGCGCTTGAGCTGCTCGGCCTGATCCGTCTTCGTGGCGATGCTCTGCGGCGAGGCGACGATCGAGGTCTTCTGGATGTCGGCGAGGAGCGCGTCGTAGCGGCTCTTCATCTGCTCCAGCTCCGTCTGCTGCGGCTGGAACTGAGCGGCGATGCCCTTCATCGCGTTGACGACGCGGGCGATGCCCTCCTTCTCGTCGGTGAAGTAGCCGGAGTCGATGATGGCGATCTTGCCCGTCAGCGAGGGCGGCGTCGCCGGGGCGGTACTCGCGCCCGTCGCCGGGGCGGGGCGCGGCGTGGCGGCCGGCTGCTGCCTGCCGGGCGCCGTCTGCGCGCTGGCGGTGATGGTGGTGACGACCGCGAGCGCGACCGACGCGGTGATGAAACGAAGTGACTTCATAGCTATTTTCGTACTGCTCCTTAAACGTGTTAGCAAGCCCGGACGCCTTATGATGCGCTCTCAAGCCGCAGCGGTTGCGCCCCGGAACCCGGAAGTTTACCAGAAGGCGGCTAGAAAGTCCGCCCGATGCTGAAACGAAAGACGCTCTTGTCCTCCCGGAAGAAGAGCGGGACCTGACTGTTCAAGCCCCGCCGCGCCTGCGGGTTGTAGGCGTAGATGAGGCGGAACGGGACGTTGACGATGGGGAGCTGGATGCGCACCTCGGCTCCCAGACTCGAACGGAAGTCGCTGAACTTCGAGAAGGCGCTCTGCGAGAGCCGCACCGCCGTGTTGGTCTGCGCCTGCCCGCGCAGGAAGACCGCCTCGAAGCCGTAGGGCAGCCCGTCGGGTCCGACGGGCCCGACGCGCAGCGCCTCGTTCAGCTCGTCGCGCGTGACGATCCTGGCGTCGCGCGCGACCAAGCCGCCCGTCAGAGAGAAGGCGAGCTGAGAGTTTTCGCCGCAGGCGGCGAGCGCGGAAAGACTCGCCGCCGCCGCCCCGAACGGAGCCTGCGGGCAGGGGATGAAGCCGAGCGAGCTGAGGAACGGCGAGTCGGACTGGAGCACGGTCGAGAAGACCTGATCGCGCCCCTTGCGGAGGTTGAAGACCGTGCCGATGTCGGCGAAAGCCGCCGCCGAGAGCGGGCCGAAGAGCGGCACCCGGTACTCGAAGTTGCCGAGCAGCTGCGTGTCGGCGCCGATGGGCTGGAAGCCGCGGCTGATGAAGCGCGGGTTCGCCCCCCCGGTGCCCGTGAAAGTGCCGAGCCTGGCGAAGCGATCCAGCTCGGGGATGCGCGTCGCGTCCGTGACGGCGCCCGTGGGGTTCGTCGCGACGACGACGTTCGTCTGCGTGAGCGCGTAGGTCAGGCCGATGCGCGTCGAGAGCGTGAAGGGGCGCTTCTTGTAGAACTCGGAGAGCGGCGCGCTGGCGAAGAGCGAGACGCCCGCCGTGCGCTGCGTGAACAGGTTCTCCTCGCTCGTGTTGAGGAAGTCGGCCTGCGAGCCGAAGGCGCCCTGGAGCGCGGAGGTGTTCTGCGAGAGGAACGTGCCCTCGCCGAAGAACTTCACCGACTGCACGAAGAGCGAGAAGCCGGCCGTGATCGGCCGGTTGCGCACGTAGGGCTCGGTGAAGGAGAAGACGAAGGAGTTCTGCCGGTTGCCCGCGGCGAACTGGAACGAGAGCGATTCGCCGCGCCCCAGCAGGTTGTTCGTCGAGTAGTCGAGCCCGAAGAACGAGCCGCCGATGCCGGAGATTCCGCCGTTGAAGGTGATCTGCTGGCGGCCTCTCTCCGTGACCTTGACGTTGACGTCCACCTCGGCGCGCTCCTCGTCCTGGCGGAAGTCGATGTCCTTCTCCTTGTCTATTGGGTCGAAGAAGCCGAGCTGGTTGAGGCGCAACACCGAGTAGTCGACGTAGTTCTGGTTGTAGATGTCGCCCTCGTTGAGGACGAACTCGCGGCGCAGGACGTTGTCGCGCGTGAAGGTGTTGCCGGCGAACTCCAGGCGGCGCAGCGTGAACTGCTTGCCCTCGTCGATGGTGATGACGTAGTCGGCGATGCCCTCGCTCGGGTTCGCCGGATCGTCCTTGAAGGTCGGCTCGGCGTCCGCCGAGTACTGGATGAAGCCGGACTGCCCGTAGACCTTCTTGAGGTCTTCGAAGAGCGACTTGTAGATGCGCTCGCCGCTCGCCACGTCGCCCTTGTTGAGCCCGATGTAGGCGCGGATGACCTGCTCCGAGTAGATCGAGTTGCCCTCGATCTTCACGTCGCCGAGGCGGTAGAGCCTCCCCTCGGTGACGGGGATCGTGATGCGCAGCGCCTCGTCGGTCGAGGAGAGGATCGGGAGCGGCAGGATGGGGAAGCCCGTGCGGCGCTCGCCCAAGCCCTCGACGCGCGGCTCGCCGACCCTCGCCTGGAGGTAGCCCTTCGACGCCATGTGGTTGCGGATGAGCTTGAGATCGACGTCGAGCTTCTCGCGGTCGAGGATGTCCTGCTCCTTGAAGCGCGTGATGATCCCCGCCTCCTTGACGTACCTCATCGCGCCGCGCAGCTCGCCGTCCGAGAAGTGCTTGTTGCCCTCGAACTGCACCTCGACGACGCGCACGCGCTCGCCCTCCTTGATGACGAAGGTGACCGCCTCGGAGACGGCGGAGATTTCGTCCTTGCGGATCTCGACGGTGGCGTTCGGGTGCCCCTTGGCGGCGAGCAGCTCCTTGAGGGTGCGCACGGCGTTGTTGAGCTTGACGGGATCGCTCGTGTTCTCCTTCTGGATGCCGATGCGCCGCTCGCGGAAAGCCTTCAGCACGTCCGACTCGGCGACGCTCTTCAAGCCCTCGAACTGGAGGTCGCGGATGATCGGGAGTTCTTTGACCTCGAAGGTGACGATGACGCCGCCGCGCGGTCCCTCCTCGGTCACGACGCGCGACTCGGTGCGGTTGAAGAAGCCCAGGTCCATCAGCGTGCGGAAGTCGCGCTGTACCTGCGCCTCGTTGTAGGCGTCGCCGGGTCGGGTCTGGATGTAGTAGAGCAGGTCTTCCTTGCGGTTGCGGCGGTTGCCCGTGACGTTGACTTCCTCGACGAGCCTCTGGGGGGTCTGCCCCTGCGCCAGAGCCGCGCGGGAGAGCCCCGCGAGAGGCAGTGTGAGTTGGCTGAGGACGAGTGCAGCCGGGAGGATGCGCCGCCAGAGCGCGCTTGTTCGCATAATCGCTATTGCCTCAAAGCAGGATGAACTTTAGGAAGACAGGAAAACGAATGCCCCCGGCGAAAACTCACGAGCGACCGGGGCGGCGCTCAAACTTCATGGACGACTCGGGACTAAAGGTCTCGGACCGCGGGAACAGAGTCAGTGGCTTCTTTGATTCAGGTCGCGCGCGCCCGCGTTGCCAGAGCGGCGCCGACCCGTGACCCTCAGCAAAGGCGCGCATTATACAAGGCGGAAAGCGGGAAAACAAAGCCGGGGGAAAAGTCCGGGGTCTAAAGTTCGAAGTCCGCGGTCAAAATGCCTTGCAAATTGACCACGGACTCCAGACTTCAGGCTTTGGACTTTGGACTTGCTTAATGGATCAGGACTTCGTCGCCCAACTCCTCGACCCGCGCCGGGCGGTGCGAGAGCGAGCCCGCGTCCTCGTAAACCTCGATGACCGCCATGCCCGCCAGCTCGCCCTGGATGAGAGCCTCCGAGAGCGGGTCTTCGACGTACTTCTGCAGCGCGCGCCTCAGCGGTCGCGCCCCGTAGGAGCGGTCGGCGCAGGTCTTCTGCACGATCCAGCGCCGCGCCTCTTCCGTCAGCCGCACCTCGAGCCCGCGCGTCTTGAGCGTGCGGTTCAGCATCTCGACCTGCAAGCCGACGATCTCCAGCAGCTCCTCCTCGAGGAGCTCGTCGAAGATGATGATCTCGTCGAGGCGGTTGATGAACTCGGGGTTGAAGGTCTGCTTGACCGAAGCCATGACCATCTCTTCCAGCTTCTCGCGCGAGTCCACGGGGCTCGACTGGAAGCCCATCGTGCCGCGCTTCTGGATGAAGCGCGCGCCGATGTTCGAGGTCATCACGATGATCGCGTGCTTGAAATCGACCGTGTTGCCGAGGGCGTCGGTCAGCATCCCGTCCTCGAAGACCTGCAGCAGGACGTTGAAGATGTCCGGGTGCGCCTTCTCGATCTCGTCGAAGAGCAGCACGGAGTACGGCGAGCGCTTGATCCTCTCGGTCAGCTGCCCGCCCTCCTCGTGCCCGACGTAGCCGGGAGGGCTACCGATCAGCTTCGAGACCGAGTGCTTCTCCATGAACTCGCTCATGTCGAAGCGGATCATCGCGCGCTCGGAGCCGAACAGGAACTCGGCGAGCGAGCGGGCGACTTCCGTCTTGCCGACGCCGGTCGGGCCCAGGAAGAGGAACGAGCCGACGGGTCGCTGCGGGTTCTTGAGCCCTGCGCGCGAGCGGCGGATGGAGCGCGCGAGTGCCGAGATGGCGGGTCGCTGAGAGATGACGCGCCGTCGCAGCTCGTCCTCGATGCGCAGCAGCTTCTGCATCTCCTCCTCCTTGAGGGAGGTGACGGGGATGCCCGTCCAGCGCGCGATCACGTCCTCGATGTCGTCCTTCGTGACGGCGACCGAGACGAGCATGTCGTCTTCCTCGGTGATGCGCGCGCCCGTCAGGCTGTCGACGATGTAGGTCGTGCGCATCCGCTCGTCCGCTGTCGCGCGCGGCGCGTCGCCGATGGTCAGCTCGCGCCGGGCGCGGAGCTTGACGCGCGCGCCCGCCTCGTCGATCACGTCGATGGCTTTGTCGGGCAGGAAGCGGTCGGGGATGTAGCGGTTCGACTGGTAGACGGCCGCCTCGAGGGCGTCCTCGGTGTAGCGCACCTGGTGGAAAGCCTCGTAGCGCTCTCTCACGCCGCCCAGGATTTGCACGGCTTCCGCCTCGGTCGGCGGCGGCACTTTCACCGCCTGGAAGCGGCGCTCTAACGAGCGATCCTTTTCGATCGACTTGCGGAACTCCGCCGGGGTGGTCGCGCCGACGCACTGAATCTCGCCGCGCGAGAGCGCCGGCTTCAGGATGTTCGCCGCGTCGAGCGACCCTTCAGCCGATCCGGCGCCGACGAGCGTGTGCAGCTCGTCGATGAAGACGATGTACTGCGGGTTCTCGATCAGCTCGCGCATGATCTGCTTGAGGCGCTCCTCGAACTGACCGCGGTACTTCGTGCCCGCGACGATCAGGCTGAGGTCGAGCGACAGGATGCGCTTGTTCTCTAAAAACGACGGGACTTCGCCGCGCATGATCCGCTGCGCGAGCCCTTCGACGATGGCCGTCTTGCCGACGCCCGGCTCGCCGATCAGCACCGGGTTGTTCTTCGTGCGGCGGCAGAGAATCTGGATCACGCGCTCGATCTCGGAGTCGCGACCGACGAGCGGGTCGAGCTTGTCGTTCGCCGCGTCCTCCGTGAGATCGCGCGAGAACTCCGCGAGGTGCGGCGTGTCCTTCTTCTGCGAGGAGCGCGAGTCCGACCCCGTGGCGCGCGCGACCTCTTCGCGCACGGCGGCGAGGCGCAAGCCCCGCTCGTAGAGAATCTCGGCGGCCATCGAGCGCTCTTCGCGCAGGAGCCCGAGCAGCAGATGCTCCGTCCCGATGTGGCGGTGTTGCAGCCGGTCGGACTCTTAGCAGGAGGTGTTCCGGCTCGATGGCGGGCGCGCCGAATTGCGAGGCTTCGTAGCGCGCGAAGAAAATCACCCGCCGCGCCTTCTCCGTGTAGCGTTCGAACATAAGTGACCTTGACCGTGCCGAATTACGACTCTGGGTGGTGGCGTGCGCGAAATCCGGGGCTAAACTTAGTCGTGTACGCCCGCGGGCATTATAACCTAAGGGCGCGAACGCCGAAAGAGTAAGCACGAAAAAGGTTTTAAGGGTTGTCCGTGGTCAGTTGTCAGTGGTCAGTTGTTGAGCCCTCATATTCGTCTCTATCGCCCTAAACGCAACCCACGCGCGGCAAACCACGGACAACTGACCACTGACCACGGACCACGGACAATCACTGCGACAGCGTGAAGGAGTCGAGGTAGGCGCGCAGCTTCGCCTCCGAGAATGCCGCCTTCGCACCCGTCAGCGCGACGAACAGCATCGCGCGCTCGACGAGGAAGACCCTCACGCGCGAGCGGTGCGTGCGCGAAGAGAAATCGTACTCGCGCCCGGCGCGACCGCCCGACTCGACCGCGCGCTCGCCCGTCATCTCCAGGTGCAACTCCGGCATCCCCGCCTTCGCCCCCAGCGCGAGGAACCGCGGCAGCATCGCGTAGAACTCGTCCTCGAAGTTCTCCTTCGCGAACACCTCGGGCGGCAGCGGCGGCGTGCGGACGATCTCGTAGTCGAGCCCCCCCTCTCGCAGGCGGTAGCTGCGGAACTGCTGCCCACGCGCGCCCGCGCTCGCGCCCCTCGGGGTCGGCTCTTCGGGCACGCCCGGCATCGACACGGTGAAGCCCGCGCCCTCGGGCGCGAAGGTCAGCCAGCCCGCGGGCGCGTCCACGGGCGACGCGGCTGAGCCCGCGCCGCGCGACGGCAGCGAGAGATTATCGAGACCGCCGCGCCGCGCGCGCGGCTGCTGCGCCGAGGCAGCGGCGGCGCACGCGAGACACGCCGAGAGCGCAAACGAGCGCACGAAGATCGTCCGTTTCATTTTCTTTCAACTCCCTGCGAATTTTTTGAGCGGGAACCCGTGAGGCGCGGGCGGGGCGGGGGCGGGCGAGATGTTTGCGCCCTTCAAATTTTATAGCACGCGGGCGGCGGCGACGGATAGAACAATTTCAGAATGTTGTTTATTCCGACACCCTACCAAACACCCGACGCTGTTTAGTAAGAGACCCTCTACCTGTATCCTAACCCGAGCGGAGGGGTGTCGTGCTGTCGAAGCTCTATCGACTGAGACGCTGAAAACATCCTACGGCGCGACCCCGTGATCGTAGGATATACCCGCCTCGTTATCACTAGCCCTGAAGACGAGAGCGGCATGAGGGAAGCCTATCCTCATGCCGCTCTCGCTCATCTTCACCCCTAATAGCCGCTTACGGCGTGCCGAACCTTGCCCGGTACTCCGTCGAGTTCATGAAGCCGTTGACCATCGAGCGGATGTCGGCCGGGTTCGCCTGGATGGTGCGCAGCCAGTCGTTGTAGCCCCCGTCTTCCGGCGTGCGTCGCAGGTAGCCGTAGTACTGCATCGCGACGAAGCCGCTGTTGAACTCCGCCCGCGAGACCTGCGTGCTGTCGACCACCGCCCGCAAGACCTTCCCGCGGTCGAGCGCCCCCGAGTCGAGCTGGTTGGTCAGGTCGGCGGCCGTCAGCGTGACCTGAGAGCCCGTGTCCGGGTTCTGCGGATCGATGGTCGTGATCGACTGGAGGTTGTAGCGAGCGAGCAGCGACGAGACGTAAGCCGCGTTCGAGAGCGACCCGTAAGCCGCCTGGAACTCGGCGCGCTGGACGAAGCTGGCGGCGTAAGCAGCCTTCTTCTGCCGCACCTCGGCGGTCGAGGGGGCGGTGACCGAGCGCATGTCGGGCATCACCTGCTCGAAGAAGGGGAGCCGACCGAACGCCGCCTTGTAGAAGCGGAACACGTACAAGCCCTTGAGCGCGAACTCGTCGGAGAGGAAGAAGTTGCGCGACACCGTGACGCGGTCGCAGGTGGTGTCGCCCGAGGGGCAGTTGTTAAGCGTGTTGACCCAGTCGGTGAAGCCGCCCGTCTCGGGCTCGCGCGAGAGGAAGTCGAGGTAGTGCTGGCGGACGAAGAACTGCGGATCGTCTATCGGGTTGGGGGCGGGCGGCGTGGTGAAAGCAACGGCCTGCCATGACGGCTGAACCTCTCCCTGAAAGGCGATGTTGGTAACGTTCGTGATACCACTGCCGTCGGTATTCATCACAAACAGGTCTAGACCTCGGACATTGTCAGCCGCTGAGAAAACAATCTTCGCGCCGTCAGGCGACCAGTCGAAACCGTAAGTCTCGATGTCGGCGAGCTTCGCCGGGCCGCTACCGTCGGCGTTGACCGTCCAGATAGTCGTGCTCGCACAGTCGTAGTCTCCGGCTGGGTCACAGCCGACCGACCGGTTGAACATGATTCTCTTGCCGTCAGGCGACCAGGTGGGCAACCAGTCATAATCAAAAAGATTGGGAGAGGGATTCTTGGGCGCGGTGATTTGAGTGCGCCCGCTCCCGTCGGCATTCAAAACGTAGATGCCGTCGCCGCCGCTCACAGCCAACTTTGACCCGTCCGGGGACCAGTCGGGATCCCAACCCGCACCGATGATTTTTTGGTCGCTACCGTCAGCGTTCATCATGTAGAGCGATAAGGCGGTTTGGCCCACGTAGCCTAAGAAAGCGATCTTCGCCCCGTCGGGAGACCAGGTAAGCCTTCCATAAAAGGCGACCCCCGGTCGGGTGAGACTCCTCTGATTACTGCCGTCGGCATTCATTAGAAAGACCTCAATATGAAATCTGCCGGGTCCGCTTTGAATCTGCCTTATGTACGCGATCTGTGTGCCGTCCGGCGACCACGACGGAAGATAATCGTGCTGATTGGAGGAAAGTTGCTTCAGGTCACTGCCGTCGGGGTTCATCACCCAGATGCCGCTGGCGCTTGTGATTCCGCCAACGGAGAATGCGATCTTGCCGTTCCGCTTGAGTGCGGCGGTCTGGGCGGTAGCAGCCGAAGTCAGACCGGCCAGCGCCAGGGCCAGACCGAATAGATATACCGTGATAAATCTCATCTTTCTCATCTCAATCTCCTGTTCTTTACGAAGTCCATTCACGCATCGGGCTAGCCTGCCCGCGGCGAGTTCTGTTATCCTGTGCCCTACTTACTAGTGCGCGAATCGTCGCCGAGACCTCTAACAGGGGAGCGACGGAGCCGAATGGGTTAGCGCTTTCGTCGGATTTCCTGCCATTACTTCATAAAGCGTCCCTTCTGGATAGAGCGAGATGACGAGGCCTTCACATCAAGTAACTAAGCTGCTGAAAGATTGGGGCGCAGGCGATGAGTCGGTGCCGGACGAGCTGATGCCGTTGGTTTACGACGAGCTGCGGAGACTCGCTCATCAGTACATGCGCCGCGAAAAGCCCGGTCACACGTTGCAGACCTCCGCGCTCGTCAACGAGGCATATGTCCGGCTGGTGGACCAAAGCAAGATTCAATGGGAAAGTCGGACGCACTTTTTTGGTATTGCCGCGCGGCTGATGCGTCAGATTTTGGTCGATCAGGCACGCCATCGAAATTTCGCTAAACGCGGGGGCGGCGCGATTCGCGTTTCTTTGAATGAGGCCACAAACGTCGCGCAAGAGCAGTCGGCCAGTGTGATGGCCCTCGACGACGCCTTGAACAGATTAGAGAAAATAGATCCGCGCAAGAGCCGCATCGTCGAACTGCGTTTCTTTGGCGGCATGAGCATCGAGGAAACAGCAGAGGCGCTAAAGGTTTCACCCGGCACGGTAATGCGCGATTGGACTTTCGCCAGGGCCTGGCTGCAAAAAGAGATGACTGTAGATTGAGTGTTCACGCTCCTGACAGCCGTAATGCAAGTTGTTCTCCCGCTCGCGTGAGAGGTTTCCTGGTGAATTCACGCATGAGTTTATAGAGCAAAGGAATCATGGCAACCGACGAACAATGGCAACAGGTTGAGGACCTTTTTCACGCCGCGCTCGAAAAGGAGCCCCGGGACCGTCCGGTGTTTCTCGACGAGGCTTGCCGCGGAAACGAAGAGTTGAGGAGGGAAGCCGCCTGGCTGATCTCAGCTCACGAATCGGGAGACCACTTCATTGATGCGCCGGCTTATGTTGCCGCGGCTGACATGTTGACTGGCGACCTCGCGTTCAACCCGGGCGAGACCATCGGTCATTACGAGATTCGTTCTGTACTCGGCGAAGGTGGAATGGGCAAGGTTTATCTTGCCGAAGATACGAAGCTCAGACGCAACGTGGCCCTCAAATTTGTGCCTGGCGCAAGGTATGGCAATGAAGACGGGCGCGGGCGCTTGTTGCGTGAAGCTCAGGCGGCAGCCGCGCTCGATCATCCGAACATCTGCGCCATTTATGAAGTCGGTGAAGCCGACGACCAAAGGTACATCGCGATGCAATACATCGAAGGTGAAACCCTCGAAGCGCGCATGGCCAAAGGAAAGCTTTCGCCTGAGGACTCGATGATTGTCGCATCGCAGGTCGCTGACGCGCTGGCTGAGGCACACGCGCACAATATTGTTCACCGCGATATCAAGCCTTCGAACGTCATGCTTACCAGCCGCGGCCAAGTAAAGGTTCTTGATTTTGGTCTGGCGAAAACCGCGAGTACCGCCTTAGTCAAACCAGACGGAGCCGAGACCAGACGGATCCTGACAACGGCCGGAATGATACTTGGAACCGTGCCTTATATGTCGCCCGAACAGCTCTGCGGTCGGCCGGTTGATGCACGCAGCGACATATTCAGTTTCGGCGTCGTGCTCTATGAGATGTTGAGTGGCCAGGCGGCTTTTCAGCGCAACACCGACGCCGAAACTATTGGCGCAATTTTGCATGAGCAGCCGCCGGAGCTCTCATCTAATGATCCGCGAATGCCGGCAGCACTGGTAAGAGTGGTGAACCGGTGTTTGGCGAAGGACGCGGACAAGCGGTATCAAACTGTCCAGCAGGTGACGCATGATTTGAACACCGCGCGCACCGGCGAGCTTGCCGTCGTGCCAAGACGCACCAACCGAACTGTCGCAGTAGACACTCTCAGGCGTCGCAAGTGGAGCATGGTTGTAATTACGGCGGTAGTCCTCGTCGCGGTCGCGCTCTTTGGCTACTACTCTTACTTCGCCAAAGGCGGGGAGGCGATAGACTCGATTGCCGTCCTGCCGTTCGTGAACGTGAGCAACGACCCGAACGCGGAGTATCTTTC
>JAIVJM010000279.1 GCA_020199995.1 Acidobacteriota bacterium | reverse complement strand
CCGCCCTTCCCGCCCGCGCGGAATGAGCGCAGACGCGAGAGCCCGCGCCGCCCAACGTAGGCGAGCGCGCAGAGGATGATGAGGGCGACCGCGATTGACTGCCAGTCGAACATCTTTAACTTCACTCCAGACCCAGTAGACGCCCGCCCTGATACGTGATGAACGAGGCGATGTAGGCGAGCACGAGCATGTAGCCGACCATGAAGAGCGGCCACCGCCACGAGTTCGTCTCGCGGCGGACGACGGCGATGGTGGACATGCACTGGCACGCCAGCACGAAGAAGACCATCATCGAGACGGCGACGAGCGGCGTCCACGCGGGCCTCCCGTCGGGCCGCCGTGCGCTGCGCACGGCCCCGATCAGCGAGGGCGACTCTTCGGTCGCGTCCTTGCCGACGTTGTAGACGATTGAGAGCGTCGAAACCAGCGTCTCGCGCGCGGCGAATGACGCGATGAGACCGATGCCCATCTTCCAGTCAAAGCCGAGCGGCTCGATGGCGGGTTCGAGCGCGCGGCCCAGACGTCCCGCGTAGCTCTGCCGCAACTGCTCGCCCTCGTCGGTCGAGTCCTCGGGCGTCGTGGCGTTCGGCGCGGGGTCGGTCTCCGGTGCGTGCGCTCCGCGCGATTCCGCGCCCGTCTCGCGCATCGCCTGGACGGCAGCGCCCTCGCTTGCGTCCGGCGCGGGCGAGCCGGCGGCGCGCGGGAATGTCATCAGCGCCCAGAGCAGAATCGAGATCGCCATGATGACCGTGCCCGCGCGCTTGACGAAAATCCACGCGCGCGAGCGCATCGTCTGCACGATGTTCATGAAGCCCGGCAGGCGGTAGGGCGGAAGCTCCAAAACGAGCGGCGGCGGCGGCGCTTTCAGAATCGTCCGCTTCAAAACCCACGCCACGCAGACCGCGACCGCGATGCCGAGCAGATACATCGAGAGGATGATGAGCGCGCCGACCGAGATGAAGCCGAAGAGTTTTTTGTCGGTGAAGAACGACGCGATCATCAGGGTGTAGACCGGCAGACGCGCTGAACAACTCATGAACGGCGCGATCATGATGGTCGCCAGACGATCCTTCGGGTTCTCAATCGTCCGCGTCGCCATGATGCCCGGAATCGCGCAGGCAAAGCTCGACAAAAGCGGCATGAAGGCCTTGCCGTGCAGGCCCACCCCACGCATCAGCCGGTCCATCAGGAAGGCCGCGCGCGACATATAGCCGCTGTCTTCCAGAAGCGCGATGAAGAAAAAGAGCAGGAGAATTTGCGGCAGGAAGACGAGCACGCCGCCCACGCCCGCGATGACGCCGTCCACCAGCAGGTTCGTCAGGAGTCCGGGCGGCATCCAGCCGCGCACCGCCTCGCCGAGCGTGCCGAAGCCCTGAGAGATCAAATCCATCGGCAGCGTCGCCCAGGAGAAGATCGTCTGGAAGACGACCAGCATCACGAGGAGCAGCACGACAGGGCCGAAGATTCTGTGCGTCACCAAAGCGTCAATGCGGTCGGTCGCCGTCGTGCGCTCGCGCGCGGCCCGCCTGCCGCGCACGGCCCCCCCGGCGGCGCTCCCGATCCACTCGTAGCGCGCCGTCAAAGGCTCCTGCCACCACTGCTCGTTCGATTGCGCGAGCCGCGAACGCGCGTGCGCGACGGCCTCGCGCCGCTCCGCGTCTTCCGGCACTTCATCGGAGTAGAGGTCGCGCAGCGCCGCCTCCCGACCGAAGCCCCCGCCATCCACCGAGAGCCGCCCTATCTCTTCCTCCGCCTGCGGCGAGAGACGCCACTTCGCGCCCGCCGCCAGCCCCTCCGCCGCCTCCGTGACGGCGCGCGCCAGCTCGTCCAACCCCCGTCCCTGCCGCGCCGTGACGGGGACGACCGCGACGCCAAGCGCCTCGCTCAAGCGTAGCGCGTCAATCTCGATTTGTTCGCGCTCGGCCAAATCAACCATCGTCAGGGCGACGACGAGCGGGCGGTTCACTTCCAGAAGCTGCGTGACAAGATAGAGGTTGCGTTCGAGGTTGGTGGCGTCCACGACGGCGACGACGACGTCGGGCGCGGGCGTGCCGGCGACTCGACCCGTGAGGACGTCGCGCGCGATCCGCTCGTCAATCGAGGCCGCGTCGAGGCTGTAGAGTCCGGGTAGGTCTATCAGGCGCGCCGGGGGCGAGTCGGGCGCGAGCTGCCAATCGCCCTCCTTGCGCTCGACCGTCACGCCGGGGTAGTTGGCGACCTTTTGCCTGAGCCCCGTGAGCGCGTTGAAAAGGCTCGTCTTGCCCGCGTTCGGATTACCCGCCAGCGCCACCGTCAGCGTGCGCGCCCCGCGCGCCGCCTCCGCGTCGTCGAGCCCGTCAACCTGTGCAGGGGATTCGAGAGTAGTGCTCATAAAAATAAAAGCCGTGAATCGTAAATCGTGAATCGTGAATAGAAAATCGTGACAAGAGAAAAGCTGTTCTTTCTATTCACGATTTACGATTTACGATTCACGGCTTTTCCTTATCGCTTATTACCACCGAAATCATTTGCGCCTCGTTGCGGCGCAACGCGAGGTGGTAGTCGCGGACGCGGACTTCGAGCGGGTCGCCGAGGGGGGCGCATTTAACGACGCACACGGGCGCGCCGGGCACGACGCCCATCTCCATCAGGCGCCGCGCGACGGCCCCTGATCCTCCGACCGAGAACACGCGCGCGTGTGCGCCGTGCGGCAGACGGTCGAGCGAAACGGAGCGCCCGGCACTCTCGCCAGCCTCTTTGAAAGACGTTTCCGGTATGTCCGGGATGCTCTGCGCGACACTCATGCGGCCCTCACCATGACATGCAAAATATGAAGCGACAACGGGCGGAGAGATGCCTTTCGTCACCATCATACTATAACCGAGTTGAAAATAGATTTCAATTTCATCTTAGGACTCAACCGTGCCATCTCGATTGAGGGAGGGGGCGGGCATGCGCGCCAGAGTCTCGGGCGAGCGGGACAGGCACGAATGCCTGTCCCGCTCGCCTGATGCGAATTTCTGCTTTAGTGGAGCGCCGTCGGGATGATCGCGAGGTCGGCGCGGATGGGGCCGAGGGGCGTCTGGGCCGTCAGCCGGAGGGGCAGGCGACGCTTGTCCGTGCTGACCCAGAGGCGCAGTTGAAAGCGGTCGCCGGTGGGATCGTCCGTGATGAGCGAAAGCTCGACGGCGGGGATTTGTTGTCCCGCGAGCGCGAGCGTGGCCTGGCGCAGAGTGGTGATGTAGAGCAGGCGCGGGCGCTTGTTGACGAGCAGCGAGACGGCGTTGCGCTTTTGCGGCGAGAGGTCGAAAGAGCGCAGCGCGTAGAAGACCGAGACGAGATCGTGTGTGGCGACGGGAATCTCGACGCGCGTGCCGTCGTCGAAGAGCGCGTTGCCGCCGTTCTGATCCGCAGACACGACCCAGCGCGCGCGTCGCTGTCCCTCCTGCAAGTTCAGCTCGGTGCGGAAGGGGAGCAGCGAGCGCGCGTCCACGTAGGAGCTGAGCTGGTCGTTGACGGGGAAGAGGCGCAGTCCCGCGCCCGTCGTCTGCATGACGGCGGAGAGGAGGAGTCCGTCGCGGTTGAAGTATTTGGCGCGGGCTCGTACTTGGAACGAGGCCGTGCCGATGGGCTGCGGGTTTGGGCCGAGGAAGAAGTTGAAGTTCAGTTGCTCGCCGGGCGCGAAGGGGAGCACGGGCAGCGCTTCGGCCCCTGCCGCGGGTACGCGCGGCGTCGAGGGCCGGGCGTTCGGGTTAATCGCCGAGGGAGCCCCCGGCGTGGCGGCGGGCGGAAGGGGGATGCCCGGCGGCGTTGGGGACAATGGGTTAGCCGGACTCTGGACTAGTGACGCGGGCTCGGTCACAGTCTCGGCGCTGGCGAGTTCGAGGCGAATCTCGCCGGCGCGGTGGCGCGCCGTGAGGAGCACGGGGAGGTGCCGCTCATCGCCCGTGAAGTAGATGCGGACGCGGTAATCGTCGGCCTCCTTGTTGTCGCGCACGCGCACCTCCGTGACGAACGTCATGGACGAGCCGACGTTGGTCTTGACCAATTCGCTGCCGGTCACTTTCAGCTCCGCGTGATACAGGGTTGTGCCGTTTTGCACCGGGAAGCTGTAGGTCGCGCCCTGCGTGAGCGGGAGCGCGCGCAGCCGGTAGATGGCTGAGAGAAAATCGTATGAGCCGGCGAGAGCGCCCGGCGTCTGGGGCGCGGCGGGCGCTCTCGCCGTAGCGTCGCCGCTCGCGTTGAAGTCGAGCGTCAGGTTGTCCGTGCGCGTGGCCTCGCGGATGACCTGCTGCGCGCGGTAGGGGAGGCCCGTTGAAGGGTCAACGTGTGTGATGTAATCGTTGTTGATGGAGTAGAGAGCGGCTTGGACGACGCCGATGGTCTCAACGTGCGCGTGCAGCTCGACGCCGTCGCGCCCGTAGAACTGGCCGCGCCCGGCGACCAGCAGTTCGACGTGCGCGGCGGTCGGGAAGTTCGAGAATGAGACGTTATAGGTGAGCCGCTCGCCGACGCGGTACGGCGCGGGGGAGAAGGGGCTGGCGGCGACTTCGGTGCGGACTTGCGCGAGGGTGCTGCCGCCGAGGCACAAGAGAGCGAGCACTGTCGCGAAAGCCTTGAGCAGGTTTTCTCTTCGATCCAAAAGTTTCCTTCCCCTTTTCGCCGTCTGTGACTGCCGGCCCCACCCGTTCGGGTGGGGCCGGCAGTCACAGCTTACACGTTTGATGCACGGGCGTCGTTCCGAAAGCTCCCGTAAATTTAAAAATCGTCGAACTCGCCGAGCCAGTCGCGCACGCGCACGCGCCCCGACAGGAGCGCGACGTGCCCCGTGCCTTCGAGCAGCTTGAGGCGCGCGCGCGACAACCGCTCGACCAACAGGCGCGCCGCGCGGACGCTATCAAGGAGCCTGTCGGCAGTCCCCGCGACGACGAGCGCGGGGACTTCAATCTCCTTCAGACGCGGTCGCAAGTCAGTGTCGCGGATGATGCGCATGCGCGAGACGTAACCCTCGTGCGCGACGATGCGCGTGCGCTCGCGGAAGAGCCGCCGGTCTTCTTCGCTCACGTCTTTGCTGAAGAGCACGTGCCGCGCCGTGCGCGTGCGGTGCGCCTTCATAAACGGATAGGGCAGGAGCGAGAAGCACAGCACACCGAGATTGATGCGCGCTCGCTGGACGAAGTGCGGGAAGGTGTTCAACAGAATCATGCGCTCGAACATCCGCGGATGTTCGAGCGCCGCCGCCATCGTCAACAGCCCGCCGAAAGACTCCCCGAGGAAC
>JAIVJM010000278.1 GCA_020199995.1 Acidobacteriota bacterium | reverse complement strand
GATCAGTTCAGGCACGCCGCCGAAGAACTCCAAGGCGCGGACGTGCGAACTGATCCAGTCCGGGAGCTGTTGCGTCCGGGTGGCTTCGGCATACGTGTAGCTCGACGCGCCGAGGACGGCGACGAAGACCTGCGCCTCGCGCGCCTCACCGGTCGAAGGGTCAGTGACCGTCACGGTCTGCCCGCAGTAATCGACGAAGAGCTTCTCGCCGGCGCGATGTGTCTGCCGCATGCTGACCCGGAGGCGCTGCCTCCACTCGCCGTAGAGTTCGCAGAACCAGGAGTACTGGTAGGCGGCGTCAGGGTTGCAGGCGGCGTACTCCTCCCAGAGGAGCTGGAGGGTGACACCCTTGCGCTTGAGCTCCTGGTGGATCGCGGCGAAGTTGGGCTGCGTGAACTGCTGAGACCAGTTCGAGACCGAGCCGGGGAAGAGCGCGCGGGCGAGCGCCGCGTCGTCCATCCCCTCCGGCAGGGGCCACGAGGTGATGCCCGCGTCGCAGGCCAACTCGACGTACTTATTAACGGTGGTCTTGGATAGGGAGAGGCTGCGGGCGATCTGCCGCTGGCTCAGGCCCGCGCTATAACTGAGTCGTAAGACTTCTTTGAGCTTGCGCATGGATAGTCTCTGTGCTGGCATCGGCGTTCCTCCTCACGGGAGGATGGGCGAGCCAGTCAGTTAAAATCCAGCGCTAACCGGGAGGGCTGATGCGGGTGTACCACTTTTCGGAATGGGTGGTCACCTGAGCGGAATGGGTGGCCACTAATCAGTGGAACGGGTGGTCACTTTCGACCGGAATACGCACTTGTACAGGGAGATAGAATCTGCGTATCGCTCAGAGTCGTAGTTCACTATGTAATGGATGCCCTAAAACCTCTCCGCGCGTCCGGTCGCCTATGAGAGCTACGTGTGGTTGTTTGAAAGTGAGCACGCGGCGTAAGGCGCTATGCCAAAACTTTTATTGTGTGATACATTTATTTTTGCAAGCCGGAAGTTGAGTTGGAGTTTTGTGGGTGTTGTGGTGATTGTTCGTCTCTATCTCCTGTTGCGCGTAGGGAGTTGGGGGGTAAGACTTTATCGGACGCGCGTAAGGGAATGTTTGATAACTGTTACGTCCTTTTTTCAGCAAGCTGGTCGCGTCAGTCTCGCTCGCAGAGCATCGCTTACGGATTTAGAGCGCGACTGTGCGTAAGCTCGACGGCTGCCGCATCCCTCGTCACAAAAATTCCCCAATACAATAAATCCGGCGTTAATTAGAGAAGTTGAGAGTTACTTTTTGCGGGCCTCAGGGCGCACCCGACGCCCTTTCCGATAACACACGGCGAAGTTGCTGCTATCCGCAGGAGCATTCCCATGGAGAATACGCCTCACTGGTACGCGATTCACACGAAGCCGAAACAGGAAGAGCGCACGAACGAGAACCTGCGCGCGTGGCGCGTCGAGACCTGCTCCCCCTGGCTCAAGGTACGCCGCTACAACAGGCTGAGTAGGAGCCTGACCTATCAGATAAAGCCTCTATTCCCCGGCTATATTTTCGCGCGCTTCAACGCGCAGGAGATGTATCACAAGGTTCGTTTCACGCGCGGAGTCCACGAAGTCGTGAGCTTCGGCGGGAAGCCCCTGCCGGTCGACGACGAAATCATCGAGACCGTCAAAGCGCGCGTCGGGGAGGACGGCTACGTCAGGCTCGAAGAGGACTTCAAGCAGGGCGATAAAGTTATCATTCACGAAGGCCCATTCAAGGGCTTCGTCGGCATCTTCAAGCGTTCGATGAAGGACAAAGAGAGGATCATGATTCTGCTGACGACTCTGAAGAATCAGGTCTGGCTCGACATAGACTCGGCGGCCGTGAAAAGAGCACAGTGAACGCCTGACCGACACGGCCGGTCGCCCGCCTTCCAAGGGCGACTAAAGCTCTCCGACTCCGACGCACAAGCGACGTACGAACGCGAACGCGCGCCGTTCGCAGATGCCCCGCCGAACTGCCTTCGCGCTTGTAACTCTTAGTGCAGAAGATGCGCGCGAAGGCCGACCATTCCCCACCTTGGAATCAACTACCGGAGCATGATGAGACAATGAAGAAGAGTACGGACGGCACGCCGCGCGGCACGCGGCCTCTCCTCTACCCGTTATCGCTTTTACTTCTCGGACTCCTTGCGTTCTTCAGCAACTACGCACAGCGCCCGCCCGCGCCCGCGCCGGAGACTGCGTCGCCCGCCGACTTCTCCGCCGCCCGCGCGCTCGCGCACGTCGAGGCGATTGCGGCGCGACCGCGCCCCGTGGGCTCTGCCGAGCACGCGGCCGCGCGCGACTACGTCTTCGGCGCACTCTCCTCGCTCGGGCTCTCCCCGGAGATTCAGAGGACGACTGCGCTCGGCAGCCCGCGCGGCGCGGTCGCGATAGCGGGGGGCGTCGAGAATGTCGTGGCGAGGTTCAAGGGCGGCGACGGAAAGGCCGTGCTGCTCGCCTCGCATTACGACTCCGTGCCGACGGCCCCCGGCGCGAGCGACGACGGCTCGGGCGTCGCCGCGTTGCTTGAGACCGCGAGGGCGCTGAAGGCCGGGCCGCCCCCCGCGGGCGACGTGATACTGCTCTTTACGGACGCCGAAGAGATCGGGCTGCTCGGCGCCCGAGCTTTCGCGAAGGAGCACCCCTGGGCACGGGACGTCGGCGTCGTGCTCAACTTCGACGCGCGCGGGAGCGGCGGCCCCGCAATGATGTTCGAGACGAGTGCGGGCAACGGCGGCCTCATCCGGCAGTTCGCCGAAGCGGCCCCACACCCGGTCGCCAACTCGCTCTCCTACGAAATCTACAAGCTCCTGCCGAACGACACTGACCTGACAATCTTCAAGCAGACGGGCATGGCCGGGCTGAACTTCGCGTACATCAAGAACCTTACTCGTTATCACACGTCACTCGACACGGTCGAGAACCTAGACCGCGGCAGTCTCCAACAGCAGGGCGGCTACGCGCTCGCGCTGGCGAGGCGGCTCGGGCGGTCGAGCGTGCAGGCCGAGGGTGACGCTGTCTACTTCAACCCGTTCGGCCACACCTTCGTGCATTACTCGGGCCGTTGGGTTCTGCCCCTGATGATTCTCGTCGCGCTGCTCTTCGTCTGCGTCGCCTTCTACGGCTGGCGGAAGGGGCTCCTAAAGCCGGGCGGCGCCGCGTTCGGGTTCTCGGCCTTTCTGCTGAGCCTGTTGCTCGCGCCCGCGTCGGTGTGGCTCGTGTGGCGGCTCGTGAGGGCGCTGCGTCCTTCGTACGGGGAAGTCCCGCCGGACAGCGCCGGCGGAGGCGACCTCTACCTGATCGGGTTCGTGCTGCTGAGCCTCGCAGCGGTCTCGGCCGTCTACGTGTTCTTCACGCGGCGCGTGGGCGCGGGGGGCCTTCTGTTGGGCGCGCTCTTCGGCTGGCTGCTTTTGCTGATCGCGTCGAGCCTCCTCGTGCCGGGCGGAAGTTACCTCTTCGCGTGGCCGTTACTTTTCATGCTCGCGGGACTCGCGGTCGTTCTAAAGTGGGGAGACAGTGACGGGCTTCGTCCTTCGCGGTCGCTCGTCGTGCTGACGATCTTCGCCGTGCCTCTGGTCGTGCTGGCGGCGCCCGTCATCTACCAGACGCACGTCGCGCTGACGCTCAATGCATCGACGACGGTGGCGCTCATCGCGGCTCTGACGCTCGCGCCCGTCGCGGTGCTCGCGGGCCTCTCACACTCTACGAGGGCGTGGGCGGTGCCCATCGCCTGCGCGCTGCTGAGTCTCGCGTGCGTTGCGGCGGCGCTCATGTCGGACGGGGGCGGGAGCGGCTCGCGCCAGAGCAGCATCTTCTACGCCCTGAACGCGGACACGGGCTCCGGCGCCTGGGCCGGCGCGGGCCGCGAGGACGAGTGGACTTCGCAGTTCTTCGCGGGCCGCGGCGCGCCGAAGCCGTTGGTTGAATTCTTCCCAGGCTTCGGCGGCGCATTTCCGCAGTCGCCAGCCCCGGCCGCGCAACTCGCACCGCCGAACGTCACGGTGCTCTCGGACGGGACGACGGACGGGACGCGCTCCCTGCACCTGAGCGTCACTTCGCAGAGGCGGGCGCCCATTATAGGCGTCTTCGTGGAGGGAGAGTCCGAGCCTCTTTCGATGACGGTCAACGGGCGGCGCGTGGAGAATCTACCGCGGCCAGTCGAAGGCGCGCAGCCACGCGCCTTCGGCCTGCGCTACTACGCCGCGCCTCCCGAAGGGCTTGACCTGAAGCTGGAGGTGCGCGCCGCGCAGGGCTTGAAGCTGAGGGTCATAGATCAGTCTTACGGCCTGCCCGAGTTGCAGGGCGTCACCTACAGGCCGAGGCCGGAGGGCACGGCGCTCGCGCCGCTTTGGTACAACACCACGACGATGGTGAGCAGGAGCTTCCCGCTGTAGCGCGGCCCGCCGCTCAGTTAACCTCCGCGGCAGGCTGCATGTCGGGACGCGGCTCCTGCCGCGCGCGCGCGTCCGTCGCCACGACGCCGTCGTGGAGTCGTATGACGCGGTCGGCATGTTTCGCGTAGCGCGGGTCGTGCGTCACCATGCAGATGGTCGCGCCGCCGCGGTGAAGCTCGCGGAGCAGTTCCATGACGGCCTCGCCGTTGCCGGAGTCGAGGTTGCCCGTGGGCTCGTCGGCGAGCAGGATGCTCGGCTGTCCCGCGATGGCGCGGGCGACGGCGACGCGCTGCTGCTGACCGCCCGAGAGTTGGCTCGGGCGGTGCTTCGCGCGGTGGGCCATGCCGACGCGGTTGAGCGCCTCCATCGCGCGCTCCTTGCGCTCGGGGGCGCCCATGCCGCGGTAGGTGAGCGGCAGCTGGACGTTGTCGAAGACCGTGAGGTCGCCGAGGAGGTTGAAGCTCTGGAAGATGAAGCCGATCTCGCGGTTGCGTATCTCGGCCCTGTCGTTGATGGAGAGGGCGGAGACCGGCGAGCCGTTGAGGGGGATGAAGCAGGAGAGCAGCGCGACGGCCGACAACAGCAGCGATATCCCCGCGAAGGTCGCCGGGTCGGTCGTGCTGACACCGAAGAGCAGGCTCTCCATGACGCGCGTCAGCGCGAAGGCGAGCAGCAGCCCGACCACGACGCCGACGAGCACCAAGACCATCCCCTGCCCCACGATCATGCGCAGCACGTGGCGCGGCTTCGCGCCGAGCGCCATGCGCACGCCTATCTCGCGCGTCCGCTGGTTGACCGAGTAGGACATCACGCCATAGATGCCCGCGACGGCCAGTATCAGCGCGAGCGTCGCGAACAGGCCGAGCATGCGCGCGAAGATGCGATGGCCGGCGACAGACTCCTCCGTCACCTGCTCCATCGTCCTCACGTTGTAGACGGGCTGGTTCGCGTCGACGCTCCTCACCTCGTTGCGCACGGCCGAGACGAGCCCCGTCGGGTCGCTGCGCGTGCGGACGACGAGCGACATCGCGCGGCGCGGGTCTTGCACGTAGGGCATGTAGATGTCGGGGCTCGCGCTCTGGTTGAGCCCGTGCTGCTTGGAGTCG
Source organism: Acidobacteriota bacterium (assembly GCA_020199995.1). GTDB lineage: Bacteria > Acidobacteriota > Blastocatellia > Pyrinomonadales > Pyrinomonadaceae > JAIVJM01. Next base: position 4,313 of record JAIVJM010000278.1, on the reverse strand, counting down.
GCGACGATGCCGACGACGGTCATCCAGGGGCTGTCCACCTCGGCCGTGCCGAGCTTGATGCGCTTGCCGATGGCGTCGCCGTCCGGCCAGAGCTGCTTGGCGAGCGACTCGTTGAGCATCGCCACGGGCTGAGATTTGGCCGTGTCCTGCTCCGTGAACTCGCGCCCCTTGACGACCAGAATCTCCATCGTGCGGAAGTAGCCGGGGCTGACCGCGAGGCGGCGCGCGGGCGCCTTGCTCGCCCCGTCGTTCTCGTGGCCCTCGGCCGTGAAGAAGACGTAGATGTTCGAGCCCCTGAGCGGGAGGCTGCTGACGAGCCCGGCGGAGACGGCGCCCGGCATGCCCTTCACGCGGTCGAAGAGCTGCTGGTAGAAGCCGTTGGTCTGCGCGTTCTCGGCGTACCTCGCCCTCGGCAGGGCTATCTGCATCGTCAGGACGTTCGAAGGGTTGAAGCCGGTCTTGACCTCGCGTATGCGCAGGAGGCTCTTGATCATCAGGCCCGCGTTGATCAGAAGCATCAGGGCGAGCGCCAGCTCCACGATAACGAGGAGGCTGCGGACGCGCTGGCGCACCCCGCCCGTGCCGGAGCGGCCCCCCTCCTTCAGCGTCTCGTTCAGGTCGGGCTTCGAGGCGCTGAGCGCGGGGATGAGGCCGAAGACGATGCCCGTCAGGATCGAGATTGCGAGCGTGAAGCCGAGCACCCAGCGGTTAACGCCTATCTGGTCGGCGCGCGGGACGTTGGCGGGCAGCAGCGAGACGAAGAGGCTGTTGCCCCAGAAGGCTATGCACAGGCCGAGCACGCCGCTGACTACGGAGAGCAGCATGCTCTCCGTCAGCAGTTGGCGAATCAGCCTGCGGCGGCTCGCGCCGAGCGCCGAGCGCAGCGCCATCTCCTTCTGGCGCGCGGCGGCCTGCCCGAGCAGGAGGTTCGCGACGTTGGCGCAGGCTATCAGCAGCACGAAGACGACGGCGGCGACGAGTATGAAGAGCGCGGGCCTGAAGTCCTCGACCACCCGGTCGTGGAGGCTGTCCACGATGACGCCCCAGCCCGCGTTCGTGTCCGGGTACTGCTGCTGTAGCCGCGCGGCGACCGTAGCGAGGTCTGATGCGGCGCGCTCGACCGTCACGCCCGGCTTGACGCGCCCGACGACCTGAAACGAGCGACTCCCGCGCAGCGCGGGGTCGGGGTTGACCCTGAGCGGCGCCCACAGCTCCACGGTCTTGTCCGGGAATTGGAAGCTCGCGGGCATGACCCCGACCACGTCGTACTGTTCGCCGTCGAGCGAGACGGTCTTGTTGATGATCTGCGGGTCTGAGCCGAAGCGCCGCTGCCAGAGGCCGTGGCTGATGACGGCGACGCGCGGCGCGCCCGGCCGGTCTTCGCCCGCCTGGAGGTAGCGGCCGCGCTCGGGGTTGACGCCGAGCATCGGGAAGAGCTCGGCCGTCACGCGCGAGCCCTGTACCCGCTCCGGCTCGGCGTCGCCCGTCAGGTTGAAGTTGAACTTGTCGAAGGCCGCGAGCTGTCGGAACGCCTGACTCTGGTCGCGGAAGTCGAGATAGTCCGGCATGGAAACGTCCACCTGCCCGATGTTCTTCTGCTGGTTCGTGCTGTTGACGACGACCAGCTCGTCCGGGTTCCCGAACGGGAGCGGGCTGAGCACGATCGCGTAGACGGCGCTGAAGACGACGCTGTTGATGCCGATGTTGAGCGCGAGGCAGAGTACGGCGATGAGCGTGAAGGCCGGGTTCTTGAGCAGCCGCGTAAAGCTGTACCGAAGGTCTCGGAGTAGCGTGTCCATTTCGTCGCTCCTGGGTGGTTAAAAAATTAAGTGTGAGAGTCCGTAAGGGGCGTGCGCGCCATCCCGCGCTCAGGCGCCGTGGCGGTGCAGCTCGCGCGCGACCATGCGCAGCAGCGCGGGCTCCGCGCGTTGCAGGAAGAAGTGGTCGCCGTCGAACATCCGCAGGGCGAACTCGGAGGTCGTCTGCTCGCGCCAGCCTTCGAGGTGCTCGCGCTTGACCTCGAAGTCCTGCAAGCCGCCGAAGACGGAGACGGGGCAACCGAGCGGGGGCTCGGGCTTGTAGTCGTAGGTCTCGACCACCTCGAAGTCCGCGCGCAGCAGCGGCAGCATCAACTCCATCAGCTCCGGGTGTTCGAGCACCTCGGGCGGCGTGCCGTTGAGCCGGCGCAACTCCTCGACCAGCTCCGCGTCGGGGAGGTTGTAGGTCGTCGGGTCAGTGTCCGGTATCTGCGGGGCGCGCCGGCCCGAGACGAACAGGTGCTCGGGCGCGGGCCCGCCTTCCCTCCGCAGCAGGCGCGCCAGCTCGAAGCTAATCATCGCGCCCATGCTGTGGCCGAAGAGCGCGAAGGGCTTGTCGAGGTGCGGGCGCACGGCGCGGCCCAAATCTTCGACCAGCGCGTGCAGGTTTGTGAAAGGCGTCTGGCGTATGCGCACGCCCCGGCCGGGCAGTTGCGCGGCCCAGACCTCCACGCCCGGCGGCAGGTGTTGTGGCCACTTGCGGAAGGCGAGCGCGCTGCCGCCCGCGTAAGGGAAGCAGAAGAGGCGCAGGCGCGCCTGCGGGTTCGGTTTCGGCCTCGTGAACCAGGCGGAGGTCGCCTGCGTGTTCGGCTTGCTGATGTCCGGCATAACTCGTCACTTCGGCGGGCCTCCTCCATCTGCTTGCGCAGGCTGAGCGGGCGCATGTCCGTCCAGACCTCCTTGATGTAGGCGAGGCACTCCTCCTTCGTGCCGGTCTTGCCCGCGTCGTTCCAGCCGAGCGCATTCTCACGTTCGGCGGGCCAGATCGAGTACTGCTCCTCGTGGTTCACGACCACCTTGTAGATGGTGTTGTCTTCCCTCTCTTCTCTGCTCATGACTGTTCTCCTCCTGCGTGGTTGGCTCGTAAGTCTCAGTTATAAAAACTCACGCCGCTCGCGCCGCGTCACTTCGCGAACGGGAGTGGCAGGTCGGTCGGCGCGAAGCGCGGTGCGGCGACGGGCGTGTCGCTCACGATCTTGCCGTAGTCGAGCTTCACGATGCGGTCGGCCACGTGATAATACCGGTCGTCGTGGCTGATAACTATCACGGTCTTCCCCTTGGCCTTCAGCTCGGGCAGGAGTTGAAGGTAGAAGACCTCTTTGAAGAGCGGGTCCTGGTCGGCGGCCCACTCGTCGAAGACATAGATGGGGCGGTCTTCGAGGTACGCGGTCAGGAGCGCGAGGCGCTTGCGCTGCCCCTGCGACAGCTCGACCGTCGAGAGCGCGCCCTCCTTGACCGTCACCTTGTGTTCGAGCTGTAACAGGCTCAGGTAGTCGCGCGCCTTCTCGTCCGTCTCGGGCGCGGCGAGGCCGAGCAGCGAGTCGAAGAGGTAGAAGTCCGAGAAGACGACGGAGAAGTGCTGCCGGTAGAAGTCCCTGTTCTCGTCGGTGACGGGCTCGCCGCGCAGCATGATCCGGCCCGCCTCGGGGATGTAGAGCCCCGTGAGGAGCTTGACGAGCGTGGTCTTGCCGCTGCCGTTGCCGCCTGTGATGAACAGGAGCTCGCCGGGGCGGACGCTCAGGTCGATGGGGCCGAGCATGAAGCTGCTGTTCTCGCGCTCGCGGTGGTAGGTGTGCGTGACGCCGGCGAGTTCGAGCCGGTCGCGGAAGGGGCCGACCTCGCCCCTGCCCTCCGAGTCGGTCTCGCTCGAAAGGTTCGAGAGCGAGAGGCCGAGCGCCTCTATCTTATCGACGGCGACGTTGGCCTGCGCGAGCATCGGGAGCGTGTTCAGGATGATCTGGAGTGGCCCGAGCATGAAGAGTATCGTGAGGGTGTAGCCCGTCAGCATCAACCTGTCCGCGGCATACACCGAGGGGAGCACGAAGACGATCAGGCCGACGAGGACGAACGTCAGAATCTGCCCCCAGTTGCCCGCGGCGATGTAGATGGTGTTGCCGCGGATGCGCGACTCGCCGACGGCGACCGAAGAGGCTTCGAGGTTGTTCGTTAGAAGCTCTTCGCGGCGCCGCCGGTGCAGCTTCAACTCCTTCGTGCCCTCTATCATCGAGCGGAAGTGCTTGTAGAGCACGTCCCACTCCTCGCGCGCGCGCGCGAAGTGGCGCGTAGCCATCTTCGTCAGACGCTGGTAGCTGAGCGCGGCCAGCAGCAGGAAGGCGATGACCGCGACGAGCACGGGCGGCGCGAGCCAGCCGAGGTACGCGAGGCAGCCGAGCACGACCGCGAGGTTGATGCAGAGCGTGGGCACGTTACTGAGCGCGTTGATGACGCTCGGGATGTCGTCGGTCAGCGTCGCCATCAGCCGGTGCGGGCCTATCT